>CAIJLV010000163.1 GCA_903821635.1 uncultured Verrucomicrobiota bacterium | reverse complement strand
TCCCGCGGGCCGCCCGCCCTCCGCGGCCTCTTCCGGTGCAGGGCGACCCACCGACGACGAACGGCCGGTCCCAAAAAAAGACCATGAACCCCACAGAATCATTCCTGTTTGCAGGGCTCGCCAGCCGCGCCGAACAGCCCGCCCGCTCCGCGTTGCCCCCCGATCAACTTCCGCCTGCGTCGGCGGAATCGTTTCCTGACCTGTGCCCGTTTGGTTCATTTGCTCGCCTGTCACTGGCCCGACCTCTACGAACGGGCCGAGGTCGTCGGCCGCTGGGTGTGGGTGGAGTTCCACGAGCCGCCCGCCCCGGAGGTTCGCCGGCAGTTGGCCGAGTTCGGCTTCCACTGGAACCGCGCCCGGCAGCTCTGGCAGCACCCCGGCGGGGACCGGCCCGGCGTCGGCGCTGGTTACGATCCCCGGCGCCGTTACCTCAGCCATTTCCCCGCCGACCTCCGGCCCGTGTGAACCGCCAGAAAATGAGCGCGGCGGAACCTCCGCGGTTCCGCCCAACTGGCCGCCTTGGGCACTCGCGCCGTGCCCAAACCCGGGGCGCCAAAGGGCTGGCCCTCTGGACTCCACCCGACCGGGGAACCGGGGGTCCGCTGTCAGTGGAAGTGTCAGCGCAACAGGGTGGAAAGGTTACCGGGAATAGTGGCGATTTTGGGCGAATACCATTGAGTTATTGGGCGAAATCACCTACTTTCAACCACATCGGAACGCTGCTTGCCTCAGGCCAGCAGGCGGCTGACTTCGGCCCAAATCTGACTGGCGACGGTGGCTACATCGGGGGTGGCGTCCACGAGGCGCACGCGCTGCGGTTCGGCGGCCGCTAACGCCCGGTAACCTGCCTCGACCCGTTCAAAGAAAGCTTCCTGCTCCAGTTCAAACCGGTCTTCGGCCGGGGCGGTTTCCGCGTTGCGCTGTTGCAACCGGCGCCGCGCTTCGGCCCGCGGTAGCCACAGCAGCAAGGTCAGGTCCGGGTGGGTGTCGCCGACGGCAAATTCAATGACCGAGCGCACGGCTGCGGCGTCGAGTTGGCGACCGAAAGTCTGGTAGGCAGTCGTCGAATCGAAGAACCGGTCGCAGAGGACAAATTCGCCCGCGGCGAGGGCTGGCCGGATCACCTGCCGCACCAACTCAGCGCGACTGGCATTCATTAGCAGCAGTTCCGTTTCCGCCGCCATGCCGCGGCCGTCGGGATCGTGCTTGAGTAGGTGCCGGATTTTTTCGCCCAAGGGCGTGCCGCCGGGTTCTCGGAGCACGCGCACGAGGTGACCGTGGGCGCGAAGTTGGTCGGCGAGCCGCTGTATCTGCGTGCTTTTGCCGCCGGCTTCTCCGCCTTCAAAGGTGATGAAACGGCCCGGTGCCATTATTTGACGGCCGGGCCGGCGGGCGGGGGAATGAGTTTGGCCGGGGCTACGGTGGGCGTCGCGGCCGGCTTGACCGGCTCTTTTTTGAAGTCGCCTTCGAGGTAATCGACAAGCGAGGTGATTTGCTCCGTGGTCAGGATGCCGCCGCGGTTCAGGGCGAAGGCCGGCATGAGGCTGCCTTCGCGGCCTTCGGTGATCCACTTGGACCAGTAATTGGCGTCGGTGGCGCGTTTGGGGTCGCGCAGGGTGGGGACCATTGAGGCCCGATGTTCGGCGTCGTGGCAGATGCCGCACGCGGTGTCGAAGAGCACTTTACCGACCTTGCCAGTGGTGGGGTGGACGTGGCAGGTGGCGCAATCATTGCGGAAGATGGCCTGCCGGTCGGCCCCGGCGACCTGAAGATTGCGCATGCGGTCACCCGTGCGCATGACCGAGGGATCGGGCGGCGGGGCCGTGGAGCTGACTTGCAGGACGAACGGGCCAGAGGACGACGAGATGGTGGCGGTCTTGGTCACTTTTCCGAACTTGCCAGTCATGTCCATCGTGATGTCGATGACGCCGGATTCGCCCGGAGCGAGCACCCAAGGCGTCTTGGGCATCTGGCCAGCGGTGCAGCCGCAACTGGTGTGAATGCCAGTAATGGTGACGGCGGCCTGCTCGACGTTGGTTAGCGCAAACTTGAAAAGCCCTTTGGTTTCGCCCTGTTTCAGGTCCACCGACTTCGAGGTGGCATCGAACTTGAGGGCGTTCGGGTTCAGGTTGGTGTGCAGCGGCGTTACGGTCGTGTTCGCCACGTTCCGGGCGGCCAAGTTGGTCAGCCGGGCGATCGGGGTGGAAGCGCTGGGAATCCGGCGGGACGGGAAAAGGGGGGTGCTGCCAGGGGCTGCGGAGGGCAGCGGGGGCGTCGGCGCTGGGTTTTGGCCGAGCGCCACGAGCAGATTGCCGAGCAACAGGAGGGAGCCCCAGCGGCTGCCAAAACGCACAATCGAGGTCATAAGGCGAAGAGACAGTTAGCAGTGGTGATTGGTTTCGACGAGTGGATTTTGGCGTCGGCAGCGCAGGGAATTGGCCTTCGGTCGGGCAGGCTTCTGGGCCGCCGCCCAGCAAGTGGTTGGGGCGGCAGGCGGACTTAGATTCCCGACGGCATTTTGCTGGCTTGGCAGTTGCCGGCCAGTCCGTAGCTTGTCGCCATGCCCGTCCGGTTATCAGCCCTTTTAGTCGCCTGCGTCACCTGTGTTTCCCTGCCGGCTGCCCCTTGGCCTTCGTGGCGGGGCCCGAACCAGAACAACAGCGCGCCTGAGACCAATTTTCCGGTCCGCTGGAGCAAAACTGAAAACGTCAAATGGCGCACCGAATTGCCCGAGGCCGGCAACGCGTCGCCCATCGTCTGGGGCAACACCGTGTTCGTCACCCAGGCCGTGCAAGACGGCAAGCAACGCACCCTGATGGCGTTCGACCGGCAGACCGGCAAACTGCGTTGGCAGCAGGGCGTCGCCTACGACGAGGCTGATCCGCGCCACAAGACCAATCCCCACTGCGCCGCTTCGCCGGTAACCGATGGCGAACGCGTGATTGCCAGCTTCGCCTCGGCCGGCGTGGTCGCCTACGACTGGAGCGGGAAACAACTGTGGCGGGCCGACCTCGGCAAACAGCGCCACGAGTGGGGTCAGGGTTCTTCCCCGGTGATTCACGGCGACCTGGTAATTGTGTATCACGGTCCGGGTGAATTCTCCGCGCTCTACGCCCTCGACAAACGGACCGGCGAACAGAAATGGACCGTGCCGCTTAAAGAACACCACCCCGCGGAACGCTTCGACGGCTTTGCCGGCAAGAGCGACGGCATGCTCGGCACCTTCAGCACCCCGCTCCTCATCACGGCCGCGGGGCGCGACGAAATCGTCCTGCCGGTGGCCAACCGCGTGCGGGCGTTTGCCCCGCAGACCGGGCGTGAACTGTGGAGTGCCGAAGGGATCAACCCGCTCGTTTACAGTTCGACCAGCTACGGCGAAGGCACCCTCGTCACGATGGGCGGCTTTTTCGGCGGAGTGGTCTTTATTAAGCCCGGCGGGGAAGGGGACAGGACGGCGAAGCGGCTCTTCCACGAACCGCGGATGAAGAAGCACACCATCGGCTCACCGATCATCAAAGACGGCCACATCTACGTGAGCGTCACCGACGGCTTTCTCCAGTGCTACGCCCTGGCGACCGGTAAGCTAGTCTTCGAAGAGCGACTGCCGGCGACCGGGAGCAACAGTGCGACCTGGGGTTCACCCGTCCTGGTCGGCGACCGGCTCTACGTGGTGAATCAATCCGGCGACACCTTGGTGCTCCGCGCCGCGCCGAAGTTCGAGCTCATCGCCAGCAACCCGTTGGGCGAATTGTCCAACTCCACGCCGGCGTTCTCGGACGGCCAGGTGTTCCTCCGGACGCACGCGGCGCTATATTGCGTGGCGGAGGGGAAGTAATTGGGCTGGCGACCGACGATGTCCTTGCGGGGGCGTCGGGCGGCGGCGGAAGCGTAGGTCTGGGTCGGGTATCGCTTGGAGTCGCGACTACCTTCCGAGCTCCTGTGCCGACTGCAGCTTGCCATCCCCGCCAAAGGTGAGCCGCAGCGTCGGCCGGCCGCCGACGGTGCCGAGCGTGGTGCCGGTGCCCACGGCGGTATTCGAGCCGAAGCTCGCCAACCCGAGGCTGACCGTCATGCCGCCATGCCGCGTCACAAACCAATCGGCCACGCGGACGCCGTCGGACAGCGTCTCCGTCTTGTCGGGCGGCCCGAGCTCTTTCACCGCGTGGTCGTAGGTGTAATTGCCCACGCGGCCCGGCCAGTCCGGCTTGCCGGCAGTAGCGCAGCCCGCGGCAAGTAGGAGCAGGCTCAGAAACGTGGCGAAGATTCGTTGCATGCGATCCAGCGTAGTCGGGAACGCCGGCCGGTAAATCGGGGATTTCGGTCGGCCACGGGCGTTGGGCTGCGAGTGAACACCGGGTGTGGGAAGGGCCCCGGTAAAATGCGGCCGGCGTCTTGGTGGCAGTCCCGCAAGCACGGGCAACTGGATCAAGGTGACCAAACGCCCGAAGACCGCGCGGGAAAAGGACAGCACTCGGACGAAGGCGGAGAGGGTGACCGGCTCGCCCCGGGCGTTGGCGAAGGTGCGACGGGCTGACGCTGGGCAAGACCGTCGCCAGCATCCACCACCCGATAACTCAGTCTTCTTTGGCCCGCCCCGTTTGCGGAACCCTGTCAAACCCAACCGCCTAATCCGAGGCCCGCCGGTTGGGGGCCGACGGCACGCTGAACGGCGACGGCCCCGGAGTTTTTACCACTGGTGCGCCGACGTCAGTGCGCGGTCCAGATGCGTATAACCGCCGTCCACGAAGAGAAACTGGCCGGTGACGTGGCTGGCGCGGTCGGACGCCAGCCAAACGATGGAGTCGGCGAGTTCTTCGGCCTGGGTGAGGCGGTGGCCGAGCGGCACGAGGCGTGCCACCTGCGCTCGGGCGGCGGCGGGATCGGGCTGGGAATTGAACCAGCGGTCGTATTGGTCCGATTCACATTCGGCGGGCACGACGCAGTTTACGCGCACGCCGTCCTTGCCGAGGGCGATGGCCCATTCGCGGGTCAGCGCGTTGATGGCGCCCTTGGCCGCAGCGTAGCCGGAGGTTCCGCCCTGGCCGGTCCACGCGACCTTCGAGGTGACGTTCACGACGCTGCCCCGGCTGGCGACGAGGTGTGCCTGGGCGTGGTGCGTGAGGGAGAAGACGTGGAGCAAGTTGCGGTGCAGTGAACCGAGGAAATCGGCGGGCGAGGCGGTGAGCGGCACGCTGTCATTCACGCCCGCGTTGTTCACGAGCACGTCGAGCCGCCCAAACGCTTCAACCGTCTGCGTGACGGCGCGGAGGCAGTCTTCTTCGCGAGTGAGGTCAGCCGGGATGAAAACCGAGTGGGGTAGTTCCGCCGCCAATTTGCCCCCGGCCGCTACATCGCGACCGATCAGAGCGACGCGGGCCCCTTCCGCTGCAAAGGCGCGGGCCGTGGCGGCGCCGATGCCTTTGGTCGCGCCGGTGATGAGGACGGCCTTGTCCCGCAAATGGAGATCCATGCGCGGACGTTCCAAGGCCGCGGCATAAAGCTCAAAGCTGAAAGTGAAGCTGCTGGCCCCACCGTGGCTTTGAGTGCGGGCGCGGGCTTATTTGCTGCCGGGCTTGGTTGCGGGAATTCCTGCTAGATCCGCGGGCAAGGCGTCGGGGGCGAAGGTTTCGACGTTCAGCGCGATGAGGCTGAACATAGGCACGCCTAAATCGACGCCGCCGTTCGAGCGGTCCACCACCATCGCGACGCCGGGGACCACGCCGCCGAGTTCGCGGACGATGGCCATGGTTTCCGCCACGCGCCCGCCCTTGGTGACGACATCTTCGACCACGAGGCATCGTTCACCGGGCGCGAGTTTGAAGCCGCGGCGCAACACCAATTTACCTTCTTCCTTTTCGGCGAAAATAAACCGCAGGCCCAACTGCCGGGCGACTTCCTGCCCGATGACGAGGCCGCCCATCGCGGGTGAAATCACCGTGGTGGCGGCGAGCGGGCGGAGCTTTTCGGCCAAGGCGGCGCCGAACTTCTCCACGATCGGCATCTGCTGGAGCGCGAGGGCGCATTGGAAAAATTGCCGGCTGTGCAGGCCGCTGCGGAGCACGAAATGGCCCTCCAGCAGGGCGCCGGTGGAACGGAAAAGGTCCAGAGCTTCTTGAGTCGTCACGCCGGGCAAGGTGCCGATTTCTGCCCGGCGCGAACAAGCCTGTTTCCACGGCGGGGCATGGTGGGTTGGTTTCGCAAAAATGTGGCGACGCCGTTCCGGGTCGCTGACTCTCCCGCCCGTGCGCTCCGACTTTGTTCCTCACGCCTTAATTTTCGACTGCGACGGCACCTTGGCCGACACCATGCCCATTCATTGGCAGGCGTGGCAGGAGACTACGTCCCGACATGGCGTCCACTTTCCCGAAGAACGCTTCTACGCGCTCGGCGGTGTGCCCACCCGGGACATCGTGCGGATGTTGGCCTTGGAGCAAGGGCGGACCGACCTTGATCCCCTCAAATTCGCGAAGGAAAAGGAAGAAGCCTACTTCAAGCTGTTTGAGCACATCGGTCCCGTGGAGGAAGTTGTCGCCATCGCGCGGGGAAATTATGGCAAACTGCCGCTGGGAGTCGCGAGCGGCGGTTCCAAGCACGCTATTACGAAGGTGCTGACCCACCTGGGCATCGTGTCGTGGTTCGGCGCGATCGTGACCAACGAGGACGTGGTGAACCAGAAGCCCGCGCCCGACATTTTCCTCGAAGCCGCGCGTCGCCTGGGCGTGGCCCCGCACTTGTGCCGGGGGTTTGAGGACACCGACCTCGGGATGCAGTCCATCCGCGCCGCCGGCATGGATGCGGTGGACATTCGCCATCACACGCGGCTGTAGGGGGCGTGGGGCGGGCACCGAATAGGCCGCCGGCTAGGGTCAAATTTGGTGCCGGCCGGCGGCTCCCCATCAGTTGCGCCGCGGGCGGCGCCAAGCCAAGGCGCCCGACAAGGCGGCGAGGCCTAGTCCGGCGGCCCACGTCCCGGACTCGGGAACGGGGGAGACGGAATCGGCCCCGGTGAGGGTGAGGGACCAACTGACGAGCTGCATGGTGCCGCCGGCCGCCAAGTCGCCCAAGTTGAGTCGCCAGTCGCCGTTGCCGGTGCCGCCGTTAAAGACGTCCAGCAGTGATGGCCGTGCCGCGTCCCCTGGAGCCAGCCGTCCGTCGGGCTGGAAGGTTCCCGTCAGCACGCCGCTGACGAGGGAGTGGGTGTGGATGTCGGTCCCGGCTAGGTCGCTCAGGGTGATGTTCCAGCCGTCGTAGCCAAACCCAACCGGATTGGCGCCCGTGATGCCCACGCCGTTGAGCAGGATGGCCGACGGATCGCCCACGCTGACTGGACCGCCGACCGGGGTCTTCAGCAGGGAGGCAAACAGGTCGCCGGCAAAGCCGGCCTCGGCCGGCGTGCCGGTCAGCTCAAAGCTGATCGTCACCTGGGTGAGGGACTGGATGGCCGAGGAACTGATGCTGAGCAGGAACGAGGTCAGCACCGCGTCATTGTCGGTGATCGCCGCGCCGGGCGTGAACGGGCCGTAGATCTCGGTGACTACGGGATCGGGCGCCGGTAGCTGGGCAACGACAGCGGTGGCGAGCAGCGTGGACAAGGCGAACAGGGCGGGCGTTTTCATGATGGAGTGGAGAGGGGCGGTCATTGGAGTTGCAGGGTGAAATTCGGTCCTGCGTCAAGGCACCGGCACGGGGCCGGACACGGCGCGATAACCGCGCACGGAATCGCCGGGCGCCACGTCGGCATGGGAGAAGACGCCGTTCCCGCCGGCCGTATGTTCGGACTCGCTGAGATCGACCCAATTGTGGGGCGCGGCGATCTCAGTGGTGTATTGCACACGGTAAATGTTCCCCGGCACGCCGATGAAGGTGACGAGGAAGTCGCTGCCGCTCGGCACGATGCTCACCGCATTCGGTGTTCCGGCGCCGGGTGTGGGCGTGATTTCATTCACCGTCACCGTGCCCGTCACCGTGTGGCCGCCCGGGCCGTCGCTCAGCGTGTATTCGAAGCTGCCGTTGCCGGAGCCGGTCGCGGAGGCGGTATAGACCGCGAAGTTGCCGGAGATGGCCACGGTGGCGGCGCCCGGGCCGGTCTGGGTGGCATTGTCCACCGAGACGATGCTCAGCGGGAAGAACGGCGGATAGCGGGTGTCGTTGTCGAGCAACCCGGACAGGAGCACCTTCGCGACCCGGGTGGTGTTGGGCCGGTCTAGGGAATCAGCGACGGCCACCGGTGCGGTGCTGTCGATGACCACGCTCGTCAGGTCCGTCGTGAAGGTCGCGCCCGCGGGGTTGCCCGACAGATCCATCGCGTTGATCGAGAAGTCCACCGTTCCCTGCGGGTGAGCCGGCGTCACGACCAAGGTGGCCTCCCATTGACTGCCGCCTAGATCGGTGACGGTTGCCAGTTCGCCGGCCAGGATGACGGTGGGTGCCTGGATCGGTTCATCCACCGTGAAAGTCAGTGTCACCGTATCACCGGCCACGGCTAGGGCTGGGTCCGTATTGTCTGACTTCAGGCTCACCGGATTCAGCGTCGGCGGCGTGGTGTCGGGCGGCGGCGTTGCTAGGTCCCGGAACACCGTGACCGTGTAAACTTCGTCGATATCGTCTCTGAGCGGCGAAGCCGACGGCTTCGGGGCACCCGCCCTAGCGATGGATTGGCTGGGGAAAGCGAACGTGTCGGCAACCCGGATCTCGATTGTGTTGGGACCCACCTCCAGCGAAATCGGATCGCTGGGTGCGCCGGAGGGCACGGGTTGGCCATTCACCGTAATGTTTAACACAGCCGCGTTCGGCGTCGCGAATCGCGGCTCTTTGCTCAGGGGCGCGAACGACGAATCCGTCGTGGTCGGAGTGACCGTGATGCTGGTCACTTCATTGCCCACACTGGCGGTGTATGAAAAGGTGGGGGAGTGGAACGGGGGATTCAGCGTGCCGTCGCTCAACGTGAGCTCGGTCAGGTGCCCCGCAAGCACACCGGCCGCCGCTGGAAGTGCCGTTAGCAGTGGGATGATAATGACCAGGAGGAGTCGGAGTGGGTTCATATTGATGACAAAAGGGCGACGGAAAGATCAGCGCCAAGACCGCGAGCCAAACTTCGATCCGGCCCGCTTTCGCCGGCCGACAACGGACGCAGATGGGCGGGGGCCTTCACGCCCCAAACGCGGGTGAAGTCCCGGGGTTGCACCATGCTGCGACATCATTTCTTTGGAGTGAGCAGTCCGGAGTATCCTCTTGGCCAAGAATTAAGATCGCCAGGCTACCCCTTTCGCCGGTCATTCCGTGCATGAAATCTCAGGATTCTTTCCCGTCGGGCGCGAATTCGCGGCCAAAGCGGAATGTTCCGAGCCAAACCGCACGGCCGCTGGCGTGACGACGGGAGGGCGTGAGCCGGTGAGTTCCCGCAGGCCGTCAGCGGTGGCAGCGCTACGCCAGCGAAAGCACCCGCGCCCCAGCAGCACGAAGCCGAAGCTGACCACATCCATCAGGCGCCTCATCACCAAGACGCTGCGGCGAGTTTCCGGCTGCCGCTCAGGTGGAACGAGGCAGACGGGGCGCGGACGGCCTCGGCCGCAAGGATTGCCCGTCACATCGGAAAAGCGATCGGCGCGGGGCCGGTAGGGTGCACCAAGCGGTTTGCCCGTCGGGGCGGACGTGCGGGCGTGCTACCGGCGGCATAGCTCGCGCTGCCGGTGTCGGTGCCCTGGCCGTGGGCGAAGGTGTGGCCGTTGATTTCGTTGACCTGATCCCGGGCTTGCAGGAGGCACTAGGGGCCGTTGCCGCTGCCGTGTCGATCGTGAGCCGGCCTAGGGCCGGGCCACGCCGCGCTGGTCGAGAGCGGGGGCTTGGGCGTCGAGGCCGGTATTGTAGGCAGGGCCGCCCGATGCGCTGGCGAGGGTGGGAGTTGGGCCGCCGTTGTTGGCCAGGTCTCCAAGGAAGGGTCACCGGTGGTGTAAGTTCCACCGAACGAGCCGGTGAGGTTCTGGATAACGTTGTGGGAACCGCTGCTAGTGGCGGTTCCCGCCGCGTGACTGAACTTGAGGACGGAGTCGTAGCCCATCTCCAGATAGTCGGCGACCGGGCTGCCGTTGCCCGAGAGGGAGCCGGCGACTACGCAGTTGACCAAATGGACGGCCGCCGAGGTGGAAGGGAGGGGCGGTCCGTCCTGGGTGCCGATACCGTTGTCACCGAGGCTGAAGATGCCGCCGGTCGGGAGGTTCCAGCCGAATCAGCCCCACCATTCGTTGACCTGGTTGCGGCTGATGGTGGTGTTGGTGGCGACGATGCTCCCGTTCAGGTCGAAGCTGGCGCCGCCGATGCCGCACGCCCGGTAGCTGAAACCGAAATACGCGGTCGCCAAGAGGCCGCCGGTCAGCGTGAAGCGGGTGAGCGTCAGGTTTCCGCCTGGCGCCACCAAGAAGTGTCGCAGCCGAGTCGGGGCGGCGGACGCGTTGCGCGTCATCGTGATTCCGGCCGCCCCGCCATCGATCGAGATCTCGCTCGTCACCAGCAGGGCCGACGGACCGAACAGATTGTCGGCCGCAGTGCCCAGCGAAATGGTCTGCCCAGCGAGACCGCCGGCGAAAACGATGGTGTCCGCGTCTGGGTTTACATCGGCGATGGCCTAGCGCAGCGAGTCGGGGCCCGCACCCGCGGTGGTGGTGACCGTGAAGGTTGCGGCGGAAAACGAGGTGGGCAGGATCAGGCTAACCCAGCCCAGCCAACCACCGAGACGGCGGAGGGAATTCCGAGTCGGGAAGCAGTATTCCATATCCCCCCGTTCTTACCGGTGCGGGCGGGAACCTTATGGGAAAGTTGCGGATTTCGCTCGGCCCCTGGCTTCGGGCGAATCGTCGGCCTGCGGCGCCGCCAGCGGGCTGGCGAGCTCGATGGTGACTCCAACCGGCGGATCAGGAACCAAGGCAGCCAGCGTTGGTCGGGATCGCCGCCGGGTTGGGCGGTCAAAGCATCGGCCAAGACCGTCAGGGCGCAGCGCGACGCTGCCCTCGAAATCCCGGCTGTGGACTCCCTCTCTCCAGACGTGTCGCGTAGGGCGGGGGGGCATATTTTGGCCTGCCGGTTGGGCGTAGTTCGGGTGGGAGATTACAGTGCCGGGGATCGTTTCAATTTGCCTGTGCTCTGAAAAAGACATTCGAGGGTGCAACCGTCGGCAAGTTTGTTGACGCGGTGAGAGTCAGATGCACGGCGGTGGATTCGACCGCGGAAAACTCCTTCGCGGTAATGATATGGAACCCCAACTGAGGGGCAATCTGACCCGTCCAGACCAGTCTTAGAGTGCCCGGTCCCATCACGTAAGCGCCGGCGTTAAGATCGTTGGAGACCGGCACCTCTGCGATTACGCCCTCCGGCCGGATCGCGGAAAAAAACAGCGTCCTTGCTGGCGCGTCAAAGGCCATGATCTGGACTACCTTCCCGTCAGGGATCGCGTAATTCGTGGCCGGATGTGACGGCGAGCAACGCAACTCAAACCAGCGCGAATCCCCGGCCGAACAGGTTAACGCGGCCGCAAAAAAAGCGAATGAATAACGGTGAAGAATGGGAGCAAACACGCCTCGAACGTGGTGAAAGACGCGCAAAACTCCAGCAAATCCCGACCCTAAATAGCGCCTCCGCGGTGTGGGCGGGAGTGGGTTCGGCGCCAGGCGCCCCAGCCGAGCAGGGCGAGGCCGGCGAAGGCGGCTAGGGCATCGGGTTCTGGGACCGGGGCGAAGCTTTGGCCGACCAGTTCCAGTGACCAACTCTGGAGCGTCATGGTGCCGCCGAAGCTCAGGTCGGCGAGGTTCAGGTGCCAGGCGCCGTTGCCCGCCAGTCCGTCGAACACGGCCAGCGACGCGGGCCGCAGCGTGTCGGTGGGCGCTAGGCGGCCGTCGGGTTGGTAGTTGCCGGTGAGGATTCCGCTGCCGAGGACGGCCGGGTGGATGTCGGCCGCGGCATCGTCGCGGAAGGTGACGTTCCAGCCGTCGTAGCCGAAGCCGGCGGGATTGGAACCGGTGACGCCGACCTGGTTGAGGAGGATCGCGGTCTGGCTGCCGAGGTCGCGGTTGAGGGAGACGAACAGGTCACCGGCCCAGCCGCCGCCGGCGGTCGTGCCGGTCAGATTGAGGCCCACACGGACGGCGGTGAGAGTCTGAATTTGAGAGTCGCTGACCGTCTGGCTGAAGCCGGCGGAAAGACCCGTGTCCGGGATGTTCCCGCCGGGAGCGCCGACGGGGAAGGTGTAGTTTTCCGTGAGGACGACCTGCGCGGCGGCGGGCAGGACGGCGGCCAACAGGGCAGAGGCGAGGAAGGGGAGTTTCATGCGGAGCGGAAGCGGGTGGAGTTAAAGATTCGGAAGCGGTCCGGTTGACGGTGGTTTCGGCCGTGATTCAGGGCCGGAGCACGGCGCGGTAGAGGCGCAGCGGATCGGCGGGGCTGACGTCCAGGTGGGAGAGGACGCCGCTGGCGGGGGCGACGAGGTTCACCGGGGAGCCGAACTCCTGCCAGGTGTAGGGCGGACTGCTGTCCGTCGTGTATTGCACCCCATAGGTGCGGCCCGGCACGCCGAGGAACCTGAGCGCCACGTCCGCGCCGACCGCGGTGGCACTGGCCGAATTCGGCGCCGAAGCGCCCGGGCCGGACGAGGACTCGGTGACGGTGACCGAGGTGGTGGCGGTGAGGGCGCCGTCGCTGACGGTGTAGGTGAAGCTGCCGTTGCCGGAATCGCCGGCCGGGGCGGTGTAGAGGACGAAGTTGCCGGCGATCTCGACGGTGGCGCCGGCGGGCAGGGGAGCGCTCACGGCGGTGATCGTCAGGGAATCGCCGTCGGGATCGCTGTCGTTGCCCAGCAAAGTGGCCAGCGGCACTTTGGTGACACGGGTCGTGTTGGGGCGATTGATCGACTCGGTCACGGCGACCGGAGCCCGCGGAATGATCTCCAGCGTTGCCCCGTTGAGGTAGGGGTCTTGGTTGAGGAACGGAACCGAGGGGACGTTGGCGCCATCGAGCACGATGTTCAACGTGCTGCTGGTGGCCGTGAACTCATGCACCACGGCCGAGCCGGCCGTGACACAGAACGCGGCGCCCTGCGCGTCGGTGGGGGCAAAATTGTCCGCCACCAAGTTTCCGTTCACCAACACATCGAAGCGGCGCCCGGTCGATCCGGCTTCGCCGAAGAGGAGCTGGAGCTTGTAGCGCCGGCCCACCGACAGGTTGGCGAGATCCACGCGGAGGGTCTTCGCCTCCGGGGTGCCGGCGAGATGGTCAGCCCAGCGGATGGATTGAAAGACGGTTTCGAGGACGTTGTCGGCGGTGGTGGCGCCGAAATTGGGGTTGTTCCAGTTGGCGATGGGGTTGTTGGGCGCCTGGACGGTGATGCCCGAGGCGTTGTCCGCCGTGAAGTTGGCGTCGCCCGCCTGGCCGGCCGCGCCGGCCGGGCCGACATTGAAGGCGTAAACGAAGCTGCCGGTGAGATCGAGGCCGCGGGCCGCGCCGGAGCCGAGCACCCGTTCGATGCGGGTGGTGCCGGGCACGCTGGCGTCCGAGAGCGGATTGGACCCGTTGAGGTTCTCCGTCGCGTCGTTGAAGCCGTCGTTGTCGCTGTCGATGGAGAGCGGGTTGGTGCCGAGGACGGCCTCCTGCTCGGTGGTGAGGGCGTCGCCGTCGGGGTCGTTGTTGCCGATGACGTCGTGGAACAGGTCGCCGACGCGGATCTCGTCCACGGTGAAGCTCGGTCCGCCTTGGAACGCGATCCGGTCCAGCGTCGGCAATGTGAAAGCCGTGGTCTGGTTCGGAGTTCCGAGCGGTTGGCTGAGATCGGGATCGAGATATACCCGGACATTCACTGCGCTCGCGTCGGAATAGTCGAAATGCATGAGCACGAGGCGCGTTCTCCCGGCCTGCTGCTCCTGCGTCACAGGATCATTGAGTGTCAACCCGCCGAACGTGGCCAGTCCAAGGGTCATGCCGCCGGTGAAACCGGAATGGCCGATCCGAAGGCCGCCCGTGCCGCCGATTCCGAAGAAGCTCACGTTGCCCGAGCCGATCACCAGGTTGCCCCCGCCGTTGCTGATGTCGTCGCGTCGGAAGAGAAAAGCGATCCAAGTGTCGGTGCCGGCCCGGTTGGCGAAAGTTCGGAAGGTGGCGGGGTAAGTGGCACTCGCAACGAAGGCGGATCCGGCGGTGCCGGCGGGCAGGTTGGGATAGCTGAGACTGGAGGAACCGACCATCACCCCACTCTCGGCGAGCCAGTTGGCGGAAAAACCGCTGCCGCCGCTAGCGCCGTTGAGATTGGAGCCGTTGGCATAGCCAAATCCCTCGTAGCTCACGAGGGAGGCGAACGCTGGCAAGCAGGCGCCCGCGAGCAGCAGGGGGGCCAACAGCCGGCGGACGGCGGAGACGCGGGAAGCGTTCTGGGTGGAAGGGGGGATTTTCACGGTTGGGGCCTGAGTGGCGATGCGGTTGGGAGCAGGAAGTGTGGACGGAATCCTCGGCGCAACCACGCATGGCTCGCGGGGACCACATTGGGCACGGAGAGCGTCGTCCTCGGACGCGCCGCCGGCCAACTGGCACGGCGCCGAACGAACTCATGGGACGAAACAAAGCACTCCATACACCCGGTTCTTACCGGTCGGGGCGGCAACCTTACGGGAAATGTCTGAAATTCTTTCGCCCCCTGGAATTCGGTCGCCATGAGGTCCGAACGCCCCGGCCGCGGGTCGGCCGGTTTGCGCCATGCCCGGAACGGAGAGGGTGCCGACGGCCCTATTCTGAGTCGGGACGACTGTCGGGCGCCTCCAGCCGGCGGACTAGGAACCAGTGCAGCCAGCGTTGGTCGGGATCGTTGCCGGGTTGGTCGGCTTGGCGGCGGAGGTCGTCCAGCCGGTCCCCGGGGACCGCAATCGATCCGCCGCCGGGTTCGCTGCGCTTGCCCGCCAAGGCCTCGGCGAGGTCCGGCAACCAGGCGGGGGCGGGGCGGATTCCGGACAGGTTCCAGCGGCGGATTGTCCCGTCACGGGATCCGGTCAGGAGACGCCGGCTGTCGGGCATCCAGGCCAGGGTGGTGACCGCTTGGTCGTGTCGAAAGGGTTCCGTGACAGGGAAGCCTGAATTTGCATCCCAGATCCTGGCCGTATTGTCAGCCGATGCGGTGGCCACCCAACGTTGGTCCGGGCTGAAGGCCGCCGCAAACACTCGGTCCGAATGCCGCATCGGCGGGGTCATGGGCATGGAAGTCGAGGCGTCAAAAATTTGGGCGCTGTTGAGGGTGGAGATCAGCACCCGACGGTCATCCCGACTGAAATAGGCGCCCCTCAATATTTGGTCGCTGCGGATGGGGGGAGCCACCGGCTGTCCAGTAGAAGCATCCCAGACTTGGGCGCTGCGATCGGCGGACGCGGTGAGCACGCGCTGTCCATTGGAACTGAAGCAAGCCATCCACACCGTGCCCTTGTGTCGCAGCGGGGGCACCAGGGCTTGGCCGCTCGTGGCATCCCACACCCGGGCCGTCGAATCGGCACTGGTGGAGACCAGTCGGCGACCGTCGCGGCTGAACTCCAAGTGGGTCACGGCATCCTCATGCTTCAACGGAGCGAACGCCGGCCGATTGCTGGAGACATCAAGGACGTGGACGTCGTGGTTGTCCCCGCTGCTAGCCAGCAGGTGAGCATCCGGCGAAAGGACCGCCTTCCAGACGCGGATTGTATGGGCGCGGTTGACCAAGAGTGGATGGCCGTTCATTCCGTCCAGGAGGCGGACGGTCGTGTCCGAGCACGCGGACGTGATGAATCGGCCATCGTTGGAGAAGGCCACGAACGGGACGTGGTCGGGCTCCCTGACTGGCGCCGCCAGCAAGCCGCCCGTAGCCGGGTCATAGATCCGGATTTGGCGACTGCCGGCGACCGCCAGCCGGCGGCCATCCGGACTCAGGGACAGCAGTTCCACGGGGCCACCGGTGTCGATCCGCCCGGCTTCGGTTCTGCGCATGTGCAAATCCCAGAGCCGCGCCGTCCGATCCTGGGAGCCGGTCACCACCCTGCCTCCGTCCGGGGACAGTTCGTGGCTGTTGATCAGCCCCTCGTGCTGGACCGGTTCCAAAAGCGTTTGCCCGTCACGCAGGTCGTGGAGCAGGCCCGAACCGTCGTGGAGGGTGCGGAAGGCCACCCGGAACGGATGGTCTGCGGTTGGGTTTGGAAACACGGGCGAGAAGGCACACTTGGGAAACAGCTCCCGCAGGGTGGCGGTTTCCAGTGCCATGATGCCGCCGCCCCATTGGGACGCCAGCAAGTGGCCTCCTTCCGGCGACACTTCCAGCGTATGCCACGCGGTGGCGTTGTCGTTCCGGAGCAACTCCTGCCGGGTATCCAAGTCGAGGCACACAAGGCCCTGCGTTTTCCGGTCCTGATCTTCCAAGGAAATGTAGGCCCGCCGCCGTTGCCAATCGCAGGCGACAAAGACGAATTTTTCCCCGGCCGGCAGCATTGGCTCCAGGCTGTGGGACGCCGGCTTCCAGAACCACATGCCGCGTCCCTCACCCCGAACGATCATCTCACCCGCGGGACTGATGGTGGCGGAAAGGAAAAGGTCCTTGGCCGGGAGATTCGTGCGGGCCAGCAGCGTTCCAGTGGAGACGGACCATAACTCCACGTCGTCGCGAGGGGTTACTAGGGCAAGGTGCTCGCCATTGCTGCCAAGGGTCAGCTTGGCGTGACGATTGGGGCTGTCACCCAGCTCCCGGGCAATGTTCCAGCGGTCAAGATCCCAAAGAATCACCCGGCCCCCCTTGCGGGCCGCGAGCAAGTGGCGGCCGTCGGGCAGGAATTGGAGGTATCCCTTCTCGGGCCGCAGGTTCAGCCGTTCCTCTTTTTCGAGCACGCCCGTCGTCGGGTTCCAAGAACGCAGCACTCCATCGTCGGCAACCGTGGCCAAGCGTTTGCTATCTGCTGCCAATCGGACTAGCCGAACTGGACTGTCGTGCACCAGCGGCGGCAGCAGGGGGAGGGGAAAGGCTCGCAGCTCCAACAGCGAGCGCAACCGGGCGGCCACCGCCGTGTCGTCGGGTGTCTCGCGCAGGAAGCGGGCGAAGGTGGCCATCGCGTCCGGGGTGCGGCCGGCCGCGAGGGCTTCCTCGGCCTGCTGCCATTCGACGCGCCGCAGTTCGCCCGCGAGGCGGCGACTGGCTTCCTCCGCCGTGCGCCGGGCCTCGTTGGTGCGGCGGGTGTGAAATAACTGGCCGACCATCAGGAGCGCGAGGCCGACGGTCGCCGTCGCCACCAGGGCGGCCTTGGCCGGTCGGCGCCGGACCCACTTGGAGAGTCGTTCCACGGCGCTGGTGGGTCGGGCGGCGATGGGTTCGTTCCGGAGCCAGCGTTCCAAGTCATCCGCGAGGGCGGCGGCGGAGCGGTAGCGGCGGGCCGGATCCTTTTCGAGGCATTTGAGGCAGATGGTGCGCAGGTCGGTGGGAACTTCGGGCAACGGTTCCGGGGCCTCCTCCACGGCGCGCCGCATGGTATCGAGGGCCGTGGTCCCGCGGAACGGCGGCCGGCCGGCCAACAACTCGTAGAGCACCGCGCCCAGACCGTAGACGTCGGTGGCGGTGGTGATCTCCGCGTGGCGGCCACCGGCTTGCTCCGGGGCCATGTAGTTAGGGCTGCCAAAGACCCGGGCTGAAACCGTTAGCGAGCCGTCCGCCTCATCCAGCAGTTTGGCGAGGCCGAAGTCGGTGACCTGCGGGCCGGCCGCGTCGTCCCACAGGATGTTCGACGGCTTGAGGTCACGGTGGAGGACGCCGCGGCTGTGGGCGAAGGCCACGGCCCGGGCGGCCTTGGCGACGGCGTCCGCGCGTTCCCGCCAAGCGCGGGGCCGGCTCCGCGCCCAGTCCGCGATGGTGGCGCCGCCGGGCACCAGCCGCATGGTGAAGTAGTGCTGCAGCTCGTGTTCCCCGATTTCGTAAACGGGCACGATGTTGGGGTGGTGCAGGTTTGCGGCCGCGTGCGCCTCGCGCTGGAACATCCGCAGCGCCTCGGGTCCGGCCAACTCGCCGGCGAGGATCATCTTCAGGGCGACTTCGCGGTTCAGGCTGCGCTGCCGGGCCCGGTAAACGACACCCATGCCGCCCCGGGCGATCTCCACCAAGAGTTCGTAGTCGCCGAACCGTCGGACTGGGAATCCTCCCGGCCCGGCCGCCGCGGTGATTGTTCCTGCGGGGTGGGCGAATTCCTCGGCCAAGCCCAGCAGGCACCGGGGGCATTGCCCGCCCAGTTGAGCCACGAGCGGCGTGCCACAGACTTTGCAGGCGGTGGGGCTGGATGAGGTGGGAGCGTTTGACGGCATGCTGTCCGAGAGGTTCTAACCGGAAAACGGGCCAACCTTACACCTTCAGGGCGTGGGCGGGGCGGTGGAGACGATCCGGAGCAGGTGCCGCAGCTCCTCGCCGGCCTCCTCCGCCGTCGCCACCGTGGCCGCGATCTCTTCCTGCAGCAATTCGCCGTAGCGCCGCCGCATCCGGTGCATGGCCACGGCCAAGGTGCCTTCGCTCAGGCCGAGGGAACGTCCCAGTTCGGCGTAACCGGGCTGGCCGGCGGAGCCCGTGAGACTGGGCTGGAGCGCCTCGAACAGTTCCCTTCGTCCGGCCTGGGAGTATTCCTCACGCAGTCGATCAAGCACCCGTTCGAGCAGGGCAAGGGCCCAGCTTCGTTCGTAGTGGAACTCCGGCGTTTGGCCGTCGCTGAGCTGTTGCCCCGAAGGTTCGGCCGCTTCGTCCTCCAGCGAAGCCACGACCTGTCCGCCGCCGCGTTTCTGGGCGAGCTGGTCCCGGCACTGGTTGGCTAGGTAATTGCAAAACGCTCCCAGCAAAAAGGTGCGGAAGCGGCCCCGCGCCGGTTCGGCCCGGGCGAAGCCATTCTTCGCCAGTAGTTCCGCCAAGAAGCCCTGAGTCAGGTCCTGGGCGTCATGTTCCGAGTGCCCTTTACGGCGTGCGAAGATGTAGAGCGGTTGCCAATACTGCCGGCACAGGCGCTCCAAGGCGGCGGCGGACTCTGGCTCGGAGGCGCTGCCGGCCCGCCGGACCACGCTCCAAAGCGTGCTGACGAACAGGCCCGCTGGCCGCCGCTGGCCGCTCGGGAATTCCGAGTCATGAATCCCGCTTAGGGGCTCCAGTTTTTTCGCCATGGGTGGTGCTGGGGAAGGCTATGGGTCTGTAGAACGGCTCCCCAATCAATTATTCTGGCATCCGAAGTGCAGTCGCCTTCGGATGCCGCCTCTGCATCACCCGCCAGAGGGCAAACGGGGCCACTGCGCAGGTTGTCGGGCGTGACTTCCGCCGACTCGCCCCCGAAACCGACTATTCCGTCTTGGCCATGGCTAGATCCTGCTCGTGCTTCGCCCGGGCGCCCGCGATGTCATAGCGGTCGTTGTCCTGGTGCGCCGGGTTGAGCGGCGAGATGTCGCGTAGCTTTTGGATGATCGGCGGCAGGTGTTGGATCAGGTAATCCACTTCGGCATCCGTGTTGTAGATGCCGAGGCTGAACCGAACCGATCCGCGGGCGCGCATCGGCTTTACACCCATCGCCGACAGCACGTGGGACGGGTCCAAGGATCCGGTGGTGCAAGCGCTGCCGGAGCTGGCGCAAATGCCGATCTGGTCGAGCAGGAGGAGGACGGCCTCGGCCTCCACAAAGTCGAAGCCGATGTTGACCGTGTTCGGCAGGCGCGGCTCCTTGGCGCCATTGCGGACCGTGTTCGGAATATTCGTGAGGATGAAGGTCTCCAACCGGTCCCGTAGCGCCCGAACGCGGGTATTTTCTTCGTCCAAGGTGGCCATGGCCAGTTCGGCTGCGCGGCCGAAGGCAATGATGTTGGCGACGCTTTCCGTGCCGCCGCGCCGGCCTTTTTCTTGGTGGCCGCCGATGATGTAGGGCGTGTATTTGGTGCGGCGTTTGACGTAAAGCAGGCCGATTCCCTTCGGCGCGTGCAGCTTGTGCGCGCTGAGGGAGAGAAAATCCACGCCCAGTTGATGGGCGTCGAGTTTCAGTTTGCCGGGCACCTGCACGGCGTCGGTGTGGCAGAGGGTGCCCTTGCTGCGGCAAATGGCGGCGACTTCTTCGATCGGAAAGATCACCCCCGTCTCGTTGTTCGCATACATCACCGAGACGATCGCCGTGTCTGGCCGGATCGACTTCTCCAGCAGGTGGAGGTCCAGCGAACCGTCGCTTTCAACGGGCAGGTAGGTGACTTCAAAGCCCTGTTTCTGAAGATATTCGCCGAAATTGATGTTGGCGCTGTGCTCGACTGCCGTGGTGATAACGTGGCGCTTTCCCGAGCTGATCAGCGCACTGTGAATCGCGGAGTTGTTCGACTCGGTGCCGCAGGAGGTGAAGATGATTTCCTTCGGATCGGCCCCGACCAACGCCGCAACCTTGGCCCGGGCGGCTTCCACATGGCCGTGGACTTGGGCGCCAAAGGCGTAGGCGCTGGAAGGATTGCCCCACATTTCCCGGAGGAAGGGGATCATGGCGTCGACCACCTCCGGCGCGATGCGGGTGGTGGCGTTGTTATCGAAGTAATAAACCTTTTGCGGCGGGTTCATGGTCAAATCGGACTGAAAAGCTCCGCTATGTTAGAGCGCTCGGAAACTCGCGCAAGCACTGGGCTGCCGTCCATGAGTTTTCCGTCCCGTGTTACCGCCGGCTGGGCTGCGCCGCGGTCAGGGATTGGACCGCGGCGGAAGCAAGATCGTGGTCCCGTCCATCGCGGTTACGCGCATTCCCGCGGGCCCAGGATGGAACTGAAGTGTCCCGCAATCTTCGGTGAACAGGAGGCGTCGGCCCGTCTGCCGCAGCCGTGCCCGGGTGGCCGGCTTGACCCGCTCGGGCGCGGGGTATTCGGCGGAGGCGATCACGACCAACTGCGGGTTGATGCGTGCCAAAAGTTCCTCCTGCAGTGGTTCCGCTTCGCGCGGAAGCCCGGCGACCACGATGTCCGCGATCAACTCCGTCGGCCGCTCTCGCAACGCCTGTTGGCCCAGTCGTCCGAGGTCGGACAGCAGCAAGATGCGGCAGCCGCCGAAATCGCGGCGCAAGACCACGGCCGTGTCGTCCGCGCGGGCAAAGCGGGCACCGGCCGGCGGATGCAAAATGTCCCAACCGGCGAGGGCCGCGCCACTGTGGGCCAACTGCAGGGGCAAGCACTGTTCGGCGGCGAGCGTCAGCAATTGGCGGAAGGCGGGCGAACGGGCATTGGTGGCGGCCAAGGCCAAAGTTCGCACGGGCAGTTCACGGAGCACGACCTCGCTGCCGCCGACGTGTTGCAGGTCGCCGTGGGAGACGAGCAGTTGGGGGATGGAATTCCAGCCTGAGCTGTGCAGAAAGGGCACCACCAGGGCCGTGGCGGCGGCCTCGCTACCCGTGTCCACGAGCAAATCTTGGCTCCGTGCAGGGCCGTCGAACACCATGGCCTTGCCCCCGGCGAGCAGAGTGAGCGTGGTTTGCGAGCGGGCTTGTAAACCGGCCCACAAGGCGGCGGCAACGACCAAGCCCACGGCGAGGGCGAACCCTTTGCGGATTTCCTCACGGAAAGCCCACCCCGACGTCAAGGCGAGCACGACGGCGAAATACGGAATCCACCAAGGCCACGGCGGCGCGGCGACATACCAGACGCCGGCCGGGACTTCGGCGGCAAGCCGGCTGACCCATACCATGCCCCGCATCCACAGCCACGCGCTGGCGTTAAACGTTTCCCCGAGCCACGGCCACCAACCACCGACAGCGAGCGAGGCGACGTTGGCGGCCAGGGTCAGGGCGGACAGCGGCACGACGACGAGGTTGGCCAACAAGCTCACGGGATTCAGCAGGTTGAAGTAATGCACCGTGAGCGGGAGTGAGGCGATTTGGGCCGCCAAACTGGCCGCTAGCAGCAGGGCCAAGCGGCGGAGCGGCAATTCCAGCCAGCGTTGCCAGCGTGGGCGCAGTTCGTCGGGCAGAAACGGGTCGGGATCGAACCGCAGTAATTGCAGTAGGCGCGGTTCCATCAGCGGCACCAACAGCGCCATGCCGGCGACCACGCCAAACGAGAGTTGGAAGCTGGCTTGGAACAATTGTCCCGGCGCCCACACGAGCACGGTCAGCAACGCCAAGGCTAGGGAGTTGAACAAGTCGCCGGGACGCTCCAAGGCCCAACTCCCGATGACTACCGTGCTCATCAGTGCCGAGCGGATGGCCGACGTCTGCCAGCCGGTCGCCGCCACGTAAAACCACAATAAGGGAATGGCCACGAGCCCGCAGCCGCGGCGCGGCATCCGGGCGGCGCGGAGCAGCGCGACGATCACCCCAGCGATCAGGGCGATGTGAAGTCCGCTGATCGCGAACACGTGCATGGTTCCCGACTTCATGAAGACGGTGTCCACTTCGCCGTCCAAGGCCGTCTTCCAGCCCAACGCCATCGCCCAGAGCAAGCGGGTGGCTTCGTCATCCGGCAATCCGCGGGCGAGTGTAGTTTGGGCCCACGGCAAGAAACGCTCGCTCAGCGGGGGGGCGTCGACCGAGTCCGGCGCCAAGCGCCAGTCGTGGGGACCGTCGGCGAGGAGTGTGAACCAGCAACCTTGGTGCCGCAGATGGGTGGCGTAGTCGAACAGACCTGGCGCCGCCGGCCCGGGCGGTCGCTGCAATACCCCACGCAGTTCGAGCCGTTGGGTGCGGAAAAATTCCGGTGGCACGGGCCCTTTGAGACTGACTGCCACGTCGCCGGTCGCCGGCCGCCAAAGGCCCGCTTGCTCGCACTCATAAACCCGCACCCGAAAGAGGGTGCGGCCGGAGAGTTGGCCCCGGCGTTCCACCAGTTTGAGGGCTGGGGTATCGCGGATTTCGCAGCGGAGAGTCGCGAACGTCGCGTTCGTGCCCACCTGCCGGCGCAGATCGTGCGGCGCCGGCGACGACTGGTGCAGTCCGTGTTGAATCCAGCCGCCGACCAAGCTGACGGCGAGCAGGAGCTCATAACGGAGTCGAGGTAACAGCCCCGCCGCCAACAGGCCCAGGCCCGCCCCGCCGAACAGCGGTCCCAGCGGCGCCCCCAAGCCTTCCCCCAAGGCCACGCCCAGCGCGAAACACAGCGCCGGCCAGAGCAGGGGTCGTTTCATGGGTCCGGGGAGGAAACCACGCGGCGTCAGTTGCACAAACCTGAATCCGACCCAATCTCAGCGCCCAATGAGCATTGCCACCCGCACCGGAGACGCCGGCTTCACCGGCTTGATGTATAATCGCCGCGTTTCGAAATGCCATCCACGCGTGGAATCCTACGGCAGCGTGGATGAGTTGAACGCCGCTCTGGGGCTCGCCCGCGCGCAGGCCACGACCCCGTTCCTGCGGGACAACTTGCTGCTCATCCAACATGAACTCGTCATCGCGATGGGGGAATTGGCGACCGGGGTGGACGATCTCGAACGCTACGTGAAAGATGGCTTCAAACTGGTCACGCCGGAAATGACGGCTCGGCTCGATGAACTCGTGGCGGTGATCGAAGCGCAGCAGATTTCCTTCAAGGGCTGGGCGACTCCGGGGGCCAATCTGTCCGCCGCAGCGCTGGACGTCGCCCGGACGACGGCCCGTCGGGCGGAACGCCGCGTCGTGGCTTTGCACGAAGCCGGGCAATTGCGGAATCCGGAGATCATCATCTTCCTGAACCGGCTCAGCGATCTGCTCTGGCTGATGGCCCGCTGGGCGGAAACGCATGCAGGCCTGGTGGCCTGAGCGAAACCGTGGTCGCGCGTTTAAGTGCGCCTTCCTTTTCGTCCGCGCCCGCCTTCAAACGGCAGGGCGGCTGGCGAGCTCGTTGATCTGACTCGCGGCGTAGCCCGCGCCGAAGCCGTTATCAATATTCACCACGGTCAGGCCGCTGGCGCAGGAATTCAACATGCCGAGCAACGCCGTCAGACCGCCGAAGTGGGCGCCGTAACCCACGCTTGTCGGCACGCCGATGAGTGGCTTCGCGATCAGGCCGCCCAGCACGCTGGGTAGCGCCGCCTCCATGCCCGCCACGCAGATGACCACGTTCGCCGATTGAATTTCGTCGAGCCGCCGGAACAGGCGGTGGATGCCGGCGACGCCCACGTCGTAGATGCGCCGAACCTCATTGCCCATGAATTCGGCGGTGAGGGCCGCCTCCTCGGCGACCGGCAGATCGCTGGTGCCCGCGCCCACCACGGCAATGTAGCCGGGGCGCTTTGGGAGGGGTTTCCGCTCCAGCGTCAGGCAGCGGGCCGCCTCATGGTGGATGCCTTGCTCGAATTGTTCGCGGAAGCGCGTTGCGTGTTCGGGCGTGATGCGAGTGATGAGCACGCGGTCGTTGGCGGTGACAATTTGCTCGGCGATCGCGACAACTTGGCCCGGCGTCTTGCCCGCGCCGAAGATTACCTCGGGAAAGCCTTTCCGGAGTGTGCGGTGCGTGTCCACGACGGCGAAACCGAGATCCTGCAAGGGTTCGGCCTGAAAGGCGCGCAGCACGGCGTCGCGGTCGAGTTCACCGCATTGGAAACGGTCGAGAAGGGCGGCGGCTTCGGTGGGGGTCATGGTGGCGAGTCTTCGATCAAGCGGCGGCGCACGTTGCGGGAACCGCGTCGCGTTCGCCAAGCCCGTAAGTGGGGGCTTCGGTTCGGTCACGGTTCCGGCCGTGACGTCCGCGGGAGTCCAGTTGTCCCACCCAACGAACGACGTTGAGCGGGGTGAAATGCGGGAACCGAAGTCGCGGGCGCGGAAACCGCCAGCGCAATTGATCCGGGTGCCGTCGCGCCGTCTTTTTTGCTTCAACCCTCCAGCGCTTCCGTCGGGTGGCGTGCGCCCAACTGAGCTTCCGCTGGCACACGCCCAAACTTCCACGCGACGTCGCCGTCGAAGGCGTGGTAGTCGCAGGTGAGTTCTTCGCCGACCGCGACGTCGCGGAGCGCGACCGTGACGACCGGTTCACTCCAAGCGGGACCGGCCCCGGTGTTCGGCGCGTCGGCGTGGTTCATGAAGCAACTCAGGTCACCGCTCTTAATGAGGGCATCTAGGGCGGCGTCGAAGTAACTGAACCAGCGGAGATGTTCCCGGGCGGGCGCCGGCAGTTCGGCGAACTCGGCGCGGGTATAGGCGTGATCAAAACCTTCGTGGAAGCGCCAAATGGGCGTGCCGCGTGGAATGGCCTCGGACGCAAAAAGCCCCAAGCCGTGAATCGGACTTGGGGCGACGTGGGTGCGGACAAGGAGCATGGCTTACTTCGTCGGCGAGTAGTCGGTCGGCATTAGAAAGACGGACTTCACGCCACCTTGAACCGTCAGGGAACCGCCTGCGGCTCGCTCGCTGGCTTCGCGGGCGGATTTCCAAGCGGGGTCTTGGCCGAAAGCGCTGAAGGACGCCTTGGCGGCGGCCTGCGACTTGTGGGTCAGGAAATAGACGAGGCGGGTGCCGGCCCCAGCTTGGTCGTTCATCAGGTGGAAGTAGCCTTGATTCCCCATCCCGTGTTTGGCGAAAAGCGTGATCGTGTGGTCACGAAAACGCGCATCGAGGTGCTCTAGGCGGCCCGCCGGCGTGGTGTAGTCGCGCAATTCCCAGACGCCGCCCTTGGACACATTGCCCTTCTTCACCTTGGGCGAGTAGTCGGTTTCGACGAAGAACGGATTTTCGGCCTTCTCCACCAGCTTGCCGTTGGCCTCGCTCGCCTTGTAGGCGGATTTCCAAGCGGGATCGGCCACGAAGGCCTTCCACGAGGTTTCGCGGGCCTCGCGGCTCGGGTAGCGGAGCAAGAAGTGCAGGCGCTGATCTTTTTCGTCGACCGGCATCCAGTAGCCGATGCTCTCGATGCCGTGCTTCTTGAAGAGCTTGAGCGTGTGGTTGCGGAAGCGGTTGTGGAGGCCCTCCGCTTTGCCCGGCGCGATGTGGTAAATGCGCAGTTCGTAAACGGCCTCGGTCGCCTTGGTGTCGCAGCCGGCGGCGCAGCATTGATCGGCCGCCCCTGGGTGGGCGGAGGAGTGGCTGGCGACCAGCACGTTGCGGGTGCCGCCGGTGCTACAGCCTGTGAGCAGCGTGGCAACGGCGAACGAGGCGGCCGCGAGGAACGAACGGAGGTTCATGGCGTTGATTTCGGCGAAGATTGGGGCCGCGGTCAAACGCAAAGGCCCGGGCGCTGGCCAGCCCCACGGTCACTCCGGCGGGGACGGCGGGTGGGCTCGTTGCAAGCACTTGTGCATGGGGAAACCGTAAGGCCAGTTTCGGGTGTAGGGTTCGCCACTTCGCCGCAGCCAAGGGTGTTTTGACTCAGGGTAACGTGAGCAGACGGAAGAAGCGCCCCGCGGCCGCAGTGGGGTGGGTCTGCAAGGTCGGTGAATCTACGGCTTGGAACGAGCCCCCGGGTTCATCAGCAAAGGGCACCTTTAGGTCGGCGGTGGCTTGCAGTTGATACGTTTGGCCCCGGACGGTTTCGCAACGGGTAAGAATGCCGCCCTCGGCCAAGCGCGCCCACGTCATCGGCGCGCCGACGCGATGAATGGTGCCCTCGAAATAGCGCCGGGTGAGCGCCCATGCCCGCCGGCCGACTTCCGCGCCCACGTGCCGGCCCGCGAAGTCGTCGGCCGGCGGGTGGATGCCGCCCCAGAGTCGGGAAATTCCGGATTGATCGGCCGCGTCGAAATAGGTTGCCCACTGGAGCTGGACTGTTTCTGAGGGGCCCTTTTCAGCGCCCAGATAACTGTCTTTCGGTGCCGTGAACGTGCCGAGGCCACCGGGAAAAAACGGCGAGCCAGTGAAGGCCGCGAGCACCTCTGCCGCGGCTCGACTGAACGTGCTGTGACCGGAGACGTAGCCCGGAAACGCGGGGGTGACAAAGGTGCGCTTTTGATAGGGTAACCAGTTCTCCGGTCGAATCCAACGCACGCCCGAGGCTTGGATGGCGGGATCACGGGGCTGTCCCGGCCAAGAGTGGACCACGAGGGCGCCCGCGGGAAAACCGGCGTGCCGTTGGCCGGTGGCGGCGGTTTCCGCCGTGACCAGCTCAATCAGCCCAGGAATCAGCGGCAAACCGTGGGGATGATAACGGGGGGCGGTCGGCTCAGTGCCTTGGCCGAGCTGGCCCATGAAGCGAACCGCGGTGACCGGACGCCAGCCGTCGTAATGGCGCTTAAGCGACCAAGCGGCGCAGGCCGCGTCGTGCAGGGCGGAATTGAGCGCAAAATAGAGTTTCACGTCCCATTCCAAGTCATCCACTACGGGCCCCGTGCCGCCAATGCGCTGGGACCGGCCGGCGGAATCGCTGACGTAGTTGGCGAGCGCGTTCCAGTGCCCGGGCGGCGTTTCGGAGCTGGGGCCGTCCGCCCAGAACTCGGCCAGCACGCGGGCAAAATCGCCGCGCTTGACCACGTTAGGCGCGTAGGGCTGGCCCGTGCTGGGGTTCAGGGGATGTCCGGTGCCGTCGTTTTGGCCGAGCGAATTGTGGCCGAAATGCCCCGGCGAAAGCTCAAGGAGCACGCCGTCGTCGGGGCTGAGTTGGCTGGCGTAACGCAGCACCGCCACCACCTCCTCCGTAAACTGGGCATGAGTCGCAGTGGCGTGGGCGGACGGCGGCCCGGGATCAATCCAAGGCTGGGACGCGTTGTCCCGCGTGAGCGCGAACGGGCGAACGTCGAGCCAATGGGCCCCTTGAAACGTTTGAATCGAGTCCGTCGGGATGCCGTTTTGAGTGGTCGCTTCGGTCAGGGCGAGGGCCTGCCAGCGGTTGACGTTGAACGCCAGCGTGCCGGGGATCGCGATGGCCAAGGGCAAGGCGTTGGCTGACTGGTAGCCGCCTTCGAGTGGCGGTCGGTCGGCATAGGCGAAATTTTGTCGGGCACCGTCTTCGGCCACATACGCGGCGAGCGTGGCGAACACGGCGTTGCCCACGCCGGCGGGAGTCGTCGGGTCAAGGCTCAGTTCGCGCTTGTCAAAGCCGAGGGCAGAGAACCGGGCGTCGAGCAGGGACAGGGTAGCGGGGGCATTGTGCGACAGCGCATAACGCTGCCGCAACAGTCGGTAGGCGGCGTAACTGATCGCCTCGGTGCGGGCTGCGACCACGTCGGGCGCGGTGTGTTTGGCGTGGTAAAGCAAGCCCGTGGCCGTGGCGTCGTAGGCGGCCCAAGCGTCATACATCGCCGCCGACAGGTGAAAGAGATTGCGCGCATGCACCGGGGGGTGCGGCCGATCAATGCGGATGGCGGAGAGAATCTGTTCGTCCCACACTCGGGCGATTGATTGGGCGCAGGCCCCGGCAGTCAGAGCGAGCCCGATCACCGAAGCGCTGAGGAGCTGGTTCATGGCGAATGGAGGGTAGGCAATTGAATGCAACGAAACTCGAATAGTTCACCCGAGCTGTCGAGCGGCGGGGGACCAAGAGGCGCGTTGGCGGGGCGACTCTTGCGTGAGCGCCGATACCTTCAAAATCTGGGCCGCCCTAGGTTCACTTGCCAACTCAGGGCTGCGGCGGTTCGTTGCCAGTGCCCGCCACGGTCCACGCCTCTTCCCGGAACTGGAGGTTTGCCAACCGGCGATAGATGCCGCCCTCAAGCGCGGACAATTCGGCATGGGTGCCGGCTTCGGCGACTTGTCCGGCGGCAATAACGAGAATCTGATCGGCGTGCCGGACCGTGGCGAGGCGATGGGCGATGATGAACGTAGTGCGGCCCCGCATCAGGATTTCGAGGGCTGCTTGGATGAGTCGTTCGCTTTCGGAATCTAACGAACTGGTCGCTTCGTCGAGAATGAGGATGGCCGGATTGCGGAGCAGCGCCCGCGCAATGGCGACGCGTTGGCGTTGGCCGCCGGACAGCTTGATGCCGCGGTCGCCGACGAGGGTTTCGTAGCCTTCAGGGAATTTTTTAATGAAATCGTGGGCATTGGCTTGGCGGGCGGCCACCTCGATGTCGGCTAGGGAGGCGCCGGGGCGTCCGTAGGCGATGTTCTCCGCGATGCTGCCGCCGAAGAGCAGCACCTCCTGCGGCACGAGAGCCATCTGCTCGCGGAGCGCCGTGAGGGGGTATTGGCGCGCGTCGCGCCCATCGATGCGCACGCATCCGGTCGTGGGATCGTAAAGCCGGAGCAGCAGGGAAATGAGGGTGGATTTGCCGGCGCCGCTGGGGCCGACGAGGGCGATTTTTTGGCCGGGCTGTGCGATCAGATTGATTCCGTGCAGCACCTCCACTTCGGCCCGGCTGGGATAGGTGAAGCGAACCTGTTCGAAGCGCACGTCGCCCTTCAGTCGGGGCATCGGGGAAGGGACCGTCGGGGCGAGGTCGATTTCGCCGGTTTCACGGAGCAATTCCCGCACGCGCTGGGTGGCCCCAACCGTCTTCTGGATCTGGCTGTAGAGTTCGGCAAACTGTCCCATTGCACCGGCTACAAACGTGTTGCACAGAATGAAGCGGGTGAGCTCGCCGAAGGTGATTTCGCCGGCCTGCAACAGGCGAGCGCCGGACCACAGGACGAGCACGATCGAGCCGAATAGCGAGAAGACGATGAAGGCGATGAAGGCGGCCCGCAGTCGGGCGCTTCGCAGCGTGGTCGCAAGGAACAGTTTCAGTCCGTCATGGTAGCGGCCGAGTTCGTAGCGCTCGTTGGTGAACGCCTTCACGTTCATGATCCCCTGCAGGGTTTCTTCCACCACGGTGGCGGTATCGGCGAGGCGATCTTGGGCTTCCCGGGCCAGCTTTCGGGTGCGGCGCCCAAAAGTGACGGTGACTGCGGTCAGCACTGGCAGGCTGACGAGCATCAGGCCAGTGAGTTCAAGCGAGGTGGCGGCGATCAGGGCGATGCCCCCGAGGAGGAGGGTGGATTGGCGGAGGAATTGGGGGAGGATACCGACTAGAGTGTCCTCAATCTGGATGAGATCCGCCGACAATCGGCTGGCGAGTTCCCCTACGCGGCGCTGAGCGAAGAAGGTCATCGGCAGCGAGATGAGTCGGGCGTAAGTCTCGCGGCGCAGGTCCACGAGGCTGCGTTGCCCGACGGTGGCGAACGACAGCGAATGGAAGAACTGGCAGCCCGCCTGCAGCGCGAGCACCCCGAGCAACAACAGCGTGATGCGGTTGACGTTGGCGAGCAGGCCGCTGGGTTGGGGCGAAACCGCGGCATCCACGATGTGGCCGGCGAGGTAAGGGAACGCGAGGCTCAGCAAACTCGCCGTAAACAATGAGACGAGGGCCGCGATAAAACGCCCGCGATACGGCCGTAGATAACGAAACAACTGGAGCGCCTCACCCAGGGACTCCCGGTCGAGCTTGGCCTTCGGCAGTTCAAGGCCGGCCCGGGCGTTCCGCGAATGTCGTGACATCGGTGAAGACTAATCCGCGGCGGTCTCAGGGTCCACGCAGCACGCGGGGGAAAAGCGGAGGACATTCGCTTCCTGACGGTGCAATGCGCGGCGTCATTTCAAGGGTGGGCATTGCCCTTGCGGCCGCGGTTGGCGGAGTTTCAGGCTGGTCGGCACCCCCGTTCCGCTGCGATGACAAGGGGATTGATGTCGTCGTCACTCGCCATGGATTCGAACGCGCGCCCTTCCGTAGAACAGTTGCTGGCCGCCGCCGCCGCGCTGGAGGCAGTGGCCCAGGATCGCGCCCTGCTCGCGAACCTTCCGCCCGCTGACCGAGCCCGATTGGTCAACGCCGCAGGCCAGATATTTTGTCCAGACGTGGGCGAGCGCCGCCGATTGGTCAAAGCGACTCAGCGCCAACGCAAGGCCGACAAGCTGAAGCGCGACGAATCGGTGCTGGCTGACACGGGCATTCGCAAGTTGCGCCGACAATCCGTATTCACTACCCCGAACCTGCCGCCGCCGCCGGCGATTGAACCTCGGGAAATCGAGGACGATCCGGAGTTTCGAGAGGTCGTGGAGCCGCAAAACTGCTACATCTGTAAGCAGGACTATTCCAAGGTTCATCCGTTTTACGACCAGCTTTGCCCGACTTGTGCCGAGCTTAACTTCCATAAGCGAACTGAGACGGCCGATCTGCGCGGGCGGGTCGCGCTGCTGACCGGTGGGCGGGTGAAGATTGGCTATCAGGCCGGTATCAAGCTACTGCGGGCTGGTGCCAATTTGATCGTGAGCACGCGTTTTCCGCGTGATTCGGCGGCCCGGTATGCGGCGGAACCGGATTTCGAGGAATGGGGCCACCGATTGGAAATCTTCGGGCTGGATCTGCGCCACACCCCGAGCGTCGAAGCCTTCTGCCGCCACTTGCTCGCCACGCGAGACCGGCTGGATTTCATTATCAACAATGCCTGCCAGACCGTGCGCCGGCCGCCCGATTTCTATCATCACATGATGGCCGTAGAGACGGCTTCGGCCGACGATCTGCCGGCTAGGGCGCGCAAGCTTCTGGGGGCTTACGAAGGTTTGCGCGGTTACCATCTCCTGCCCGAAGGCGAGGCCAAACCGGCCGTGCTAGAACGCCGCCTCGCGGAGGTCGCTGGTTTGACCCACGCGGCGGCGTTGTCGCAAGTGCCGCTGCTGCCGGAGGAGCTTGCGGCCCAGCAAGATTTGTTTCCGGAAGGTCGGCTCGACCAAGACTTGCAGCAAGTGGACCTGCGGGAGCGCAATTCATGGCGCCTAATGTTGGACGAGGTGCCGGCGGTCGAACTGTTGGAGGTTCAGTTGGTGAATGCCGTCGCCCCATTCGTGCTTAATGCGCGCCTAAAGTCGTTGATGCAACGGACGCCGGAGCGCGACAAACACATTGTCAACGTCTCGGCGGTCGAAGGTCAGTTTTACCGCAAGTTTAAGACGACGCGCCATCCGCACACCAACATGGCGAAGGCGGCACTCAACATGATGACGCGCACCTCGGCTGCGGATTACCACGCGAGCGGGATCCACATGAACGCTGTGGATACCGGTTGGGTGACGGACGAGGACCCGGTCCAGATTGCGGCCCGCAAGGTCGAACAGCATCGTTTCCACCCACCCTTGGATATCGTGGATGGCGCGGCGCGCATCGTTGACCCCATCATCGCCGGCTTCAATACGGGTGAACATGTCTGGGGCAAATTTCTCAAGGACTACCAGCCTACCGACTGGTGAGCCATGCCCCTTGGGCCTACCTCCAAGTAAGAAGGACGGGCGTTGGTCTCATGAGCGAACATGTATTGGGCCGTAGTCTGGCCTGCCGTTGAGCCAAACGTGGCGCTTTCGCAGGCTCTGGTTCTTTCCAAGCTGTGGTTTAGCGATCTTGCAGTCGTTGATAAACAAAACACCCTTGGATCAAATCCAAGGGTGTTTGCAGTAGTTCCGAGTATTTGCCGGCTCAACTGTTATCGTTATTCCGCGAGCGCTTCGGCTTTCAAGAAAATCTTCTTGGTCTTGAGTTTGCCAGTGGCCGTCAGAATGGACGCGTTATCTTTGATAAAGTTAATGACCGAGGGGTAGGACACCCCGGAAAGATCGCTGATCTGCTTCTGACCTAGGCCATCGGGATTGCTGCTCAGTATTGCCAAGATGCGCTTCCTGATATCGGTGCTGCTCATGCGCGAACCGCGTTCCTTTTTGTCTGCTTTAGCTTCGTCACCAACATCAATTCCAAGCTGACTTCCAAGTTGGGAAATTTTGGCGTCAACTTCGGAGAGTTTTTCTTTTAAGGCGCGTTTTTCCTCAAGCAGTTGGGTCAAGTTGTTGCTCGTCAACAACTCCAGCTTGCGCGTGAGCTCTAGCTTCTGTTCTTCGATGATCTTTTCAATATCCATAATAGGTTAGCGGTGAGTGTAGATGCCTTGCTTGGTGAGTGCCAAACTTAAATCGCCAATCACTGTAAACAGGCTGGAGGAGAAATCTATCTGGATTGTATTATTTTCTCGCGTCAGCACGGTGAAAAATAGGCTCAATGACCGTGCTTAGTGTAGTGTAATCGTGAGGGGCACTAAAGAAGCGACCGTGTTATCAGCCAGCCGTGGGTTTGCGATTTAGGCCGTTCAGTTGGACTGAGCGTCGGAACTTCAACAAAACCCAATAGAAACCAACTGCTAATCCGTCGACGCCCCATCGAGTAGGGGAGACGAACAGCAGAAGCGTGTGTGGGCACTTTGACCCGCAAGGGATTGGTTTCGGGCGACTGAAAGCGAGGGTGTCCCCTCGGGGCGAAGGCTTCCCAGCCTGCGGCAGAATTCGAAAAACGGGCTGTTAAACAAAAACGGCCTGAAGAGGTAAGCCGATTTAAGCGCCACTGGAGGGCAGTGGGACAGTGTTTTGGCGCAACCGTGATTTGGATATTGGTGCCGGTGGAGGGACTTGAACCCCCACTCCCTTTCGAGAACCAGATTTTGAGTCTAGCGCGTCTGCCATTTCGCCACACCGGCATCGGGTCGCGTAAAACGCGGTGCTGGTATGCTTGAGTCGCGGCCGGCGTGCAACAGAAAGCTCACGTGGTTTCCAAAAAAATTAAGTTAGCTTTCCCCCAATTCCACTTTCAGCCTGATTCCCAACTTAAGCCGCGGCCCGGCGCAGTCGGTCGGTGAGGCCACTCCATGCGGGGGTGTCCGGGAGTTCTTCGACAACAATCCATTCGGCGCCCAGTTCGTCACACCGGTGTAATTCGGCGTAGAGTCCTCGAGCAAAAGCCTCGGGATCGTCGGGAATGATCAGCACATGGGGCAATCGGCCGCTCAAAGGGATTCGAGTGTGGGCGAGCACAAAAGTCCGCTCTGGCGAGGCGTTCAAGCGGACCAATTGATCGGTCAGCTCGGATTCATCACGCCAACTCCGAAGCACGACCCGCGCCTGCGGAGAATAGTGCTTCTTTAATAAACCGGGGCTGCGCAGCGCGCCTGCGTCCGCTTCAGGAGTCGGTGCTCGACCGGCGGCGAGTGCCGCCGCGGCGAGGAGGGAGGGTTCCGTGATCATACCGGGCCGGAGGATTCGAGGGGCGGCGCCCGTCACGTCCACCACAGTGCTTTCGATGCCCACATTGCAGTCGCCGCCGTCGACGATCAGGGGCACTCGATCCCCGAGTTGCCGAAAAACATGGGTGGCGTTGGTCGGCGAAAGCTGGTTCGTGAGGTTTGCGCTGGGGGCGGCTAACGGAAAGTCGCAGGCCCGGATCAGTGCCTGCATGAAGGGGTGTTGGGGCCAGCGAACGCCGACTGTATTTCCGCCGGCGGTGACGATCTCAGGAATAACCTCGGCTTTGGGCACAACGAGTGTGAGGGGCCCGGGCCAGAAGGCGGCGGCCAAGCGGTCCGCGAGTGACGGCCAAACGGCCGCGCACGCCCGTGCCATCGGGCGGGAAGCCACGTGGACGATGATGGGGTTGTAACTGGGGCGGCCCTTGGCGGCGTAAATACGGGCGACTGCGGCCGAGTCTAGGGCGTTGGCGGCGAGCCCGTAAACAGTCTCAGTGGGCACGGCGACCACTTCGCCGGTGCGCAACCGCGCCGCCGCCTGTTCGACGGCGGTGGCGAAGAGGGCGGGGGTGTGCGTAGACAAAATTTCAGCGGGCACGGCGGGGTTTTTAGCGAGGCTTCATCCCTGAGCCGAGGTTGAAAACGAATTCGTGTTCCGCTGAGGCTCGCTTCCGGTCTGCAACCAGAGATCGGTCGTGAATTAAAAGCGTTCGAAATTCTGCCCGGTTGGGCGTCGGTTTGACAGTTTGTCCTGATTCGGATCGACGCAGCGGAACCCAATCGCGGCGGTTCGCAAAGGCCGATGGTAGCGATTTCCACCTTCGAACCGATGATTCGTGAAATAGGGTTTGCGGTTAAGGGCCGCGTGCCACATCGTCATGCCCGGTTCGGGACGTGGCTCAGCCTGGTAGAGCGCTTGGTTTGGGACCAAGATGTCGCAGGTTCAAATCCTGTCGTCCCGACCACTTTTCTTTTTCAGCTCAATTTCCCCGAGCCCGCAGTCATTCCTCCGTCAATCGGAAACGCTGCGCCCGTAACGAAACTGCTTTCGTCTGCCGCTAGGTAAAGTGCGAGGGCGGCGATTTCCTCTGGTTTGGCCATGCGGCCGTTGGCTTGGGTTGAGCACATTTCCCTGTAGGCAGCCTCGGTATCCGCATATTCAGCGAGCCGGGATTTGACGAAGGGCGTTTCTACTCGACCCGGGCAGATGCAGTTCACGCGCACGCCTGACTTGGCGTGATCCAACGCTAGGCAGCGGGTCATGCCGACGACGGCATGTTTGCTTGTGGCGTAGGCGAAACGGTCTTTGAGCCCTTCCAGTCCCGCGGAGGAAGCGAGATTGATCACTGAACCCGCACCGCGCACGACCATGGCGGGCAGAAAGGCCTTAGTGACGTTGAAGACACCCCGGACGTTAACGTTGAGAATGCGGTCGAAGTCCGTGGCTGTGGTCGTGATAAGGGTGCCGACGTGGCCGATGCCAGCATTGTTGACCAACACATCCAAGGGACCGCGATTTAGAAGCAGGCGGTTGGCCAGCGCGGTGCAGGTCTCCTCGTTGGTGACGTCCAAGAGGACGAACTCAGCTTGGCCGCCTTCAGCACGGACGGTTTCGATCGTGCGTTGCCCGCCGATTTCGTTCACGTCGGCGGCCACCACGTAGGCTCCAGCCCGCGCGAAGAGTTCAGCAATGGCGGCGCCAATGCCGGAGCCGGCACCGGTGACGAGGGCCGTCTTGCCTGTGAGTGAAAACATGGCGGTAGCTTGGCGTGCCCTGCTTACGCCGTCAGTAGCTTTGTCAGCTTGCGTCGGCCAGTTTGGGGCTGACGCCGTGGGCGACCGGCTGAGGTCGACGAATTCAGGGCGGGGCAGCTACGGATTGGCTGCAGTCGCGGTGAGGCAGGCGGCGAGACTGTCCAAGCGCATGGTTCCGCTGGATTGGTTTTCCGATTCGGTGAGGCGCGCCTCTAACTCTTGAATCCGGGCCACAGCGGTCTTGAGGTTGGAGATGTCGTTGAGGGTGACAAGCAGCGCAGGTTGCCCGTCCCAGACGGTTGGCGAAGTGCGCATCTGGGCGGCCACGGTCCGGTCAGAGTTCAGGATTGAGACTTCCCGAGTTTCACCGGCTCGCGGGCCCAAGTCGGCCAGCATTTGCTGGATCTGAGCCGCCGTTCCGCGGAACAAATTTTCGGCGGCTGGATTGGCAAACCGAACTGTGCCCTGAGGTTCGATGACAATCAGGGCGTCGTTTGCTTCGCGGAGGAGTGCTCGGTGATTGGCCTCCGAAGCTCGGAGGCGTTGCTGGGCGAGTCCGAGTTCCCGGTTTTGGGCGACCACGTTGTCGTAGCTGGCGACTAAGAGGGTGAGGAGTTGGCGGCGGTTGGCAGTGACCCAATTGGAGACTCCGTCGATGACGATTTCGATGGGTTTGCCGGGTGGTTCCTCTTCGGTTGGTGGCGGAGTGGCCAACATCTGCTCAATGCGATCAAAGAGCATCTGGGGGTTGACCGGCTTCGCGAGAAAGAAGTCGGCCTGTGCGTTCAGGCCTTGGAGAATGTGTTCCGTCGAACTCAGCGTGGAGAGCAAAATCACCGGGATGTTGTGCAACCGGGGATTTGATTTGATGTGCGAACAGAGGGTGTAGCCGTCTACTGCCGGCATGTTGATGTCGCTAATCACCAGTTGGCATTGGCCTTTACCAACAATGCTCATCGCCTCGTGCCCGTCTTGCGCGAGGGTAACCTGATAGCCCCGGCCTTGGAGCCGCCGCCGCGTCAGCAGCGCTTGGGTGACGTCATCCTCAACGACAAGGATATGGGGCGGAACCGGATTCATGTGGGCAATTTCATGCGGGCAATAAGCATGGGGAGCTAGGGCGGGATGGGTTGCTCAAATAGGCGCCACGCTGAGTCTCACAGGGCGAACCCTGCCGATGTCGAAGGCGGGGGCTAAGCGGAGCGGAGGCTGGCCAGCCTCCACCAAAGGGACGCTGAGCGGTAAGTCGGATCGCCAGATTGCCCACCATAGTAACAATCGCAGCCAAAGTTTTCACGGCCGAAACAGACGCGTTGAACCAAGTGGGTTCAAGTTATCAAGTTCGGGTAAAATGAAGAAAATGTGGCTGCGGCCGGAATCGAACCGGCGACACGCGGATTTTCAATCCGCTGCTCTACCAACTGAGCTACACAGCCAAAAAGGCGGGCCGAGATAAAGACGATGAAGGCGGCTCAGTGCAAGGCATTTTAGAGGATTCCGCTGGGCCAATTACTAACGGTTAAGCGTTTGACCGGACTATCGCTCAGGAATTTGGCCGCGCAGGAGGGCGGGATAGTTGGTGTTGTTGATTCGGACAAGGGCGGTTTTCACGCCTTCCAAATCGTAGTCATTGGGGCCGTAGCGGCAGTTGCATAGCAGGCCGCTGGAGCAGCCGGAGGCGAGGAGGCTGAGCGCGATCAACGCGAGCGCGCCGAGGGCAAGGCGAGTCTTCATAGCCATCGGGAAACTGGAGTTGTGGTTGAGGTTCTTCTGCTATCCCAGTCCGTCCTTGAGGTCAACTCACAGGATGATTCGCGACGCGATTCAAGGGCATAGGGGATCGCCCACCCACCGACCAAGGCTAGGGCAGCCGTTGGTGCCGACGGATGATGAGGCTGCTAGATCCACCCCTTGAGGCGGTAGTAGACCCAGCCAAATTCTTCATGCAGCCAATGTTGAAACAGTCGGAGTCCGAGGTGATCCGGCACCCACTTGACCTGTAGCCCTTCGCCCCAGAGTTCGAGTCCGGTGAATTCGGCACCGACCATCGTGCAGGGCACACCGACCCGGCGAAAAACCCCTTCGGCGCGGCGCAGATGGTATCCGGAAGTAACAACCAGCACGTGTTTCCAGTGGCGTTGTGCGACGAGTGCAGCGGTCTTCACGGCTTCGTCGTGGGTGTCGCGGCAGATGCCCAGCGGAATGATTTCGCCGACGGGTGCCCGCCAATCCTTAAGCCAGCGAATGAGCGGTTCGGAGTCCGGTCGATCAAAGCCGTTGATTTTGTAGGCAGCCCCGCCCAGCACCAAAGTGGGAGCGATCCCGCGGCGGACCAATTCGACCGCCGCAAAAATTCGGTCACTGGGTTCGCCGGCGTCCCAACCGACCAAGGCTCGACGTGAATACGCGTGGCTGCCGCCGAGCATCACCACCGCATCGGCCCCGGGCGCCGGGAGTGGGTGGGTTAGCGAATCATAGGGGCGTTCCAGTCCGGCAACGAGGCCGGCCGGGAGATTGGTCCCTCCCAGCAGGTGGAGTAGCAGGACGATGCCGCCAGTTAAGGTCGCGAGGCGGCGGCGGCGTTGCGCCAAGGCGGCCACGGTGACGAACAGGCAGATTGCCCAGATGAACCCGACGGGTTGGAGGAGGGCTTCAACGAGGGCGGCGAGGCTCATGCAGGAAAGTTTAGCGAAACGAAGCGTGGTAGTGGCGGTAACGCTCGCTGACTTCGGCGATGTAGGCCCGGGTGCTGGCGATGTCCACTTGGGCGAGAAAGGCGGCGCTGTTGGTGGCGGCGGCCCCGGCCATCCAGCGGAGCACCCGGGCCCGGCCGGCGTTGTAATCGGCGAGTCCGTAGGGCAGCGGGTTGTCTGTGCGAGTGTAGCGGCGCAGGACTTTGCCTAAATAATAGGTGCCGGCCAGCGTGTTGGTCGCCGGATTCAAGACGTGCTCGTGCGTGAAGTGGGTCAGGCGTTGGGAACCGGCCCATTCAAAAGCGGCCGCGTCCATCAACTGCATCAAGCCGAGTTCGCCGGCTTTGCCCCGGGCGTGCGGGGAAAACCGACTTTCCTTCCAGACCACGGCCTTGACCAAGGCAGGGGCTACCCCATAGCGGGCCGCGGCGGCGCGAATTTCCGGGTCGTAACGGTGCTCCTGACGCTGCCGCCAAAACAGCCACGCGGAGGCGTTCAACGCCACCACCACAAGCACGACTACAAGCCAGTTCCGAACCACGCTTCGAAAGCTGCCCGGCGCGGCGAATTAGGAAAGAACTAACCCGGAAGCTGGTTTGCTCCGGGTGGATACCGCTTGGCGGCGCAGGTTTACCCTACCTATCCTCTGCCGCGTGGAAGCCTTCGTCCCCAGCGCCCGGCGTGCGACCGTGGAAGACCTGCCGGCCTTGCAGGCCCTTTGGATCGAGGCCGGGCTGCCGTGGGAAGAGTTGGAGCAGTTTTTGGGCGAATTCCAAGTCGTGCCCGACGAGACGGGGGCGCTCGTGGCGGCGATCGGTTTGCTGGTGGAAGGGGCCGATGGTTTGCTGCACACGGAGGCGGTCGCCGGACGAGCGACTGACCAGGCGGATGAATGGCGGTCCGTTTTATGGCGGCGAATCCAGATCGTCGCGCGCAACCAAGGAATCCATCGGCTTTGGACCCAAGAAGACGCCCCGTTCTGGCTGACTGTGTTTGCCCCGGCGGCCGCGGAAACGGTCGGCGCCTCGGCCGCGGCCTTCCTTGGTTCTGACCCGCCCGCGGGCTGGCGTCTGCATGAGTTGGTGAATCCCGCCAAAGCGCGTCAACTGGTGGATGAACAGATGGCGATCTGGTCCGCGCACCAAGCTCAGGAACGGGTGGAATTTCAGCGAAAAACGCGCACTTTCATGGCGCTCGCGCTGCTGCTGGTGGCGGTCGTGATTGCGGTCTGTGCGTGGCTGGTCTTCCGCGTCCTAAACGCTCAACCCGACCTACTGCAGCGCCTTTTCAGCGGGGGCAAGTGACCGCCCACTCAATTTAACCGCGCCCAACTGGGGGCTTGCCACGACCTCTTCGCTCGCTAACTTGCGGGCTCATTTCCGCCGGAAAACTGGCGCAGGAATTCTTTTTTTATGTCCGTCAACGCGAATGAAGTCCGCAAAGGACAGGCGATCCTTCACAACAACGATGTCTGTGTGGTCCTAGAGGTCACCCACCGCACGCCGGGTAACCTCCGCGCGTTCGTGCAGGGCATTATTCGGAGCATCCGCACCGGCAAGTCCATGGATGTCCGCTGGACCTCTTACGAAAAGCTCGAAACCGTGCCGCTCAACACTCGGCGCATGGACTTCAGCTACATGACCGGCGATGACTACGTGTTCTCGGATCCGGATACCTTCGAAGAAGTTACGGTGGCCGCCGAGTTGGTCGGTGAATCCAAGAACTACCTCGTCGAAAACGGCTCCGTCACGCTTACGTCCGTGGAGGATAAGGTTGTGGTGGTTGAAGTTCCGGCGAGCGTTGTGCTCAAGGTCCAAGAGGCTCCCGAAGGACTCCGCGGCGATTCTGCCAACAACGTCCAGAAGTCGATCACCTTGGAGACGGGCCTGATCATCCAAGCCCCGCTGTTCATCAAGACCGGCGAAAAGATCAAGGTGGACACGCGGACCGGGAAATATATGGAACGCGCCTGAGCGTGCCTTTGATCCAGCGGCGGTGACTCCTTGTCCCGCGCCTCATGACTCTGAACGGCCCGCCTCGCTGGTGGGCCGTTCGGCATTTTAAGGCGCCCTTTTGAGTCGTGCTCGGAGGCCGTTGGGCTGGTGCGGTCACGATTCGCAGGGAAGTCGGCTGCCGGCTCGACTGAAAGCCGGTTCGTTCCTAGCCTCAGCTCGCCGTGGCCGCCTATTCCTCCAACGTTCGTCTGCTGCTGGACCTGATTGCAGTGCCCAGCGTGAACCCGGCCTTCCTGCCGGCGGGTGACCCGCGCGCCGGCGAAGCCCAAATGGTCGAACTCGTGGGGCAAATCGGCCGGCGGGCAGGGTTGGCGGTCGAACTGCAAGCCGTGGCGCCCGGTCGAGCCAACGTGTTGCTTCGCCTTTCCCCCCAGGGGCGACCCCGGCACCGGGTGCTCTTGGCGCCCCACTTGGATACGGTTGGTTTGCCCGCACTGGATGACTTGTTGCAGCCCCGCGTTGCCCGCGGTCGGGTCTATGGCCGGGGGGCTTGCGACACCAAGGGGTGTGTCGCCGCGATGCTTTCGGCGGTGCTTGCGGTAGCGATGTCGGGGCGGCGACCGGCGCAGACTGAAATTGTCTTCCTCGGCTTGGTGGACGAGGAAAACGGCCAACTGGGTTCGCGTCATTACGCCACCCAGGGTGACCGCGCAGAGCTGGCCATCGTGGGCGAACCGACCCGCCTCGAAGTCGTCACTGCGCACAAGGGTGACGTCTGGCTGCAGCTCAAAACTCTCGGTCGCAGTGCGCATGGAGCCACGCCCCAGTTGGGCCGGAATGCCGTGCTGGCCATGGCGCGCGTGGTTGAAGTGCTGGAGACCGAATATCGCGCTCAGTTAAACCAACGGTCACATCCGCTGCTCGGCGCGCCCACCATCAATGTCGGAGCCATTCGCGGTGGCACCCAACCCAATATCGTCCCCAACGAGTGTATCATCGCCATTGATCGCCGGACCCTGCCTGGAGAAACCGAGACGGGGGTGCGCCGCGAAATCGCCGCCCTGCTGCGCGCCCGCGGCCTGAAGGCCACCTTCGATAATTTGCGTCTTTCGCCCTGCCATCCGCTGCAGACGGATCCCGCGCTGCCGCTGGTGCAGGCGCTCTGCCGTGCGGCCGGCCGCCAGCAGACCCGCGGGGTGCATTATTTTTGTGACGCGGCGCCGCTCGCCGAAGGCGGCACGCCGAGCGTGGTATTTGGCCCGGGCGACATCGCTCAAGCTCATACCAGTGACGAATGGATCAGCCTCACCAGCTTGGAACGGGGGGCCAAGGTGCTGGAGAAATTCCTAAGAAATCTCGAATGAAGCCCCCGACCTGGCGGTTGAACCGGCGGGGGTAGCGGCGTTCACTGGCTTAATCAGGATCCCATGCGCGTTGCGTTCCTCACTCACGAACCGTTTTTCCCGCCCAGCGGCGGGGGCTCGGCCGAGGCGATTTACTTGGTCGAGGAATTCGTTCGGCGTGGCCACTCGGTGCATATTTTTGGTCCGGCGTTTCCTGGCTCTGGCGAGGTCGCCGGCCGCTTTAACGTGGCGATCCATCCCTTCACCCGTTGGGAAATGGGCCGTTACACGCGGCTGCGAAACCTGAAATATCTGCTCTACCCCTCCGCCTTGGCGGCGCATGTCCGGCGCATGTTGCTGGTGGCGCAACGGGAACGAAGGGAGGCCTTCCAGTTTGACGTGCTGTTTGCTCAGCACACCATTTCCTCGGTGGCGGCTGGACGTTTGCGCCGGCAGTTGCGCACGCCGGTGGTCCTCAACTTTCTCGATTACCTCACCGGGTTTATGGAGACATGGCCCGGCTGGGTCATGCCCCGACCGGTGGTGCAGGCGCTCACGGGTTACGAACTCAGCCTGCCCCGGCGCTATGACGTCGAAGGTGTGCTCACTGTTTCCACCCCGCTGGCGGAGCGTTTTGCGGCTGCTGGTTTTCCCGCCGAACGGATTCGCACGATCCAATACGGCTATGATGCGAGTCTTTTTCAACCCCTTGGGGCCGCTGGGGTGAAAGCTGATGCGCTGGGGCGCGCTCCAGTGGTGGTGATGCACGGTTCCTTCGATGAGCATCACCTCGGGCCGATCGCGCGCGCCGCGTTGAGCCGGGTCGCGGCGGCGCGGCCAGAGGTGACCTTCCGGTTCGTAGGCCGCGAAACCCCCGGCTTGCAGCGTTTTGCCGCGGCGGTTCGGGCAAACACGCCTAGAATCAAACTCGAACTGACGGGCTTCGTGCCTTACGCCGAAGTGGCCCGCCAGTTGCAATCGGCGGATGTCGGGATCGTGCCGTATGAGGAATCCAACGGCACGCACTGCGCTTTTGTGGCCAAGGCCGTGGAATATCTGGGCTGCGGCCTGCCGGTGGTCAGCACGCCGCTGGAAAATCTCAGCCGCTATTTCGCGGACGAACCCGCGATCCGGTTCAGCGGTTTTGATGGCGGGTCGTTCGCCGACCGCGTGCTCGGGGCGCTCGCGCAACCGGCGGCCCAGCGGCGGGCCATTGGGTTGGCGGCTAGTGCCCGTGTCGCCCGTGAGCTCGACTGGCGGGTCGTCACTGGGCGCGCGGTGGCGTTCACCGAGTCGCGCGTGTAATTTTAGGTGAACTCGCCTAACCGATTACGGCTGGGGCGGTTCACGTTGGAGGGCGGTTCGAATTCGTTCGGCGGCTTCGTGGGCCAGCACCTTGCGTTCCTCGCGTGCCCGGGCATTCACGATGATCAGGTCCAGCAGGGCTGTGCCTAGCGCGAGCACGGCCAAGACGGCGCAGGCGAGCCAATAGAGGATGAAAACCAAACCGCTCAAGCGCGTGGCCAACACAGTGAGGCCTAGCACCACTAGGAGCAGCGAGCCGCCGACAAAAACTATCCCGAGCCGTCGGCGCCAGAGATCGAACGGTGTCATGGTGAAAGTCTAATAAGTTTCCGCCGCACCGCCAGCGTTTGCCCCGTCTGACGCCCGTGGTAGCGTGAGGTCATGGCGTTTGAATCCTTTCGGGACTTTGTGGAACACCTCGACCGTGCGGGCGAGTTGAAGCGCATTTCGCAGCCCGTCGCCACCGAGTTGGAACTCACTGAGATCGCCGACCGCGAAATGAAACTCCCGGGCGGCGGTCAGGCCTTGCTCTTTGAAAAGCCCACCATCAACGGTGTCGTTTCCCCGTTTCCCGTCGCCATCAACACGCTCGGCTCCTGGAAACGCATGGCCCTGAGCATGGGCGCGGAAACCGTGGACGAAGTGGCGAAGGAACTCGGGGCCCTGATGAAGGCCAAGCCACCCACCGGCTTCAAGGAAGCCATCAAACTGCTCGGCACCGCGCTCGAACTCCGCCACGCCAAACCCAAGTTGATGAAGTCCGGCCCGTGCAAGGAGGTCATCCACCGCTACGACGCGCCCGCCAGCCACACGGCCCCTTGGCCGGCTGCGCCCGACTGGCAGAAGGGGACCAATCCCAATCCGCCCACGCTCGCGGATCTGCCCATTCTGAAGTGCTGGCCGCTCGACGGTGGCCGCTTTGTCACCTTGCCCTGCGTCGTCACTCAGGACCCCGACACCGGCGATCGCAACCTCGGCATGTATCGCATCCAAGTTTACGACGACCGCACCACGGGGGTGCATTGGCAACTCCAGAAGGTCGCCGCGCGCCACGGCCGCCGTTACTACGAGCGGGGCGAACGCATGCCCGTCGCCATCTTCTTGGGCGGCGATCCCATGTTTCCCTTTGCCGCCACCGCGCCGCTGCCGGACGGACTCGATGAATTCATGCTCGCCGGTTATCTGCGGAAGAAATCCGTCGAACTGGTGAAGTGCGAGACCAGCGACCTCCAGGTTCCGGCCAATGCTGACTTCGTCATCGAAGGCTACGTGGACCCCACCGAACCGTTGCGCGACGAAGGCCCCTTCGGCGACCACACCGGCTACTACACCCTGCCCGAGCCGTATCCCGTCTTCCACGTCACCGCCATCACCCACCGGAAGGACGCCGTGTATCCCGCCACCATCGTGGGCATCCCGCCGATGGAGGACTTCTACATCGGGGCCGCCTCCGTGAAGCTCTTCCTCCCGATTTTCCAGATGAACTTCCCGGAGATCGTGGACATCTCCCTCCCGGCCGAAGGCACGTTCCACAACCTCGTCGTCGTCTCCATCAAGAAGACCTACCCCATGCAGGCCTACAAGATCATGCACGGCCTCTGGGGCATGGGGCAGATGATGTTCACCAAATACATCATCGTGGTGGACGCCCATGTGGACGTGCACAACACCAGCCAAGTCCTCTTCCACCTCTTCGCCGACACCGATCCGCAGCGTGATTCCATGCTGACCAAGGGCCCAGCCGACGTCCTCGACCACGCCACCAGTGAGCTCGCCATGGGCAGCAAGATGGGTTTCGACGCGACCCGAAAGCTCCCCGGCGAAGGCTTCAAACGCCCTTGGCCGCCGCTCATCAAGATGGACCCGGCCGTGAAGGCGAAGGTGGAACAGATCCTTGGCGGTCGCTAACACGGACCGCCCCGCCCTGCCCCCAAGGAGGGGGTCTCGGTGGTGGGGCAACTGGGTCGCTGGTTGGGGGGGATTCACCGGCTGGATTGCCGCGGAACAACCGCTTCCGCCCGAGAGAATGCGTGGCCACGCGGCTCCGGAAAGGGTCGGAGCTCGGTGAAGTTAAAAACGGCCCAACTGGGCCCGGAGCCCCTAGCTGCCCTTGGTGGTCCAACGCTTTAGGGTGGCTCGCAAATCATCCGCCCGAAACGGCTTGGTCAGCACATCGTCCATACCCGCGCGGAGGCATCGCTCCCGGTCTTCAGCCGAGGCGGAGGCGGTTAACGCGATGATGGGTAGACGCGGCTGGGGCGGCTGGCTGGTGGTTTCCCAGTGGCGAATTTCCGCGGTGGCTTGGAACCCGTCCAACTCTGGCATGTGGCAATCCATGAGCACGAGGTCGTAGGGTTGTTGCTGGATTTGTTGCACAGCATCCCGGCCATTTTCCACCAGATCGGCTTGGCAGCCGAAGCGATCAAGCAGGCGCAGCACCAACAGTTGATTCACCCGCGTGTCCTCGGCCACGAGCACCTGCAAGCGAATCGGCTCGGCCAAAACAGTGGCCGAAGCCGGGAGCAGTGGCGCGGCTGTCGGGGCGACGGCGGATTCCCCGGTTTTGCTCAGTGGCAGGGTAAACCAGAAGGTAGAGCCGCGGCCCGGCTCGCTTTCGAGGCCGATCTGGCCCCCCATTAACTCGACCAAGTGTTTGCTGATCGCGAGCCCGAGGCCGGTGCCGCCGTAACGCCGCGTGGTGGAAGAATCGGCCTGCGAGAATTTCTGAAACAGTCGGGCTTGGCTGGCTGGATCGATCCCAATCCCGGTGTCGCTGATCTCGACCCGGAGGTAGCGTTGCTCGGCAGTTGCCAGTTCAACGGCGCGCAAGGTGACCCGCCCGTGGTTGGTGAATTTGACGGCGTTACCGACGAGGTTGAGCAGGATTTGGCGGACTCGGTTGGGGTCCGCCACGAGCGGTCCTGACAAGGGCCCGGCCGTTTCGACCCGGAGTTCGAGGTGTTTTTCCTCGGCCCGCTGGGACATTAGTTGAATGACTTCCTGAAGGGTCTGGGCGAGTTCGAAGGGGATCAGTTCAAGGGTCAGTTTGCCGGCCTCAATCTTGGAGAAGTCGAGGATGTCGTTGATGATGGTGAGCAGGGCGTCGCCGGATTGTTTGATGGTCTGGATGCAGGTGCGCTGCTCTTCGTTCAACGGACTTTCCAGCAACAGGCTGGTGAAGCCCAAAACACCGTTCATCGGGGTGCGGATCTCGTGGCTCATCGTGGCGAGGAAGTCGCTCTTGGCCCGACTTGCGGCCTCGGCTGCTTCCTTGGCGGCGACGAGGGCTTGTTCGGCGAGTTGGCGCTCCGTGATGTCCATGTGGGTGCCGGCCATGCGGAGGGGGGCGCCGTCGCGGTTGCGGGAGACTACTTTACCCCGGGCCAAGATCCACACCCAGTGGCCGCTTTTATGGCGCATCCGGAACTGGGCTTCATAGCTCGCGGTTTTGTTCTCGAAGTGGGGTTCTAGCTGGGCTTCGACGGCCGGCATATCCTCAGGGTGCAGCAGTGCGCGCCACGTCTCGACGTGCGGCGCCAAGTCGGCCACTTGATACCCCAACATGGCGCACCACCGTGGATCAAAACGGACCTGCCCGCTGGGCATATCCCAGTCCCACAGTCCGAGGTTGGCGCCCGCCAGCGCCACTTCCCGCCGTTGTTCGCTCAGCCGGAGCTCTTCCTCGGCGGCTTTGCGCGAGGTGATGTCCTGCACCGAGCCGAAGAGTTCGACGACTTTGCCGGCGGCGTTGCGTTTCCCTTCCCCGCGCTCGACAAGCCAGTTTGACGAGTGGTCTGGGAGCAGGTTGCGATGTTCAAATTCAAAGGGTTTCCCGTCCTGCAGGGCCTGCTCGATCAGCTTCAAGCTACGCTCCCGATCCTCGTGATGTAGCAACTGAAGAAATTCCTCGAAGCTGGGTGCCAGGGACTCCGGAGCGCAGCCAAACAAGCGAAAAACTTCCGGCGTCCACGATATTTTTTGAGTCTGGACGTCAAAGTGCCAATTCCCAAGACGGGCCAACCGCTGGGCGTCGTGCAGCTGTGCTTCGCTCAAGCGCAGTTGTGCGGCCGCCCGCTTTCGCTCGGTGACGTCGGTCCGGATCGCAATATAGGCATGTGGTTTTCCCTCCAGATCGACCAACGGCACGATCGTGGATTCTACCCAGTAATGGGCCCCATTTTTGGTCAGATTGCAGATCTCGCCCCGCCAGACGTGGCCGTGCGTGATGGTGTGCCAGAGGTCGGTGAAAAATTCTCGCGGATGGAGTCCGGAATTGAGCAAACGATGATTTTGGCCGAGCAAGGCCTCGCGGGAATAGCCGCTGATTTCGCAAAACCGGTCATTGATGTAGGTGATCCGCCCCTGGGTGTCGGTCACGGCGACGATCGCATGCTGGTCGAGGGCGAACTTCTGGTTCTCCAAATCCCGGAGCGCAACTTCCGTTCGAGTGAGGGAGTTGCGTAGACTTCGCGCGAGGGCCCCGATTTCATTGCCAGTGGCGGTGTTGATCCAGTCGCGGTCGGTCGCCTCTCGGCCCAGCGCTACCGCTTGGTCGATCGCCGCGATGGGGCGGAGCGCAAGGTTGTTGATCAAGCCGTATCCCAGTGCCGTGAGGATGAATAAGCCAGCGACGAAGACGGCTGAGAACTCCACGGTCGAGCGGTTGATCATCGCCTGCGTGGGCCGGGTATCCAGATGCACCATGACGGCCCCGTCGGTCAGGGCTCCCGCGGTCAGGAGGGGATGGCTGAGCAGCAGGGGCGTGCTGAAGTCGAACAAGCGTTCCGAGGTGTTGAAGTGGTGATGGCTCGCCCGCTCTCGGATCGCCCGGTCTAGATCGTCGCCAAACTCCGCCCGGGGCAGCTCCGACACGCTCTTGCCCACCCAAAGACTCCGGGTGCTGGCCAGAACCCGGGCGGGCCGTCCGCCCACTACGACGATATCCAAAATGTCTTGGTCGGCCCCGAGCGCCGTCACGATCCGTTGCAACTCACCCGGGCGGGAAATGCTTTCGGCGATGTAGTTGACGGCGTTGGCGACCAATTCAGCCCGCTCCAGCAGCTTAACTTCCAATTGCTTCCGGAATTTCAGGTGGATGCCCAAGACGGCGAGCGCCGCAACCAAGCTGCCCACCAGCAGCAGGGGCAGCAGCAGTTGGCGCCTTAACGACCGAAAATCGGCGACTGGTGAGGGGGGGCTCATGGCGCGGCGGCCGGCTTGACGAAGGCCGAGTTGACGAAGGCCGAGTTGACGATTTGGCGGCGGCGGTGCGGGCCGTTGATTTGCCCACTCTGGCGAAGGATTCGGTCCGAAGTCTCGATCACGGATTCGAGCTTGCCGCCGGCTCTGAAAAAGGCGGCCTGATCGGCTTCACTGAGGATTTTGACGCCGCTGGCCAAGGCTTGGGTAAATTCCTCCGGCGTGAGTTGTTCCCGGGCGGCCATGATCTGATAGGCATCCGCCGGATTTGCTTGGGCATAGGTCACCGCCCGGCCAAAAGCGTGTAAGAATTGGGCGACCGCTCCGGGCTGTTGAAGGCTAACCTCAGCCTCGACCGCCAGCACATCCACGACTTCACCAGGAATCTCAGCGGTGGAAAAAAATGAATGGGCGTTGGTTTCGCGGAGGAGTTTGACGGAAACGGGCGGGTAGGTGACGACCCCGTCGAGGTCCCCCCGACGGAACGCCGCCTCCATCGAAAGCTGGTCCATGGACACCGGGTTGACCTGCGCGAGGGTAAGCCCGTTTTTTTCCAGACCGCGGGCCAGGATATAAACGCCGAGCGACGCCAGCTCCACTCCGATGCGGGCATTACCCAAGCTGGCACCGTTGGTCAGTCCGGCGCGGGTGACGATCACGTCTGCCCCGTCCGAATAATCAAGGACCCGCACAATCTGGGGCGAACGGTGGGACTGGTCATAGACCATCAGCACCTCGATCACCGTGGTTCCCATGGCGTTGATCTGCCCCCGTTCGTAGGCCCGCCGGCAGTCGGACAGCGAGGAAAACTCCACGAGGCGAACTTCCAGACCCGCCTCCCGGAAAAAGCCCTTTTCCTGGGCCAGGTAAAGAAACTCGTAGCCGGGCCAAGCGTTGAGGCCGACCCGCAAGCTGAAGGGCGGCTCAGGGGTGCAGCCCATGCTGAGGGCGACCCCGATCAGCAGCCATAGCAGTTGCCGGCGGAGGCGGATTACAAGATGGGGCCGGGCCATGGCGGGTATGCGCGGATTGCCCAGAGCGGTGCGATCCGGGGCTGGGTGCGGGTTAAGCTCGTGAAATGCAATTTCCGCATGCGTCAGAGTTGGCCTTTCAAGACCGTGATGAATCCCCCCTCCGAATGGGTGCGCCGCGATTGATATTAAATTCAAGCTCGCCCCCCAGCCCCCGCCGCCTGCCGTCTTCACGCGTGAATGCAGAAGCCGACTCGGGTGCTGGGTTCCACTAGATAAAGCGGCCAATTGGACCCGAAAGTTAAGCGAATTTTTTCCGCCCTTTCTGCCGCCGCCAAGCGGCGCCCAACCCGCCAGGGGCTTAGCCGCGGCGGCGATCTCGGTGGGGGGATCGGAGGTTGGTCATTCAAGATTTCGCCGCTAACCTCCGCCGCGTGACTTGGGTGGCCGCATTTTTCTCCCGTTGGACTTGGCTGATGGCTTGGCGTGATTCCCGCACCTCGCGCCGCCGGCTGCTGCTTTTTTCCAGCAGCATCTCGCTCGGGATCGCCGCCCTCGTGGGCATCGGTTCCATCGGGCGCAACCTACAACTGGCCATCGCCCAACAGGCCAAGGCGCTGCTCGGAGCCGACCTCGTGCTCGCGTCGCGCATACCGCTGAACGCGGAGATGGAAGCCCTCTTTGTTCAAGTCGGTGGCGAACAGGCGCGGGAAACCAGTTTTTCCACCATGCTGGCGCTCACCAACGGCACGCGGTTGGTGAATGCCCGCGCGCTCGCCGGCAACTTTCCCTTCTACGGGGAACTGGAAACCGAGCCGCCTGAAGCCAGCGCCGAGTTTCGCAAGGGAGGGGGCGTTCTGATCGAAGAAGGTGTCCTGCTGCAATTTGGGGCGCGGCCGGGCGACACCGTGAAGCTGGGGGCGGCCAGCTTCCGCATTCTGGGCGCCTTGCGGCGGGTGCCGGGGGACACCGTGGCGTTTTCCACCATCGCTCCACGCGTCTATCTCAGCGCTGCGGACCTGCCGGCCACTGGCCTCGTCGGTCCCAAAAGCCTGGCCCGTTACCGACTCTTGTTCCGGCTGCCGCCGGGCGTTGATCCGGAAAAAGTGCGCGCCGACCTCAAGCCCGCACTGGAACGCCTCCGGCTAAGCGTCGACACCGTCAAGGAGCGCCAACAGGATCTCGGGCGGGCGCTCGAAAATCTGTATCGCTTCCTGAACCTCGTGGCCCTGATCGCGCTGTTACTGGGCGCCGTCGGCATCGCCAGCGCGATCCATGTGCATGTGCGTCAAAAGCTGACGAATGTCGCCGTGTTGCGCTGCCTCGGCTGCTCGTTGCCGCAGACGTTTGCGATCTACCTCGTGCAGGGCCTCGCCCTCGGCGTGGTGGGCACCCTCGGTGGCATCGCCCTCGGCGCTGGAGTCGCCCACCAACTGCCGGCCGCGGTGCGCAGTTTCGTGCCGTTTGCGTTTGAGTCGCACTTTGATTGGTGGGCGGCGCTCATCGCCGCCGCCACTGGCTTTGCGCTCTGTCTGCTGTTTGCCCTGCTGCCGCTACTCGACGTGCGCCGCGTGCCGCCACTCGCCGCGATCCGCGCCGCCTACGAAACTCCGCGACACGATCCGCTCCGCTGGGGCTTGTTTGCCCTGATCGGGCTCGGAGTCGCTGGTTTTGCCTCGCTCCAAACGCAGCGGTGGTGGGAGGGACTGGCCTTCGCTGGCGGGCTGGGGCTGGCTTTTCTGATTCTGGCCGGAATGGCCCGTCTCCTTGCGTGGCTGGCCCGTCGGTTGACGCCTGCGTCGCTGCCCTTTGCCTGGCGCCAGGGCCTCGCGAATTTGCATCGCCCCCAAAACCGCACGGGCCTGCTGCTCGTCGCCATCGGGCTCGGCACGTTCCTGATTCTCACCCTCCAGCTCACGCGCGACGTGTTGCTCACGCAGTTGTTTCCGCCGAACCATTCTAATCAACCCAACGCGATCCTCTTCGACATTCAGTCCGACCAGCGCGCCGGGGTGGCCACCCTGCTGCGCGATCAGGGGCTCCCGGTGCTGGAGGAAGCTCCGATCGTCACCATGCGGCTCTCCTTGGTGAAGGGCGTGGGCATCGAACAACTGGCGACGAACCAAACGGACAGCATTCCGTCCTGGGTGTTGCGGCGCGAATTTCGGTCGACGTGGCGCACCCATCTCACCGCCAGCGAGGAAGTGGTGGCGGGCACGTTCGTGGCCCAGTTTCCCGTCGGAAACGAAGCGGCGGCGGCTCAATTTGAAACCGGCGCCATTCCGATCTCGCTCGAGGAGGGTTTGGCGAAGGAACTCAAGGTGGGCGTAGGCGATGCCTTGGTGTGGGACGTCCAAGGCCTTCCGCTCACCACGCGGGTCGCGAGCCTGCGCAAGGTGGACTGGCGCCAAGTGCGGCCGAACTTCTTCGTCGTGTTCCCCGGCGGGGCCTTGGAAGCCGCGCCGGCGATGCACGTCGTGGCCACCCGCGTGGCCAACGCCGCGGAGTCAGCTCGAATGCAGCAGGAGTTGGTGCGGGCGTTTCCCAATGTCAGCGCCATCGACCTCACGCTCGTGCTCCAGACGCTCGACGGTATTTTAACCAAGGTCGGCTTCGTCATCCGGTTCATGGCGTTGTTCACCGTGGCCACTGGTCTGATCGTGCTCGCCGGCGCCGTGTTGACCGGCCGCTGGCAGCGGGTGCAGGAGAGTATTTTGCTTCGCACCCTGGGCGCCACCCGGGCGCAGATTCGGCGCATCCTCTTTGCGGAATATTTTGTGCTCGGTTCACTCGCGGCCCTGACGGGAATCGTCTTGTCGGTCGCCTCCAGTTGGGCGCTGGCGAGGTTCGCGTTCAAGGCCGACTACGCGGTGTCGTTCGTGCCGCTGGCCGGGGCGTGGTGCAGCGTCACCACGGTGACTGTGCTGGTGGGCTTGGCCACCAGTCGCGGCATCGCCGACGAACCGCCGTTGGAAATTCTCCGGCGCGAGGGGTGAGCCGACCACGACACGGGCGACGCCCTTCAGTGGGGGAGCGTCCGAGCCGCCGCCATGCGTGCTTGGCAAGTTTTGAAGCAGAGCTCGAACGCTTCTTGGGTTGGAAACGCACGGCGCGGAAGGACGTGCGCCCCCTTGTGCGTGAGCAGAATGAACAGGCGTTTTTCGGTGCGGAGCACGCGGTCAAACCCGGACCATGCCGTGATACCACGGCTGTGCCCGGATTCCACCATGATCCCCTCCTCGGTGAGTGTCAGCGTGACCGGAGCAAGCCGCTTGCCCGCCTTCTTGACCGTCAAAATGACGGCGATGGGGATAACAATCAGGGGTAGAAACAGAGCCGCTTGGCTCAAGCGGCCGTTCGGCGAGTTGGCCTGGCTTGGAGTCCTCGTCAGTAACGGCCCGAGCATGGCGGCCAACAGGATGGCCAAGATCGACAGCCAGACGAGTTTGGCCGTCCAAGTTTTGAGCGGTTGATGACCAAAAACGGCCCACAGGTCCGCGTCGTCGTTCTGGTATTGAATCCGCATGAACTGCGCCTAAGCCCGTTTCAACTTTGGCCCCTTGGCCGTGTCTTCCACCAGCCAGCCTTGGGCCTTTAGCTCGTTTCGGATCGCGTCGGCGCGGGCGAAGTCCTTCGCCTGCTTGGCGGCGACGCGTTCGTGGGCTAGGGCGACGATTTCCGCGGGTGCCTCGTCGGTGGCTTTGGCGCCGAGACCGAACACGGCATCCAGTCGGGTCCACTCCGCCAGCGCGATGGCGGAGTGGGCGGGAGTGAATTGGCCTTCCGCCAGCGCCCGGTTGGTGTCGCGCACCCAGTCGAACACGACGCCCCACGCCTTGGAAACGTTGAGGTCCTCGTCCATCGCGGTGGTGAAGGCCGCGACCAGTTCCGGCGAGGGCGCCTGGCCGACGGACCCAGGCGAGGGCGCTTGGGTCGCCAAATCGCGCAGTTTGCCGAGGCACTCATCAATGCGGGCGAGCTGCGCACGGGCGCCATCCAAGCCCGCGAGCGTGAAGTTGAACGTCTCGCGGAAGTGCGCGCTGAGCAGCAGGGTGCGGATTTCGCGGCCGGTGTAGCCCTTGGCGAACAGGTCGCGCACGGTGAAGAAGTTTCCGAGCGATTTGCTCATCTTCTTGCCCTCGACGAGCAGGTGCGCGCCGTGCAGCCAGTGCTTTACGAAGGGCCGCCCCGGCGTCTGCACGCCGGCGCCTTCGCTCTGGGCGATCTCGTCCTCGTGATGCGGAAAGGCGAGGTCCTCGCCGCCGAGGTGCAGGTCGAAGCTGGCGCCAAGAATGGCCATGCTCATGGCGCTGCATTCGATGTGCCAGCCAGGGCGGCCTTGGCCCCACGGGCTGTCCCAGAACACGTCGCCATCGTCCGGCACGCGGGCCTTCCACAGCGCGAAGTCGGCGAGGGATTCCTTGTCGTATTCGTCATTGGCCACGCGCTCGCCGACGCGCATGGCGTCGAAGTTCAGGTTCACGAGTTGGCCGTAGCGGCAGCCGCAGCCGCGATATTTCTCGATGCTGAAATAGACCGAGCCATCGGCCGCACGGTAGGCGAGGCCGCGTTGTTCGAGCTTCTGGATCAGCGCGATGATCTGCGGCATGAACTCGGTGGCGCGTGGCAGGTGATGCGGCCGGAGGCAGCCGAGGGCGTCGAGGTCGCGCAGGAATTCGGCCTCGTAGTGGCCGGTGAACTCGCGGAGCGTTTTGCCCGATTCGCGGACGCGGCGGATGATCTTGTCCTCCACGTCCGTGATGTTCATGACGTGATTCACGGCGAAGCCGCGGAACTCCAGGTAACGGCGGACGAGATCGGCGAAGACGAACGTGCGGAAATTTCCGATGTGGCCGAAGTCATAGACCGTGGGGCCGCAGCAATACATGCCGATGGCGGGCCGGCCTGCGGCGTCGCGGGCGTCGGGGAAAAGCGGTTCGAAGGGCTCGACGCGGCGCGTGAGCGTGTTGAAAAGTTGCAGACGGGAAGCTCCCATAAGTGGCGACGCGGAAGGTAGGCGGCGGCCGCAGCGGGGGAAGCGGGAAGTGTCCAGCCTCCAATCCGGGTGAGCCGAAGGCGGCCCCCGACGGCCTCGGCCGCGGACCGACTCTCGGCTCAAAGCCGCCTGTGTTGGGTGGCCAACGGCGCAGCGCTCACCGCCGCCCATTCCAGCGGCGGCGGGACCCAACTCCGGCGAGAGCAGCGGCCAGAAAGACCACCGCGGTCATGGGGTCGCTTTCCGGCACCGACGTTTCGGGCATGAGGTTCAATGACAGCCGGTCCCCCGAGGTAAACATAGTGTTACCCAAGCCATCATCAATCAGGAAGGGGAACATCTCGGTGACCACGATCTGGGTTGGCGCCAACGCTGTGCCCAGAATGAAATTGAGCGGGCCAACGTTCATTCCAAACCCGGTGTGGTCGCCGGTATCGTCCCCGGGATTGGTTCCGAAGATGACCCGTGCGGCAGCGAGAAGAAGTTCAAAAAGTGCTGCGGCGCGTAAGCAGACACTGGCCCGGGGAACTGCCGGACGGGCGCGTGGACTTTCCAGTCCGCCGCACTGCTCGCGCCGATTGCGCTCGCGGGCGGGCAGGAATGCCGGCCCTCCCGGCGCTGACCCCAGCCCCGCCGCCCCTGAAAACAGGCACCCGGCAGCGAGACGGTGACGTGACTCCCAGAACCAAAAATGGAGTTCAGGGCCGCTCAGGCTTTCCGCCCATGCTGCCGCACCTGCCAGAGGCCGGCGAGGGCGACGACGCCTAGTGCGGCCCAAGTGGAGGCTTCCGGCACGGGACTGCTGGCGCCGGTGAACTCCAGTTCCCAGCCGGTAAGTTTGGCGACGCCCCCGCTTTCGAGATCGGCAAGGAACAGGGTCCATTCGCCATTAGGGTTCACGCCCTGGAACGAGCCCAGCAGGGCGGTCCGCACATCGGTATCGAGGACGGACGCCGGGTCGGTGATACGTCCGTCGGGTGCCCATTGACCAGTCAGGATGCCGCCCACGAGGCTGGCTTGGCCATGCCCATGCACGTCGCCGTTCGGAGCCATGTCGGCAAGCGTGACATCCAGTCCCGTGCCCAGGTAGCCGCCCGGCTCCATCGCCGTCCGGCCAATCCGGTTGAGGAGCACGGAAAAACCGGTGTCATGCACCAACGACACGAAGAGGTCACCCGAAGCCATGCCGTCTAGATCGGCGCCGGTGAAGCTGAGCGACACACTGAGCGAGGACAGACTGGTGAGGGGTGAACTGACGAGCCGGGTTTCCGCCACCCCACTGCTGTTGCCATCGGGGACCAGCACATCAAGACCGCTGAAGGTGTGAACCTCGGCGACCAAGGCAAAGCCCATGGTCAGCGTGGATAACCCGCCGAGCAGCACCGACCGCTGGAATATGTTCACACAGTTCATGGCTCAAGGGTCCGGTAGTAACGGGTGGAGTGCAGGGCGGCATCGGCGTCGATGGCTTCGAAGCGGCCGTTGGCCGCGGCGGCAGGGGTGCTGAGCGTGGTCCAATTGGGAGCAATCAGACTGTCGCTCGCCTGCACCGCGTAGCTGCGGCCAGGGATGCCCACACAGCGCACCCGCACCGGACCGCCCGCCAAGACCTCAGCGGCAACAATGTTGAAGGAAATACCGCCGGTGACCGGCCGGGCCTGGATGAACACAAAGCCCGCGGTCTCTTCACCGCTCGCGTCGGCTAGCCGGTAGGTGAGCGTGTCGGTTCCGGCAAAGGCGGGCGGGGCTTGGTAAACGAGCCACCCGCCTTCGGCGCTGACGCTGCCGCCCTCCGCACTGACCGCGTCAAAACCCGCCAAGGTCAGCGCATCCCCCTCCGCATCGTGGTCGTTCCGGAGCAGCCAGGCGAAACTCACCTTAAGACGCGTGCCGGCGCCCAGGTAGGCGAGGTCGGTTTCAGCCACCGGCGGTTCGCTGAGCTGGCCGACGAAACCGCGGTGCAACCGGTAGTCGGCAGCGGAACTCGCCCCCCTTTCAGCGCCGACCTCGGCCGCCAGCGCGTAGTCGGCGCTGGTAGCCCGCGGCCCGCCCAGAGCGAAAGTTTCGTGCCGCAGCAAATAGTCGGCACTGGAACGCGATTCCGCCCAAAGTGAGCCGACCGGCAGCAACGCCACAATGGCTTGAAGGACCATCCAAACCGGATGGGCGGTGAGTCCAACCAGCCCTGTCCGGCCGTCTGGCAGAGATCTGCTGGGGTGATGCATGGATGCCTCGTTCATTGGCGGTTGATGGGACCGTTGAAGCTCAGCGGCTGCCAAACCCCGTTGCCAACGTATTGGAGTTCGATGGCTGAGTTCTGACTGCCGATCAGGGCGCCTGCAGTTCCGACGGTGGTGTAAGCGGAGCTGGTGTAGACACCGTCGGCCCGCGCCATCACTAGCCGTGCCCCATCCGCCGAGCAGAAAGCGGCGTTGGCTGCGCCCTGGGTGTAATTCCAAGTCCAACCCGAATCCCACGAGGTGAACATGAGCCCGTTGCTATTGGCGACCATGGCGGAACCGTCCGCTGAACAGGCTACCGCCGACCAATTCGGGTTGGAGGGCAAGAAACTAAATCTCGGGTCACGCGCCAACCCAAGTGATCCACCGTTAAAAGAAACCTGCATGTAGAGGCTTCCTCCGCGCAACAGCGTCAAGCCATCCGCAGACATCGCTGCCCCGTAGGAGCCGGAATCCTTGAACGACCAAGTGGCCCCCGTGTTGGCCGAAAGAAAAAATCCCGCGGAACCGGAGGCCGCCAATTTGGTCCCGTCCGCCGAGCAGGCAACCGTGAGGCCGGCTCCGGAAATCGCCCCCCCCGGAATCCAACTCACTCCCGAATTGGCCGAGACGAATGACCCGCCGTCATACACCGCCGTAAGCGTGATCCCGTCGGCCGAGGAAGCGACGCCGGAGAAAGCGGAGTTAGGCGCGCGCAAGGTCCAGTTCACCCCCGAATCGGCCGAGGTGCAAAGGCCTCCGTTGAACAACGCCACCAGTTTGGTGCCATCCGATGACGAAGCGACAGCCGACCAAGTGCGGGCAGATTCACGGGCAGTCCACGTAATCCCTGCGTCACCCGAGGTGTGAATCTGTCCGCCGTTGACCACGCCGACCAATTTCAGCCCATCGGCGGAGCCGGCCACCGCCCGGAACACCAGTGTTGAGCGCTGGGTCAAATGCTGCCGGGCGCGGGCAAACGCGCCCGCGTTGATGGTTTGCCCCGCGTTCTGCAGCAGCCGCCAACCGCCCGAGCCGATGCCCGTCACGCGCACAATGTTGCCCACGCTGGGCGACGCGGGCAGTGTCACCGGAAATCCGCCGCCACTCGGACCAAAGTAGGGTCCATCCACCAGGTAACCGCGGTTGGCCTGCGCCTGTTTGCCGCTAGGGTGCGAAAGATAGGAAACCGTTTCCCAGGCAAACGCCGCGGCGCTCAGTCCGCTAACACTCGCGTTGAGACTGCTGACATTGGCATCCACATAAGATTTGGTCGCGAGCACCGAACTGACCGACCCGGTGTCCAACTGGCCGATTCCTACGGCATTAGGCGCCAGCTTGGCCGACGTAACGCCACCGTCGGCAAGGTGGAGGGTTGTATTGCCGCCCAGCGGCACAAAGCCACCGCCGGTGAGGCCGGAACCGGCCGTCACGCTGACCGCGCTATTGGCGAGCAGGCTGTTGTCGATGGAACCAGACGCGAGATTGCCCAAGGCGGCGCCCGCCCCCAGCTTGGCTGCGGTCACGTGCCCGTCCGCGAGTTTGTCGGTGGTGATCGTTCCGTCGGCTACGCCTTCTGCGATCATCGCGTAGCCTACGGCGGCGATGCGCTGGTCGGGCGTCAGCAGTTGGAAACCATGCGTGCCGTCATTGAACCACACCCGCAAAAACACCGCCGACTGGCTGAAGACGGTAGCCGGCACCGGTGACATGTTGGGCAGCGACGCCTCGCCCAGAAGCACGGAGTAAAGGCCACGGCTGACGTTCAGTGTCACCGCCGCCGTGGGTTCACCGCCCGCGACGCTGGTGCCATCGTTGCTCCAGTAGCTCTGCGAGCCGGCAGCATTGACGAGCGCGAACTTGAACTGGCCCGAGCCATTGAAGTTCACCCCCCCCACGGCCACCCGGCCCTGGTGGTTGAGGAGTTGCGGCACTTGGGCCGTGGCGGAAGGCGGGCCGGCGAGCACAAGCCCCAACGCGAAAAGGAGCGAAGGGAGACTGCGGAGGGAGGGACGCATGGTTTTCAGTCGGTGAAGTGACGGGTTGAGAAACGACCTCGGGAAAGGCGGGTGGAACCAGATTGTCTCAGCCACGATGTTGCCGCCGCACCTGCCAGAGGCCGGCGAGGGCGACGGCGACGAGGGCGGCCCAGGTCGAGGCTTCCGGGACTGGTTCTTTCACTGGCGTCAGGAGAAAGGCATGCGATTGACCCAGTGGGTTCATTCCGGAACCGGTGATTTGTCCCGCTTCATTGATGTCGTATGCCACATTGAGCACCCAGCCGCTCAGACTTGGGAGAAAGCCGTTCAGGTCGGTGCCAGGACCGCCGTCGAAACTCAAAAACGCGCGTTGGGCGCCTCCAGATACATTGGCAAACCCAACGACCGAGCCGGCGTTGTTGATTCCAAGAGCCACACTGTAACTGCCACCCGACAGAACGCCGAGGTCGGTCATGCTGCCGCTGCTATGTCGGAACGCGTGTGGAGTTCCTGCTAGATCATCTGCAACCCCCGCAACCTGGCCGCTATCGTTGATGGCCATAGCCTGGCTGGTGAGGCCGCCCAAGGTTCCCAGATCCGCGATGCCTCCGCTTTCCCATTTCACCGCGTGCAATCCTCCACCCGGAGCATATGACCAACCGGCGACCGTCCCGGCAGCGTTAACAGCGCGGGCCTCGCTGCTAATTCCTAGGGCAAGTCCGCCGAGATCTATCATCGAACCACCACTGTAGCGGAAGGCCGTGAAACCGCCGGATGCCAGCGTCGAAAAACCCACCACTGTGCCGCCGTCGTTGATGCCGTAAGCCCAACTTCGATCCCCGCCCAGCGTGCCAAGCGCGGTCATGCTCCCTCCGGAATAAGTGAACGCGCGAATGTTCCCATCGCCCGACCGCGAAGTGCCCGCGATGGTTCCTCCGTTATTGATGGCTGCCGCGGTGCTAAAATCACCACCCAATGTGCCCAGGTCGGTGAGACTGCCTCCGGAAACAACAAAGGCATGATACTCGGATGCCGCCGTGCGGGATTCACCCACGACGACTCCATTGTCATTCAAGGCCCGGCTAGAGCTTGTCCCGCTGCCCAAAGCCCCTAGGTCGGTGATGGTGTAGGACAAGGCGGACACCCGCAGCGGCAGCAGCCCGGTCGTGAGGAGGGCGACGCAGGACAGAGTTTGTAGGCTGATCAGCTTGGGTTTCATGAAGTCAGATGGATGTTCAGGCGGGCAAGGAAGCGGGGGCGCACCATCATTTCGTGGACGTCGTCGCGGCGGCTCGTCCAGCGTGCCGCCGCACCTGCCAGAGGCCGGCGAGAGAGACGACGGCGAGGGCGGCCCAGGTGGAGGCTTCCGGCACTTCGGCGGCACCAAGGTCCGCGAGGAAGGCTTCGGTGTTGCCATTACGGGAGCCGTAGCCGACCACGTAGCGGCCGTCGGCGGAGACGCCGGTCGCATCACTCAGCATGGACCAACCGTCCATGGCGGGCTCGGTCCCAGCGGCAAGCAGCAGGCTGAACAGCGACTGCATGCCCCCGGTTTGGCTCCAGACAAACGCTTGGCTACCGCTGCTGGACGTGCTCGAGCCTACCACGATGCTGCCGTCGCCAGAAATCCCTCTGCCGTAGCTATAGGCAGCCCCCCCGGGGAGGTAGCCCAAACCCACCATGCCGCCGCCATCCGTCCACCGAAACGCCTGATAGTCGCCGCTGCTAGTAGTGCCGTAGCCCACCACCACGTTGCCATCTCCGGAAACAGCCCTTGCTTCGCTATAGAACGATCCCCCCATGAGGTCGCCTAAGCCCACCATGCCGCCGCCACTCGTCCACCGAAACGCTTGATCACCGCTGGTAGAACTGCTTCTTCCCACTACCGTGCTGCCATCGCTGGACACGCCGTAAGCAACGCTAAAAAAGAATTCGCCGGGCAGGGATCCCAACCCAACCATGCCGCCGTCACTCGTCCATCGGAACGCCTCAGTGCCACTGGTGGAACCGCTGTAGCCCACGATCGTGTTGCCATCGCTGGACACGCCATAGGCGAGGCTGAAGATACCTCCGCCTAGGAGATCGCCGAGCCCCACCATGGCGCCGCCATCCGTCCACCGAAACGCCTCAATGCCGCTGTTGGAATTACCCAAGCCCACTACCGTGCTACCATCCCCGGACACACCTCGAGCATCGCTGGCACTTCCACCCGTTAGATAACCCAGGCCGACCATGCCCCCCTCATACGTCCACCGAAACGCTTGATTGCCATCGCCGGAACTGCTGAAGCCCACCACCGCGCTGCCGTCGCTTGAAACGCCGTTGGCGTAGCTACCGAAAGCCCCTGGCAATTTACCCAGTGGAGTTAGCGAGGCGGCGAAGAGGGCGGGTTGGCTGAGGCCGCAGGCGGCGGATAGCGCTAGTGCGAGCCGGGTTTCCCTCCGGGTGGGGCTAAAGTTCAGTTTCATCATGGGCTGAGTTTTCATGGGTCAAGGGATGGGCCATCGGTTCCGGGTGGTTGTGGTTGCGGTCGGCGCACGGGCGGCGCCTCGGATACGGGAAGCGTGGTTTGCGGTTGCTCCGGGTTCGGTGGCTGCCCGACTGAGTCAGTAGGAGCCGACGTGAGGAGGCTCTGACTTGCCCGGAAAGAGTGAGACTCGTGACCTCGTCTCCTACTGGCGCGTCGGCGGCGAAACGGGTTGCTGGGTCAGGCGGTTGCACCAAGCCCAGTTCATACCACGGCGGGGCCGGGGTGCGGTAGTGGCCTTCGGCGATTCTTTGGACACTAGTGGCCAGTGCCGAACGGCACGGTTGGTGATGGTGCCGTTCGGCACCATTGGCAGCGCCGGCGGCGCTGCCCAGAGTAAGGCGCAGCCGTCCCGTGGCCGGTTTGTTGCCCGCATGTCACTCCCCGCTTCCGCTCCCGTGCCGGTCGCCCGCCCGGTGGTCCGGTGGCTCCGCCGCGTCCGGTGGGGCGTGACCGGGCTGCTGCTGCTGCTGCTGGCCGCGCTGGCGTGGGGGGGAGATTGGGCGTGGCTACGGGGGCAACCCGGCGGGGTGCCGGTGGATTGGGCTGGATTCTGGACCGGGGATCACGCGGCGGGTCTGGGCGGACGTTTTGCTCCCCGGCGGGCCGGCGCCCAAGTGGTGAGGGTGGATGGGGACGCCGCCTACCAGTCCGACGGGCGGCCCGGGGCGGACGAATTCATGGACCTGGGGAGCTGGCAGGTGGGGCCCGTCTGGACGCTGGCCGGCTGGTTCCGGCTGGAGTCGTTCCCCGCCGGCGAGGCGGCTTGGGCCAGCCTGGCTGGCGGGATGCGGGACAATGACTGGATGCTGGGCGTGCTGGGCCGGCGGCCGGCAGTCACCCTCGGGCCGGACGGCGGAAAATTTCGCCTGTCCGCAAACGGGCCCTTTGAATTGAAACGCTGGACCCACTTGGCGGCGGTCGGCAACCCCAGCCACTTGCGCCTGTTTGTGGACGGCCAATTGGCGGCCGAGCATCGTTTTCCACCCGACTCACCCCTGGCGCGGCCGCCGGGCGGTCAACTGCATTTCATCGGCGCCGGTGGGGGGGAGCTGCCCTATCGGCGGCAGGTGGATGACTACGCCGTCTATGCGCGGAACCTGTCCGACCACGAGGTCGCGGCCTTGCACGGGGCCGGCCGGGGGGGCGCGCTCCGCAGCGGGCGGCAGTTTGCCCCGGAGCAGGCGGCCCGGCGGGAACGGCTCCAGTGGGTGGCCGCATTCCTGGCGCTCCTGTGGCTGGTGCCGTGGCTGGTCGGCTGGGCCGGTCGGGTCCTGCTCCCCGGTCCGCACCACCGCGTCCGGGCCTTTGCCGCGGTGTGGACGGTGCTGGCGGTGGGCACGGTGCTGACGTTGCTGGCCACGCCGGCGACGGTCGTCTGGGTCACGGTCAACGCCGGGCACCAGTTTGCGGCCGAATCGCAACGGATCCAGCAGGAGGTGGACGGTCACTTCGTGCGCCTGCTGCTGGCGCTGCAACTGGTGCGGGAAAGTGTGTTTTCCCAGCCGCAGCCCAGCCTAGAGGACTGGAACCGGAGCCTGGCCGCCGTGAACTTGGGCGTCGATTTTCCAGCGGTGCAGTTCACCGGTTTTGCGGAGCTGGTGTGGCCGGAAGACCGCGTCGCCCACGAAACCCGCTGGCGCGGGCAATACGGCGACAGTTACCGGATCAAGCCGGCGCTGCCCGTCCCCGAGCGCAACGCGCAGTTGGGCGAACTGACCAACGCGGCGTTGCCCCTCGTGTTTGGCCGTTTCGGTCCGGACTGGGCGGGCCTGGAGCCAACGCCCGGGAACTATCTGGGCCAGGATTTGCTGGCCGTGCCGGGCAATGGTCCCACCAACGACGTGATCGCCGCCATGGTCTCGGCGGCGGCGCTGGGTTCCTTGCCGTGGTCCGTCCCGCCGCCGGCCGTGGCGCTGCGGGACCATCCGGAAACTTCGGTGGTTGGGCTGCCCATCCTGTTGCCGGTGCTGGGGCGCGACCCCTCGCCCCCGCGGGGCAGCCGGCGCGGAGTGCTGGTTTGTGTGGTCAATTTTGACCGGTTGTTCGCCGAGGCATATGGCCAGCAGGCGCCGGATTCGGGCATGCGAATCACTTTCGGCCAGGACCCCAAGCAAGTGGTCTTCCCGCTGTTTGACAGCCAGAAGCTCTGGCGCCAGACCGCCCAACCGGATCACCCGTGGTTTCATTTCCGACCGGAAGCCAAACTGTATCAGGGGCGCTTTTTCTGCGAGGTCTGGACGACCCCGGAATTTGACCGTCATCACCACCGGCGCGCGCCCTGGCTAGTGGCCTTGGCGGGCGGAGCCTTCACGTTACTGCTGGCCGGCTTCGTTGCGGGACAGGTGCGCGCCCGGCTGACGGAAACCGCCGTCGCCGAAAATTTGCGCGAACTGAATGCCGAACTGGCCGCCGTGACCAACGAACGCGCCCGGCTCAGCCGCGACCTCCACGACGGAACCATCCAGAACCTCTACGCCGTCGGCCTCGAACTCGGGCAGGCGCGCACGCTGGTCAGGACCGATCCGGCCCGCGCCGAAGCGGAGCTGACCCATACGTTGGCGACCCTGCAGGCCGCGATGACCGAACTGCGGCAGTTCGTGCTCGAACTGGAGCCCGAGGCCTGGCAGGGGCAGTCGGCCCGCGGCGCCCTGGAAGCCTTGGTGGCTCGGTTGCGCCGGACCACGGCGCTGGCCTTCCATCTCAACGTCTCGCCCGCCGCGGAGTCGCTGCCGGCCAAGACGGCGATCCAAGTGCTCCAACTGGTGCGCGAAGGGCTCTCCAATGTGCTCCGCCATGCGGACGCGAAAAACGTGTGGGTGGAACTGGACATCGACAGCCGAGGGGAGGGGGCACCAGGCGGTGGGAGCGACTGGACCTTGGCAATCCGGGATGACGGCCGGGGCTTCGACGTGCCGGCCAAGGCGACCAATGGCGGGTGCGGTCTGCGCAGCTTCCGCGAGCGCGCGGCCGAACTCGGCGGACGGTGTGAAATCCATTCCACTCCCGGAGCCGGCACCCGCGTCGTCGTCACCTTTCCCCAACCCACAAACCCATGAATTCCACGCCCACCCTCCGCGTGCTGCTCGTGGACGATCACCATGTCGTCCGCGTGGGCCTGCGTTCCGTCTTGAGCAACGCGCGGGGCATCGAGGTCGTGGGCGAAGCCGCGACCGGAAGCCAGGCCCTCGCCTTTGCGCGCCAGTTGCAGCCCACGCTGGTGCTGCTGGACCTGCGGCTGCCCGACGCCAGCGGACTCGACGTCTGCCGCCGGCTCAAGGAACTCACGCCCGCGCCCGCCGTGGTTTTTCTCACTTCCTATGCGGAGGACGCCTCGGTGGTCGCCGCGATCGCGGCGGGGGCGGACGGTTACCTGCTCAAGGACGTGGATGGCGCGGATCTACCGGCGGCGTTGCGCAAAGTGGCCGCGGGGGGGACGGCGCTGGATCCGGTCAGCGCGGGCGCGTTGGCCGCCGCCGTGCGGCAACCGGCGCCCCACGGGAACGGGCCCAGGCGATTGGAATCGCTTTCCGTCCAAGAGCGCCGGGTGCTGACCCTGGTCGCCGAAGGGCGCACCAACAAGGAGGTTGCCGATGCCCTGCAACTCACCGAGGGCACCGTGAAGAATTACCTGGCGAACGTGTTCGAGAAGTTGGGCGTCAAGAACCGCACGGAAGCGGTCGGCCTGTGGCTCAAGGCGTCCAACTGATTGCCCCACCGTTTCCTCCGGTGTCGGAGGCCGAACAAGGCCAGACTCCGCGAGCGGCAGCCCACAGGCCGCTCGGGGGCGCCGGGACTGACTGTTCCGTCACTGGGTGCGCACGCGATACGCCTGCGCGTCGGGCACCTGCAAGCGCTGGTCCTTCAACGTGAGCTGGCCATTCGCGCCGGCGACGCCGCCGTTCACCGGTTCCCACGCGTTGAAGTTCACCCAAGCTTCTAGGAACACGGTCTGGCTGGCCGCGGCTTTGACTTCCACCTCGAACCGCCCGTCCGCCGGCAGCCGGTAGGCCGTGATGAGCACGGTGTCGAGCACGCCGCCGGTGGTTTTTAGGGTGAGCCGGGTGAGCTTGGAACTGCTGGCGGCGCCCTGAAAGGCGGGCACGGACTGGGTCACGAAATCGCCCAGCTTCATGAAACGCAACTCAGCCTGATAGGTCTTGCCCGCGGCCAAGAGGTTGGCCGGTAACGTCACCGCCGTCGCGGAACTGGCCAGCACGACCGGCGGCTGGGCGCATTCGTCTGGGGCTTGGAAGACCGTCTTGCCCGTGTCGTCCGCCACGGTGAGCTGTAGCCGGTCGTTGCCGGCAGCCCCGGTGAAGGCTCCCCACTGGAGCGTGAACGCAGCCGTCGGATCCACGGCCTGCGCGGCGGCGTAGTTGGCGACCTGCGGCACCGGCGGGGCAGCGACGGCCGGCAAGGTGACGCTGCCGGTGTTGCTGCCGGCGGTGAGCGTGCCGGTGTAGGATCCCACCGGATACGCGGCAATGAGCGCGGCCTCCGACGTGGCCTCGGCGCTCAGGAAGTAGTTTCCGAACAGGCTGGTCAGGTTCTTCACCTCACCCCCCGGCAACTGCACCGAGGCGGCCGTGACCGGGGTGCCGGCCGCGGGCGTAAAGAAGGTCCCGAAACTAGCCACCGGGTCCCCGTGCTCGACCGGGGCGGAGGCGGAGGTCTGTTGATACGAGATTTCCTTGGAAACGAAGAACAGGTTGGTTCGTTCGTTGAGGCCGCCCTCGCAGGGATTGGAACCACCGCTGCCCGCCGTGGCGAACACGCCGCCGAGGGCAGCGCCCGTCAGGGAATTGCCGGCCAGATCCTTGAACGAGTCTGGGTCCAGCGCCCAAATGATCGAGGCATTGGCGGGGAAGCCGCCGGGCAGGGAGCATGTAAGCGTCTCGCCGTCTTGACTCCACGAGTAGGTGATGGCGTCCGTGTTCGGGACGTTGAACCAGTTGACCTGTTGGCCCGCTTGCATGGCTTCACTGAAATGGAGCGTCAGCGAGGTGCTGGTGGGCACGCCAGTCGCGGGCGAAGCGGGCGTCGAACTCAGCAGGCGGGGCGGGGTGGTGTCGCCACCGGTGCCACCGCTGGCAAGTTTCAGCGGGATGTCGATGGAGCTGACGTAGCCGCTCAGCCCGGTGGCGCCGCTAATCGAGGTGGTGTCCTGCTGGGTCACGTTTACAAAGGTGAGGTTGAGCGACAAGTCCTGGCCGATGAGCAGGCTGGCTGGGATCGAAAACGAGGTGGCGGTTCCAGCGAGAGCCCCGGGTAGTCCGGGAAATTGGGACGCCCACAAGGGGCCTTCGCTGTTTTCGAGCTGCAGCACGATGAAGTCATCGGCCGTGAGGCCAACCGGCGACGTCCAGTGGAGGGAAAACGCCGCGCGGGCATCAATTTGCTGGGCAGCGGCGAAATTGCTGAGGCCGGTCGGCGCCGGATACCCATCGCCAGCCAGTGTCAGCGAGGCGGTGTAATCTTGGAACGTGGAGTCAAAGATGGAAAACGTGACCGGCTCGTTCGGCACGGCGGCGTTCAACGCGGCTTCGGTGTTGTAAAACGATTCCGCCTCGACCCGCTCCGGATCAAGTTCACTCGCGACCATGAACATGGGAACCGTGCTGCCGTGCGGCGTCGCGGTGGCCAAAACGATGTCGTCTTGGGCTGCCCCTTGAGCGAAAAAGAAGGCGAAGTGGGATTCTTCCAGACTCGCGGTGGGCGGGGCGGCGGAGGCTTGGAAATAATTCCGCCCCTTGAACGCGCCATAACTCGTGATGCCCGCTTGGGCCAAGCCATCCGGCAGAAGGAGTGCAACCGCGGTCAGCCAGCGGACCCAAGGCCAGTTAGGTAGAATCATGACTGCAAAAGCCAACCAAGCTCAGCCGGCCCGAACAACGCTAGAATTGCGCTCCACGTTCCCGGCATTGCTTCCCGCCGCCGCCCAGTTTCCCTTGGGGCGTGCCGATCTTCCTCGAATGCGACCGCTGCACGGCCTGTTGCCGGTGGCCCGGGCAGGTGAAATTAAGCGAAACGGAAATCACCCGTCTCGCGGCACATTTGGGCTTGGATGAACCCGAATTCATAGCCCGCTTCACCCGGCTCGATGCATACCGCCGCGGGTTGGCCCTGACGGATCAGGCCAATGGGGCCTGCGTCTTTCTCGACGGCAATGACTGCCAGGTGAATCCGGTTAAACCCCAACAATGCCGCGATTTCCCGAACCTCTGGAACTTTCCCGGCTCTGAGAATCACTGTCAGGCCAAACCCTTGGAAATTTCAGCCGAGGAATGGCGACGCCGGGTCAAATTGACCACCGGGCGCGAGTCGGAACCGCCCCTCAGCGCTGGTGGCCGATGAAGCGGCGGCCCGTTTGGCGGCAGTTTTGAGGGCCTGACCGTCGGGATGGCGATCCGGCCGCTTACCCGGCTGGCTCGGTAAAAAATGCGCCGGTCAAATCCGTTCCTACGTTCCATTGGCGACCGGCCGGTTCGTTGTTATGGTCCGCGCGCATGCAATGGTTTTCCGATCCGGACGTCTGGATCAGTCTCGCCACCCTCACCGCGCTCGAAGTGGTGCTGGGGATCGACAATCTCATCTTCATCTCGATTCTGAGCGGCAAGCTGCCCGCCGCCGAGCAGGAGCGCGCTCGTAAGACTGGCCTCGCGCTGGCGCTGATCACCCGAATACTGCTCCTCGCCAGCTTGGCGTGGGTCGTCAAGATGGACCAACCGTTCCTCCAGCGGTCGTTTTCCCTGCTGGGGCGCTCGGTCGATCTGGCGATTTCCGGCAAAGATTTGGTGCTGATTGTCGGCGGGCTTTTCCTGCTCTGGAAAAGCGTTTGGGAAATCCACCACAAATTGGAAGGTGAAGACGGCGAAAAAACCAACGCCCTGGCCCCTACCTTCGCCAGTGTCATCGTGCAAATCCTGCTGCTCGACATCGTCTTTTCCCTCGATTCCGTGATTACCGCCGTCGGGATGGTCAAACAACTGGGCGTGATGATCGCCGCGGTGATTCTCGCCATGATCGTCATGCTGCTGTTTGTGAACCAGATCAGCTCGTTCGTAGACCGTCATCCGACCATTAAGATGCTGGCCCTGTCCTTCCTAATCTTGATCGGCACGATGCTCGTAGCCGAGGGCTTTCACCAGCACGTCAACAAGGGTTACATCTACTTTGCGATGGCGTTTGCCGTGGGGGTGGAACTGCTCAACATCCGGTCCCGCCACAAGGCCGAGGCGGTCAAACTGCATCAGCCGTATCGCTAACGGGGGCGAATTTGGCGGGTCACGGGCGGGTCCGAGAATTGTCTCGCGCCCGTCGGGCACTATCTCTCTCATATTCGACCGATGATTTCTCGCTGGTTTTTCACCCTCGCCCTCACGGGCAGCCTCGCGCTCGCCGCGGCTGAGCTTCAGCCCGATGAGGCGCGTGAAAAGGCTTTGGAGGCGTGGAAAAACGGCCAGCGCGAAGCGGCTTTGGAGCTGATTTCCCAAGCCATCAGCGGCCAGCCCAAGGAAGCCCGTCTGCTCAACCTCCGGGCCCAGATGCGGTTGCTGCTCAAGGACGGCCGGGGCGCCCTCAACGACCTCGATTCCGCGCTCAAACTGGAGCCCGATTCCGCCGTTTTGCACCAAGACCGCGCCATGTTACTTTTCCGGGCCGGAAAAATCGAGGCGGCGGTTGCTGACTTCGAGCAAGCCAACCAACTCGCCCCGAAGTTTGCCCCGCAGAACTGGCAACGCGGCATTGCGCTCTACTACGCCGGCCGGTTTGCCGATGGCCGGAAGCAGTTTGAATTGCACCAGACGGTGAACGCGGAAGACGTGGAGAATGCCGTCTGGCATTTCCTGTGTGTCGCCCGGGCCGAGAATTTTGACACGGCCCAGAAGACCTTGATCAAGATCGAAAAGGATCGCCGCGTCCCCATGCGCGAAGTGCAGCGGTTGTTTGCCGGCCAAGGCACGGTGGCGGACGTCATGGCGGCCGCCAAAGCCGGCGAACCCACGGCCGCGGAGCTCCGCGAGCACGAATTCTACGCCCATCTCTACGTCGGTCTTTACTTCGAGGCCAAGGGCGATGCCGCCAAAACGAAGGAACACATTTTGAAAGCCGCCAGCTTGGCGCAACCGGGGAATTATATGGGCGAGGTCGCCCGGGTTCACGCCGTCTTGCTTCAACTCCCGAAAAACGAATCCAGTCAGCCAAAACTATGACGCCATTTTCCGACTCCTCCGCTCCCCGCGACCGTGATCCGCAACGGCGCGGACCGGTGGCCTACAATCCCGACCGCGGTCCGGCCCGGGGCCCAGCCCGAGATTTTTCCCGTGGTCCGGATCGTGGTCCGGCCCGGGATTTCTCCCGCGGCCCCGACCGTGGCCCCGCCCGAGACTTCACGCGTGGCCCCGACCGTGGTCCTGCGCGGGATTTTTCCCGCGGTCCCGACCGAGGTCCAGCCCGAGATTTCTCGCAGGGGCCGGCGCGGGGTCCAGCTCCCGGTTATGAGCGTCCGCAACGTCCCTATGATCGCCCTCCTGCCCGTGAATATGGTGGTTCCGGCCCCGGGCAAGCCCCCGGCGGATATGATAATCGCGCTCCTCGGTCTGATGATGGCGCCGGCCGGGCGTTCCGGCCGCGGGTGAGCTTTCGGCCTGATGGTTCCCGGAAAGATTTTGATGCGCCCCGCCCGCCGCGTCCCGGTCGTTTGGAGCGCGACGCCATCAAGGCCGGGGAACGTCCCTTCTTTGTCGGCCGCCCCCCGAGTTCAGACTCGGATCGCGGCGACGGGTATCGGGGCGGATCCAGCGGCGGCTACGCTGGAGGTTATTCCGGCGGCAGCGGTTATGCGGGGCGGGGTGATTCCGCCGGAGACCACACCGGCCGGGGGTATGCCGGGCGCGGGAACGCCGGCGGCGGCAACGCGGGTGAAGGCTATTCTGGCGGCGGCTATTCCCGTGGCGGCGACGACAGTCGCGGCTACCGCGGGGGCGATAGTTCTGGTCGCGGCGCTGCGGGCGGTGGCTACGGTGGGGCTCCCCGTTCAGACGCTCCTCGGCCCGCTTATGGTGCGGGACCGGAACGCTCGTTCCGCCGGCCAGACGACCGTTTTCAGGGTGGTTTTCAGGGCAATTTCCCATCCCCGAGAGATGGGGGCGCGCGGCCGGCATTCCGGGAATCGCGTCCAGAGCGTTCCTTTGGCGCGCCGCCGGAGCGCCGATTCCGTGACGATTCTGACCGCCGTGGTCCGGCGCGGCCGGCGCCCTCCACGGGGTATGAGGCCCGCCCCGATCGCCGTGAAGGTCCACCCCGCGAAGCCGAAGAGGCTGGTTTTGAAGGCGGGTCACTCGACGCTGATTCCGGTCGTTCCAATCTGGATCTGGCCGTGATGGTGATTGAGAAGGCTACCCCCCGGATTCCGGCCGACCTGCTCCTGCGCCAAACTCTCTCCCGGCGTAAACGGCTGACCCGGGGCGACAGTGCTTGGATCAGTCGCGCCGTGTTCAGTTACTTCCGCTGGCTGAACTGGTTGCCGGAGAATGCTCCGCTACCGCAGCGGATCGAAGGCGCCTTGGAGTTGGCCAACCGTTTCGCGCTCAACCCTGCGGAGGTCAGCGACACCGAGTTGCTTCGCCGGGCGGTGCCCGAATGGATTGGCGCTCACCTGAGCCTCACCGGGGAGTGGGTGCGCGCGTTGCAGACGGAGCCTTCACTTTGGCTGCGGGCCCGCAAAGGGGCGGTTTCCGACCTCAAGAACGTGCTCGGTAATTGCGATCCTTCCGGCTTCGACCGGTTTCCCCAGTCCTTCCGTTACACCGGGGAAGAGGATTTGTTCCGCCACCAAATCTTTCAGGCCGGCGCCTTTGAAATTCAGGACATCGCGTCGCAAGCGGTGGGCTTGCTCTGCGCCCCGAAGGCCGACGAAATCTGGTGGGACACCTGCGCTGGCGAAGGCGGCAAGACGCTGCACCTGTCCGATTTGATGGACGGCAAGGGATTGATCTGGGCCACGGACCGTTCCGAATGGCGGTTGGATCGCCTCAAATTGCGGGCCGGCCGCGCGGGCTGTTTCAACTACCGGTCGCGGGCGTGGGATGGTTCGGCCAACCTGCCGACCAATACGCAGTTCGACGGCATTCTGGTGGACGCCCCGTGTTCTGGGATTGGCACGTGGGGACGCAACCCGCACTCCCGCTGGACCGTGACGCCGCAGGATGTGTCGGAGCTGGCCGTGATCCAAAAACAGATCCTGCATAACGCCGCCTCGGCTTTGAAGGTGGGCGGCCGGCTGTTCTATGCGGTCTGCACGCTCAGTCGGGCAGAAACGTGGGAAGTCGCGGCGGCGTTGACCGAGCAGCATCCGGAATTGGAACCGCTGCCGCTGGAGAATCCGTTCAAGCCGGGAAGCGTGCCGGTCACGGCCTTGACGCTCTGGCCGCAGGATACGCTCGGTAATGGTATGTTTGTGGCTGGGTGGCGCCGTAAGGCTTAGTCTGGAGCGACCGGCGATCCCTCGTAATTACTCAACTGGCCTCGCCTTCAAGGAGCGAGGCCAGTTTGTTTTTAGCCCTAGGAAGTCACCGGGCCGCCCGGTTTAGGGTGTGGTTTCAACCGCCCGGAACCATTGCCGATCAACGTCATTTGTCTGCGGGCTGAGGTAAAGCAGCGCCCCGCTGGGATCGGTGATTTCGAGGGCGGCTTCCGGTTGCCACGAAAGCAGGTCCGTGGCGCGTTCCAGATCGAAGGTTTGATCTGGCGACCCGAGCAAGAGGAACAGTGATTCAGCGGCGGACTTCGGGTAATTCGCCACGCGGACCGGGGTGGGAAAGGGGGCAATTTGGGCGCGCAGGATTACGCCCTCGACCCCGGCGGTGACCAATTGTCCCCGCAGGGTCGCGAGCGTGTAGAGCGATTTGCCCGTGAGTAAGGTCGGATCGGGTGTCCAAGTGCTGCCGTCGGGGCTGGTGAGGAGGGTGCCTTGGTTGCCGACGGCGAACCACTGGCCGCCGATGAAATCAACGTCGTTTAACCAGTTCGTCACGCCGGTGTTGGCTAGCGTCCAAGTTGTGGCGTTCGTGCTCGTGGCGATGGTGCCGTTCTGGCCCACAGCGACCAACTGGCCGTTGGCGGAGCGCACGCGGTAAAGCCAGTTGCTGGTGCCGGACGGGCGTGGAGTCCAAGTGATCCCCTCCGGCGACGTAAGAATTGTGCCGGCGTCGCCGACGACCACAAACCCGTCGGCATACGTCTCGAGTCCGCTGAGGTAGCGGGTCGTGCCTGAAGTTTGGGGCGTCCAATCGGTGCCGTTCTCGCTGGTGGCGAGGAAGCCGTTGGCCCCACCGATCACATAGCAGGAGCCGGAGGCGGCCACGGCCTGTAGATCATTGGTCGTGCCCGCCGTGGCCGCATACCAAGCCAGCCCGAGCGTGTTGAACCAGTTGGTCAGCACCACTTCAGTGCTCGCGATTCCGTTGGTAAAACGATTGGTCGAAAGCAGTGATGAGTAAGCCACGGGACTGAATGAAAGCGTGCCGGCACTGCCCACGGCGACCAGTCCACGGTCGTTGCCGCCCACGCCGAAATACGTCTGGTTCGTGGCCGAGGCCGGGGCCAGTGAACTCGACCAAGTGACGCCCTCGTCGGAATTCAGGAGCGTCGCCCGGTCACCGGCCGCGACGTAGAAGGTGTTGGTCGTGCGGTTGGTCGTGTAAAGCAGACTGGAACCGGTGGCGGTGACGCTGAGGTTGGTGCCGAGGGCTGTCGCGGTGGTGAGGTCAAACAGCCAGTTGCGGCTGGGACTGGTATACGGGGTCCAGGAAACGATCCCCGGAATACCCGTGGGTTGACCGTAAACCAAGAGGCCGGACCGGCCGCCGAGTAGGAAGTATTCCCCATCCCAGACGGCGCTGAGAAAGTTCGCGGTCGGGACCGGCGCGCTGAAAGAGGCTGAGTTCTGGGAGATCCAAACCACTGAATTGGCCAGCAAGACGGCGAGGCGTGCTTCCTGATCCCCCACGACTAAGCGGGCGGCATTGCTGGCGGCCGCGGCCGCGTTTAGGTCGCCGGAGGCGCCGGAAGCCTGCTGCCGAACCCACGAGGTGCCCGCGGCGTTGCCGAAAACCACGGTCCCGCTGTCGCCCACCGCGACAAAACCACCCCCGGCCCAGATCACGCGGTTGAGGTGGGCGCCGTTACCGGAACTGACGGCGCGTTTGGTCCAAGTGAGTCCGTCCGCGCTGGTTAGAATCGTGCTATTTTCTCCGACGACCACGAAGAGCCCCGGCGCGGTGCCGCCCCAGGCGGCGCCGCGGAACCACGCCTGCTGGGCTGCCGGCAGCGGTTGCAGAGTCCAGTTGGTGCCGGTGTCGCTGACATAGAGGGCGGCGTGGTCGCCCACGGCGACGAGGCGGGTGCTGGAGGCGGCCAAGCCTTCGAGCCAGTTTGGGGTGCCGAGGTTGAGGGTTTTGAAGGCGACCAGATCGTCGCTCCACAGCACGCGCCCAGACTCTCCAGTCGCCACGAAGCGATCGCCGAAAAAAAGCCCGGCCCGAAGTTGCTCACGGAAGCCGAGGTCATGCCGGGTCCAGGCCAGGGAGTCGGTGCTGGTATAGACTTGGCCTTGATCGCAAACCTGCACGTAACCCCGGTTCGTGCGGTAGGCGAAATCGTTGACGTTGTTGCCGTGGGGCAGGGGGTTCGACCACCGCCAACGGGCGGCCGTGACATTCACGGGCAGGGCCAGCAGGGCAAACGCCAAACCCAAGACGCAAGGGAGACGGATCATGCGAGGATTCCAAATTAGAGCCGGAAAGCTTTTGGGGCAATCGCGGAGGCAGTGGGGTTACGAATGAAATAAGTGAGGCGGGCCGCGAGATTTGGACGGGCCCCATGGATGCCCGAAGTCTTAACGCGCCGTGTCGAGGCACGGTAGGCTCAGGTTGAATTCCGTGCCGGTGCTGCTCGAGCGCACCAACTCCAAGGAGGCGCCAAGACTGAGGGCGATTTGGCGACTCAAGGCGAGTCCGAGGCCACTGCCGCCGGTCTTGGTGGATTGCACGGGAGTGAACAGGTGTTCGCGGACGTGGTCCGGCAGTCCGGGCCCGAGATCAGTCACCCGGATTTCAAACCCGGAGGGCGTGGGTTGGGTGCGGATGCAGACTTCTTGTCCGACCGACGAAGCCTGCACGGCGTTGGTGACGAGATTTTCGATTATCAGGGCGATCAGCCCGGCCGCATGCCCCGGTAAAAGCGGGTCCACGGTGTGTTCCCAGCGCAGGGTCACGCGCCGGCTGTGGGTGAGCGGATCCAGTCGAGGAGGGAGCGAGGCGAGGAGGTCGCGCAGGGAAACGTCCACTTGCCCGGCGAAGGCATCGTCACGGAGTAGATGCATCACCCCGTCGATCAGGCCGCGCATCCGGCGGGTGGTTTCGGCAGCATCAGACCAACTGCGGTCGTCGGGACCGGCCTGAGCGGCGACAAAATGTTGGAGTCCGGCGAGGGGATTTTTGAGCCCGTGAATCAGGTGCGAAGCCACCGCGCCGATGGCGGCGGTTTTGGCGGCGAGGAGTAGCTCGGAATTGGCCGTTTGGAGTCGGCGGTTGATCGAACTGATCCGGTAGAAGGCAAAGCCCAAGGCCAAGCTCATGGCGCTGCCGGCCAAGGCAAACGCGATCCCCGCCTGCCGGCGGAGGGTATCGTCGAGTTCGCGGTATTCGCGGGCGAGGCCCGCGCCGTCGAGCAGTAACCGGGCGAACCCGGCTCGGCCGCCCAAGGGGTCCTCAATCGGCAGGACAACCTCCAGCAGCGGCGCGCGTTCGTCGGCGGGCAGGATCGTTTCGCGGGCGAGTTCGGCGAAAAGATTCAGGTGGCTGTAGGTAGCCCCGGTGCGGGCCGTGGCCAGGGCGGTTTCAGCCAAGGCGGTTTCTTCAGCGGTGGCCGGAATGGCCGCGGTAAAAACACCCCGCGAGTCGTAGAGGCTAAGCGTGCGGAGTCCGGGCAATTCCGATAGGTGGGCGGTTTCGAGCAAGGCGGCCACGGGATCAATGAGCGATTCGTCGGCGGCGAGGTGGCGGCGCAGTAAGGTGGCGAAAAGGTTGCCGTCGCGCCGGGCTAACTGCTGGCGGAGCTCGGTGCGGAGTTCGGCCTGCGTGAACGCGATCGCCCCAGCCAGTAGCACGAGGGCGGTCGCCACCGCGAGGACCGCGAACCCGCGGGATTGGACGAAGGTTTTCAAAGCCCGGACCGGAAGTGGTCCAGAACGGAGACTCCCCGCTTCCGGGCGGGGTGTCCAATCCCCAGTCGGCAGGGGCCTAGAAGTCCCATTCGACTCCGGCTTGGGCAGTCTGGGCCGTAAAGTTATCCGGGCTGACATTACCTTGGGAGTGTTCGAGTTCGAACCCGGCGACCAGGCGCAGGGTTTTACGGAGGGCGAATTCGGTGCGCGCTTCGGCCGAAACCTCGGTGCGCACCCGCGTGGTCGCCTCATCCGGGGCGATCAATTGTTCATCGTAATCGTAGCGGCTGTAGCGTCCGGACAATTTCAGCGTCCAGGGGCCGTGCCTCCATTGAACCGCGGCGGTGGCCCCCCAGCGGTGGTAATCGAAGAACCCGAGCCCGTTGTCGCGCGTGGCAACGGCGAAGGTGCGGAGGGTCGTGACCCAAGTTTTGGTCGCGTTCCAATTCTGACGCCAGCGGAGCTCCAAACGGTCGTTTTGGAGGCGGGTGTTGGTTCCGGGAAGCAATTCTCGGGATGGCGTCAGAAGCGCCGAATCATCAAAGGGCCGCCACGTATGCGTGAAGCTGGCCGCAAGTGAGGATTGCTGGGGTAGGCGGTAGCCAACTACGATTTTCGGGACGTATTCCCAGTAATCGTCGAGCGGTTCCCCGTAAAGTTGCCGGGTGTAATCGGCTTCGAGTTCCACCCACCAGTCCGTCGCCAAATCAAACCGCAGGCCCGGCCGCAGCGTGAACGAATGCCCGGATGCTTGGCCGATCCCAAGCCCCAGATCCTCACTGGAGAGGTCGATGACTTGATTGACGAACACGTGCTGAGCCGTCAGCGAGGCCGACCAACGCTCGTCCAGTGCGCGTTTGTAAGTGGCTTGGGTGACGAAAAGCTGTTCGGTGTCCACCAAGTCCGAGCTGAGATAACGGCGGTCGTCGCCGGACCAGAACAGGTGGAACGAGTCGGCCCCGGTCGGCAGCCGAAAGAGCAAGAGTTCCGCCCCCAGATTCACGAACGAGCTGCCCTGCTGGAAGGCGGCGGGCGCCAGAGTGGGATTGTCCTTGTAGCCGAACGAGGGGCGCACGGTGGTCGAGAGATCCCACAGGAGAAACGGGCTGGGCTCACCCATGGTGGGGCCCAGTTGAAACGGTCCCGCCAGCGCCGGCAGTAAGCTGGCGGACAGGCCGAGGGCGAGGAAACGGGGGGCGCGCACGGGGAGGTTGCGAGATAGAAAAAACCGGCGCCCCGCTGCGGGCGCCGGTATGGCTTCATCGGCCGACGAAGTGTGGGTCTCGGGTTCAGTCAGCCAGTTCTGAACTTAGTTGCCGCCGCGCCGACCCTTGCCGCGAGCTTCGCCAGCTCCGGCATCGACCGGACGGCTTTCTTGCAGCGTGGCCTTGAGTTCCTTCACCCGCTCACGGATATCGGTCCGAAGGGCGGCGGTTTCTTCGAGGAATTTCTCGCGATTCGTCTTCAACTGTTCCTTGAGCAATTCCTTCTGCTCGCTCGTGGCACCTTTTAACTGCTGGGCGATTTCCTTCTGGGAAGAGACAAAGGTCTGCGCTTGGGCGCGGAACTGGTCGACCAGCTTCTTCAGGTCTTCCGGTAATTCCAGTTTCGGGGGGATGCCGAGGTTGGGCACGTCGGTATTCCGGCCCGGTCGGAAACCCTCACCGCGGGCCGGCGGTCTGGTTTCGGGTTTGGCGGCGTCGGCTGCGAGCGCACTGAACGTGGAGCTGAGCGCCAAGGCGAGGGTCGAGAGACAGATGATTTTGGTGAGCTTCATAACGGTATAGACGGACGTTTTATGGTTCTGGCGCTGGCCGCCCGACTGGGGCTGGAGTCGCCTTGTGGGAATTGACCTGCTGGCGCCGTGCCAACTCGCTGAGGCGGATTCGTTGAGGTTTATTGGGCAATTTGAACCCGAAATCGAGCGCCGCTGGCCCGGTTTTGTCCCCAGCGGGGAAAGGGAACCATTCGCCTTGGGGAACTTTCCCCAATCCACCTGACTATTGGGCGGGTGGTTGGCTTGGCGGGGCGGGAGCGTGACCGCTTTCGGGGGCTGGTTCCGCCTTGGGACCGTCTTTCCAGCCCCCGAGGCGATAGCGGAGGTAGTCGCGGGAGACGCCCAGCAGGCGGCCCGCCGCCGAAACATTGCCTTGGGATTGGTCGAGAGCGTGGTTGATCAGGCGCAGGATGGCGTCTTCCAAGGAAAAGCCGGACTCGGGAAAGCGAAAACTACCGTTAAACCAGTCATCCATCGGCACGGCGGTCGTCACGCCCGCCACGGCGTTGGCCGGAGTGGCGGTCCCAATCAGGGCGTCAAAGTTCAACTCGTCGCCCTCCTCGAACACCAGCGCCCGCTCCAACTCGTGGGCCAGTTCGCGGACATTGCCCGGCCAGCCGTAACCGAGCAGACGCCGCTGGCCCGTGCTCGAAATCTTTTTAGCCGGCAAGCGATGGCGCCGGGCGAGTCGGGCGATGAGAGCGTCCGCCAGTTCCAGAACATCGGGACCACGCTCCCGCAAGGCCGGCAACTGCACCCGGAAGAGATCCAGCCGATGGTAAAGGTCCTCCCGAAAACGGCCCTCGCGAACGAGCTCCTTGAGATTGTGGTTGGAGGCAGCAATGACCCGCACATCAATCGGTAGGTCCCGGCTCCCGCCCACGCGGCGAAGGCGGCGATCTTCTAGGGTGGTGAGCAATTTGGCTTGGAGGGCGAGGGAAAGCGACGGTAGTTCGTCGAGGAACAGGGTGCCGCCGTTGGCTGCTTCAAACAGGCCGATCCGCGCGTTGCGGGCATCCGTGAAGGCCCCGCGTTCGTGGCCGAAGAGTTCTGATTCGGCCAGTGATTCTGGGATGGAGGCGCAATTGGCCTCCACCAGTGGGCCTTGGCTCCGAGGCCCGTGGGTGTGAATCCAGCGAGCAATCGTCGTCTTGCCAGTGCCGGTTTCGCCCTGGATGAGCACCGGTGGCAGGGCCGCCCCGGCGCCTTCCAGTCGGTCGTCGGCTTGGAGAATTTTTCGGAGCTGAATTTCGAGGGCCGCCAGCGTGCCGCCGAAGCAAAAGTGATTTTCCGGCGCCTCCGACTGCTTGTGTTCGGTGGCTCGGACCGCTTGGCGTGAGCGGCGCGCCCGGGCCAGCACCAACGCGAGCGCTTCGGGTTCAAACGGCTTGGCCAGATAGTCCAGCGCACCCAGTTTGATCGCTTCCACGGCGGCGGTGATGCCGCCTTCGGCCGTCATCATGACGACCCCCGTATTGGAGCCGAAGGCCTTGGAGCGGAGCAGGTCCGTCCCCCGGCCATCGGGCAGGTTTACATCCAGCAGGGCGAAATCGAAGCTGAACTCCGAGGCGAGTTGGCGCGCCGCTTTGAAAGTGTCCGCGGCCGTGACGTCCGCGCCCATACGTTCCAAAGTGGCAACGAGGTGCCGGCGAATCAGGGGTTCGTCGTCCAAGACGAGCACGGATAAGCCGGAAAGGGGCGCAACAGCCATAGCGGTCAGCATGTCGCAGGCGGCCCGGTGGCGCTAGTCGCGGCTTTGCGCCCGAGTTTAACGGCGCACGAAACACCGGCCGGCGGCCAACAGGACGAGGCCCACGCCCATGACCACGGCCGTCGGTTCGGGCACGGCTGAGGGCTGCCCAGTGACGGTAACGCCGTCCAATTCCAACAACACGGTGTCCGTGCCCAGCGCGGAGCTCATGTCGCCCACGACCCGGAAGCGGAGGTTGGAGTTGTTGGCTGCGCCGAATTCAAAGCCGAGGTTGATCAGGTTGCTGTTTGCCCACGAGCCGTCGTCCCTTGGCGAATACAGCGCGGCTTCAGTCCAGAAATTGCCGTCGTCGATAGAGTATTCGAACCGAATCGGCAGGTCGGAAAGCGGCGGATGCCGGAAGTCGAACGTGATCTGGATGTCCTGAAAACCGAGGGTCGAAAGGCCGAAGTCGGCGCCGATCTGACTGCCCGCCTCCGAGCCCGCTGGCGCCAGCAGGTGCAACGCCGAATTGTCGGGGCCACTGCCGGAAGAGCCGGCGGGAGAGCCGAACTCAAAACTTCCATTTCCTACCGCGGCCAACTGGCCAGTGCCATCGGTGGTAAACAGCGTGCCGGTGGCGGCGTCCGAGTCGAAAGTGTCGAAATCCCAAACGCCGACGACAAACGACGCGGCTTGGGTAGAAGCCAGCATACCGCCGAGCAAAACGGCTGAAAACACTCCCGTGAGCGGTTTGATCATGGATCGATGGCAACCCGAGATCCTCCGGTCGTGGCTGCCACTTGCAACGGGACAGAGCGGGTGCCAACCGTCAACAGGCAGTTTTTTCCAATTTCGCCTCCGGTCCCCACGGACGACCGGGTGGGTTGGTAAAAAGTGCCTAGCGCGCCCGCCTGACCGAAGCGCTGTGGGGGCGAAAATCAGTGGCGGCGGATTGTGTTCCGACCGGCGACTGGCCAAACTGTTTGGCGATCCCGCCATGAAGCATCCGGAGCTGATCGAAACGCATCGGGTCGGTCCCCACACCCGCGAACGCATCGTGCGGGCGGCGGACTGTCCCTCCTTGGTGTCACAAGGGTTGGCCCACGTCGGTCTGGCCGATGCCGCGGTGCCCTATTCAATGGTGCGCACCGACCTGCCGGGCGCTTATTTTCTGGCCTGTTTCGCGGGCGAAGGTCGCATTTTGCTCGATGGCCGGTGGCAACGGTGCACGGCGGGCATGGCGTGTCTCGCCCCGCCGCATGTCCTCCACGCGTTTCACGCGGTGCCAGGCAAACGTTGGGGTTTTGCTTGGGTGCGTTACGATTCGGCCTCCGGGCAGGGGCCGCTCATCAATGCCTCTGCGCCGGTGCTGGCCAAATTCCCGGTGGAACCGATTCGGATGGCGATTGAGGGCTTGTTCCACGAGCAGTCCGGCGGCAATCAGCCGTGGGCTTTGCACCACTGGGTGGAGCTCATTCATGGCTACGTGGTTCGATTCGCCCAACCGTGGCACGTCGAGGACCGCTTGGCCAAGCTATGGGAAGCGGTCGCGGCGGCGCCCGGCAATCCGTGGACGCTGACCGAACTGGCCCGGCGGGCGCATTGTTCCGGTGAGCACCTGCGGCGGCTTTGTCGGCGGCAATTGGGCCGCACGCCCATGCAGCAGGTCACCTACCTGCGGATTCGACACTCGGCTCGGTTGCTGACCGAGACGCCGGACAAGCTGGAAATCATCGCCACGGAGGTTGGCTACGCGAATCCCTTCGTTTTTTCCAATACGTTCAAGAAATGGACCGGCTGGCGCCCCAGCGAATATCGTGCTCGCAAGGCCGGCTGACTCGGGCGGCGGCTTCCACAGGCCATCGCCACCAATAATAACCACGCCGTCCGGTGGTCCGGACGGCGTGGCGGAGCGGCGGAAGGCCGGGGGGGTTACTTGGCCGCGGCGTAGAGCGCAGCGACGGCGTTCCAATCGACCACGTTCCAGAACGCCTTCAGGTAGTCGGCGCGCTTGTTCTGATACTTCAAGTAATAGGCGTGTTCCCACACGTCCACGCCGAGAATCGCTTGGCCTTCGGCGCCGGCGATGGCTTTGCCCATGAGCAGGTTGTCTTGGTTCGGCGTGGAGACGATGGCGAGGGCGCCTTGATGGACGACGAGCCAAGCCCAGCCGGAGCCAAAACGGCCCAGACCGGCGGCTTCAAATTTGGCCTTGAAGTCGTCGAACGTGCCGAATGCGGCGTTGATAGCGGTGGCGAGCTCGCCGGTGGGCGCGCCGCCTTGGCCGGGGCCCATGAGCTTCCAGAAAAAGCTGTGGTTCCAATGGCCGCCGCCGTTGTTGCGCACGGGGCCACGGATGGCGTCGGGCACGCTCGCGAGCTCGGCGATCAGGGCTTCGAGCGACTTGCTTTCCAACGCGGCGTTGCCGGCGATGGCCTTGTTCAGGTTGTCCACGTAGGCCTTGTGGTGGCGGCCGTGGTGAATCTCCATGGTCAGCGCGTCGATGTGCGGTTCGAGCGCTTCTTTGGCGTAGGGCAGGGCGGGAAGTTCGTGAGCCATAAGTGAGGTCGGAGTGCTTGCTAAGTGGTGCCGCGGCGCCGTCAGTGGCGGACGCGGTGATGGGACGTTAACGTGCGGCTGCGCTTGGGCAAGCGCCCGACGGCGCGCGAGCTCAGCTCCGTTTTTCGTCGGCGTCGATGAAGTCCACAAAAGTCTGAATCTCGTCCCGGTGTGCCAACCCGGCCTCAGCCTTGCGCAATTGGAGGCGCTCCCGGAGGGCGGGATCGTTTGCTTCGCGCCCGCGGTTCAGCAGGTAGGCGTTGAATTTGGCCTTGTCCGCGGGTGATTTCTTCACGTTTTGCCGCACCCAATCGCACACTTCGCCGTCGGTAAGCGTGCCCTGCACCACGGCGATGAACGCCTCGGCCTGGAGACCGGCGGCTTCGAGCCAAGCGGCATCGAAGCCCTTGTAGGCGAAATTCGGCTGGTAGTCCGCGTGCAGTTTCCCCGCCAAATGCAGCCGCACCTTGTCGAGGAACCGGGGTAGGTAATTCCAGCCGTCCATTTGTTCCTTGGCCGAACGGGGATAAATCAAAGCACTCATTTCGGGGCGACCCTGCGGCAGGCAGGGGAGGGGGAAAAGTGAGAATCCACGGCTGGAGTCAGAAGGGGGCGAGTCGGACCTGACAAAGGGCGACTACGGCGCCACGGTTTGTCCGTGAACAACGATTTCGATGCCGTGGTGATCGGCGGGGGCAGTGCGGGCTATGCCGCGGGACGAAGCCTGGCCGCCGGGGGCGCCCGCACGGCGCTGGTCGAGGCTGGCCCCGAACTGGGCGGCCTGTGCATTTTGCGCGGTTGCATGCCCACCAAGGCCCTGTTGCACGCTGCCGAGTTGCGCCAAGCCATTCGTGAAGCGGCCCATTGGGGCATCACCACGGGGGCGGTGCAGGTGGATGTCGCCCGGTTGTTCG
>CAIJLV010000162.1 GCA_903821635.1 uncultured Verrucomicrobiota bacterium | reverse complement strand
TCGCTGGCGACGAGTTCGACGGAAAACCCGGCGGGCACGGTAAAGGATCGAAGTTGCTCGACCGGTGAGCGCGGTTGAGCCTCGGCGTTGTTGCCCTTTTTGAGTTCCTCCGCCCCGACGGTTCCATTCAGCCAGAGCACGCTGGCGGCCAAAAAATGAGCCTTCATGCGGCGGTCACTTCGTGGTCGCACACGATGACGGACTCTAGGTGGGGAACTACTTGGCGCGCCGCTTCTTGGTGAATCGGGTGCGGCAGGTAGGCGTCGCGGGCCGCCACACTTTCAAAGAGCATGACGAAGCTGTGGGTGAAGCCCTGCGATAGGCCTTCGGAGCTGTTATTGACGCCCCAAGTCAGGTCGAGGATGCCGGGAATCCGCTTGGGCAGTTCCTCAATGATGCGCCAGACCTCGGCGATCTGCTCCGGCGTGCGGTCGGACTTGAACTTGAAGAACGCGATGTGTTTGACCCGAGTGCTCATGGTGGTGGCTGGGACAGGCTGGCACGACCCAACCCCGCCGGCGAAGCGGGAAATCCGCCGGGAACATCCTTTGCGGCGAGCAAAAACCCGTTGACCCGCCCCCCTTCACCGTTAGCCTGCCGCGTCTTTTTCCGGAGACACAACACAACGAATACGAATCCTATGGCAGTCAAAGTAGCGATCAATGGTTTCGGCCGCATCGGCCGTCTGGTTTTCCGCGCCCTCGTCGAGCAGGGCCTTGTGGGCAAGGAGATCGAAGTCGTCGCGGTCGGCGACATCGTGCCGGCCGACAACCTCGCCTACCTCCTGAAATACGACACCGCCCAGGGGCGTTTTAATGGCACCGTCAGCTCGAAGAAATCTTCCGCGGACAAGGCCGAAGACGACGTCCTCGTCGTCAATGGTGCCGAAATTCACGTGGTTTCTGCCAAATCCCCGGCTGAGCTGCCGTGGGCCAAGTTCGGCGTGGACATCGTCATCGAGTCTACCGGCCTCTTCACCGAAGCCGAGAAGGCCAAGGGCCACCTTACCGCCGGCGCCAAGAAGGTCATCATTTCCGCTCCGGCCAAGGGTGAAGATATCACCGTCGTGATGGGCGTGAACCACGACAAATACGACGCCGCGAAGCACAACATCATTTCCAACGCGAGCTGCACCACGAACTGCCTCGCGCCCCTCGTTCACGTCCTCCTCACGGAAGGCTTCGGCATCGAGGAAGGTCTGATGACCACCGTCCACGCCTATACCGCGACCCAGAAGACGGTCGATGGTCCGTCCAAGAAGGACTGGAAGGGTGGCCGCACCGCCGCGCAAAACGTCATTCCGAGCACCACTGGAGCCGCCCGCGCCGTCGCGTTGGTCTGCCCCGAGGTCAAGGGCAAGCTCACCGGCATGGCTTTCCGTGTGCCGGTGCAGACCGTGTCCGTCGTCGATCTGACGGTGAAGACGGTCAAGGAGACCAGCTACGCCGAGATCTCCGCCGCGATGAAGAAGGCCAGTGAGACCTACCTCAAGGGCATCCTTAACTGGACCACCGACGAGGTCGTCAGCAGCGATTTCATCCACGACAAGGCCAGCTCCGTCTTCGACGCCGGCTCCGGCATCGAGTTGAACAGCCGTTTCTTCAAGCTGATCAGCTGGTATGACAACGAATGGGGCTACAGCAATCGCGTGGGCGATCTGGTCAAGCTCGTGATTTCCAAAGGGCTGTAAGCGGTTTTCCGCACCAATTTGCGAGCGGTGGCGCCGGCAACGGGCCACCGTTTTTTTGTTTGCTGGGTCAATCAGGAGGCTGGCGCGCGGGCCGATTCCCAAGGCCACCGCAACGGAATGCCGCTGGGCACCCCACCCGCGCTCAGGTTTCGATTTGGGCGTCCATGACTTCGGCAAACGAAAGCCGAGTGGCGGTGAGCAGTTGCTGCAACAGCAGGGCCTCTTCCGGGGAGAGATTCCCCTTGGTTTTCACCTCCAGCATTTCCAATTGGTCGAGGTAGAGCTTGGCGATTTCTGGCTGGGCCGGTTCAAAATGGCCTGATTGTGGATTGGGGTATTTGCCCAGAAACAGCATCGCAATCTGGGCGTGACCGGTGACCAGTTGGTGAAATAGCGCGGAGTGAATCTGCGCGGGGGTGGCATCAGTCAACGCCTCGTCGGACAAAGGGCTGGGAATCATGCGTCGGTCGATTTCCGGGCCCGTTTCACCTCGGCAACCAAGAACTGGACCAGGTGCTTGAGCCGATCTTCGAGGTTTAGCTTTTCCAAAATCACCTGCCGCTCCTCCGGTTCCGAGAGCATCAGCGTGGTGACCAGATCAGCCATCGCGCCGGGATCGGTCATGCCGCGCAAGGCTCGCACGCAGTGTTCCACCGAAGTTTTGTCGCCCCCACCGCCCCCCCCCGCCAATTGCTGGAAGACTTCCAAGGGCAGTCGCATCCCCATCCGCAGGCGGGCGTCCACGAGATCCAGCGTTCGTTCCACGAGGGCATCGAGCGCGAGGCTTTCCTTCGGGGCCGCGCTGAGTGGTTCGAGCATCTGGATGCGGTAGGGTTTGGTCTGAACGATCTTCCCCAGTCGAACTCGGGCGAGGCCCTGCACAATCATGTTGGACGTGCCGTTGGCATTGGTGACGGAAGCGCGGATCACGCCAAGGCCAGCGATTTGACAAGGGCATTCCCGGGCCGCCCCGGGACGTTGCATCGCGAGGCAGAAGAGACGATGCGTGTCCAAAGACTCCGCCAGCATGGCACGGTAGCGAGGCTCGAAGATAAACAGCGGTTGCACTGCCCCCGGAAAGAGGCTGCAACCGCTGAGTATCATCACCCCGATCCGGTCGGGAAACTCCATGAATTCACGTTAAGCGGGATCGTCGGTTAGGCAAGTCGCGGCTCTGCGCGACGTTGGTGCCGCTGAGGGCGAAGGTAAGGAACGCCCCTTGCCAGCCTTTCGAAGGCTTCCCATTGTTACCTCGAATTTATGAACCCAAAAGTTCTGAGCTCACTGTTGCTGGTCGCCTGCCTCGGCTTGGGGGCGGGCTGGTTTTTTACCACCCGCAAGGCCGCCGAAGATCGGGTGACGGCGGCGACGACGATCACCAACTTGACCACCGAACTGGTCTCGACCTCGAGCAAGTTCGTGGAGCAGCAAAAGGTCAACGCCACGCTGAACAGCCACCTTTCCGAGCGAGAAAGCGAGCTCGTCACATTTTCGAACAAGTGGACGTTTGTATCCACCACGCTCGCCAGCACCGAGGCCGAGGCGAAGGCCTCAGCCGAGGCGGCCCGCACGGAAATCGAGAAGCGCGACAAACAGATTCAGAGCCTCGAAGGCGAAAAGGATGCGTTGACTCAGAAGATGGACGGCCTCACTGCCGAAATTGGCGGTTTGAGTGCCAAAATTACCGACACCGAGCGCCGACTGGCATCCAGCGAAGGCGACCGGCAGCAATTGCAGAAGGAATTGAAGCGACTGCTCGCTGAAAAGGCGGAATTGGAGCGCAAGTTCGCCGATCTGGCGGTCCTGCGTGATCAGGTCCGGAGGCTCAAAGAGGAACTCAGCATCGCCAAACGGATCGATTTCATTCGCCGCGGCCTTTATGGCTTCGAGAAGAAAGGCGCCCAAGTGTTGGCCAGCGGAATCAAGGCGCCCGCCAAAACCAATTCCACCGATACCAATGCTCAATTGAACGTCGAGATCGGCACGGACGGTTCCAGTAAGGTGAACTCGCCTACGCCGGCAAAATAATCCATTGTCCTGCGGTTCCCAGTGAAGCCCACCCGATGGCGCGGTCTTGCGCCAGCGGGGCGGGGAATCCAAGCGGGAACTGGCATGACTGTTCCGTTGCTTCAATTGACCGCTGTCGCCAAGTCCTTTGGCGCGGTGCGGGCGCTCAAAGGGGTCTCGTTCGACCTGCGCGCGGGTGAAGTTCATGCCTTGCTCGGCGAAAACGGAGCGGGCAAATCCACCCTCATCAAGGTCATCACCGGTGCTCACTCGCCCGATGCCGGCACGCTGGAACTGGCCGGCCAGCGCGTGGTGCAGTTGTCGCCGGCCCGTGCGCACCGACTCGGCATCGCCTGCATTTATCAGCAACCCGCGCTGTTTCCGGATCTCACCGTCGCGGAAAATATCGCGCTGCGGCTTGAGCCCGTCACCCCGCTCCGCCGGGTAGCGTGGCCCGCCCGGCGCCGGCAGGCGGGCGAACTGCTCCACCGTTTGGGGGCGACGATTTCGCCCGAGACCGAGGTGCGGTCGCTGTCGATGCCGGAGCAACAGCTCGTCGAAATCGCCTGCGCCCTCGGCGCTGGTGCGCGCATCGTCATCATGGATGAACCGACCGCGTCGCTGACCCAGCAAGAGGTGGCACGGCTCTTCGGCATCGTGCGCGCCCTGCGGCAGGATGGCGTGGGGATCATTTATATCTCCCATCGGCTGGAGGAGATCTTCGCCCTAGCCGATCGCGTCACGGTCCTGCGCGATGGCGAGAGTGTCGGAACCCGCTGCGTGCGGCGGGAAAATGCCGCGGGTCCGAAGCGAGATGTGGCCCAATCTACCGAGGCAATGGCCGACGCCCCACTGCTAACCGAAGCCCAGTTGATCCAACTGATGGTGGGGCGCGAAGTCTCCACCCTTGCGCCACCCGTCGAGCGTGAGCTCGGTGACGTCGTGTTGGCGCTGGAACGAGTGGGCTGTGCCGCGAGCGGCGTGCAGGCAGTGACCCTCGCGGTGCGGGCCGGTGAAATCGTCGGTCTGGCCGGCTTGATCGGCGCCGGGCGCACCGAATTGGCGCGTATCCTCTTTGGCCTCACGCCGGCTGATTCCGGGCAAATTGTCCTACAGGGCCAGAGGGTCACCCTGGCTTCGCCACAAGCCGCCGTTGCCCGGGGAATTGCCTATGTGCCCGAAGATCGGCGGCGGCATGGCCTCATCCTTGAAATGCCTATCGCTCAAAACATCGCGCTGGCCAGCCATCGGTGGCTGTTTCCTGGCACTTGGCTTCGGTTCGGGGCCGAACGCACCCTAGCGCTTAATTTCATGCGCGATCTTGGAGTGAAGGCGGCTGGCCCCGAGGCGCTTGGAAGCTCCCTCTCGGGTGGCAATCAGCAGAAGGTCGCCCTCGCTCGGTGGCTTGCGACCCGGCCCAAGCTGCTCATTCTCGACGAGCCGACCCAAGGCGTGGATGTCGGAGCGAAGGGTGAGCTCCACAGAATTATCCGCCGCCTCGCCCAAGAAGGGATGGCTGTTTTGCTGATTTCTAGTGATCTCCCTGAAATCCTGAGTCTTAGCCATCGGTTGGCGGTTATGCGCGGTGGCACGATCACGGCGCTGCTGCCCAACGGGTGCCAAGCCTCCGAAGTGATGGCGGCGGCTTTGGGGCAAACGGGTGAAAGGGCGACCGAATGAATATGTTGAGCGGCGATCTTCATTCCCAATCCCAAACCACTTCGAGGACTGGGAGGCGGGTGTGGTGAACCGCTATTTTCGGGAACTTTCCGTCGCGGCGGCGCTCATTGTTGTCCTCACGGGCTTGGCCTGGTTTGCCCCCAGTTTCTTCGAGCCCCAACCGTTGTTATCCCGGCTGACCGCGGCGGCGCCCCGGTTGGTGGTGGCTTGCGGGATCGCGATCGTGATCGTGTGCCGGCAGATCGATATCTCGGTCGGTTCCTTGTTTGCGGTGTGCAGTGTGGGAGCCGGTTGGCTGGCGGCGGCCCATGTGCCTGGGCCGTTGGTGCTGCTGGCGACCCTAGCCTTGGGGGCGGCGGGTGGGGCGTTGAATGGCGGGCTAGTCGCCGTCTTGGGTTTACCGGCCATCGTGGTCACGCTCGCCATGATGGTCACGCTGCGGGAGGCGCTTCGGCTCGTGCAGCAAGGGGTTTTTATTAACCTGCCCGACGGGGTGCAGTGGTTTGGTCTGCCCATGAGTCTGGGGCAGCTCACGGTGTGTGGAATCGCTCTGGGGATCTTGCTGGTGCTGAACTGGGCTCTTGGAAGCTTGGCGGTCGGTCGGTTCGTTTACGCGGTCGGATCGGATGCCGAAGCCGCCCGGTTGGCGGGAATTCGTCCTCGGGCGGTTACGTTTGGCGTGTTTGTGCTCACCGGAACCCTCACCGGGCTTGCGGCCGTGATGAACCTAGTTCAGTCCCCCCAAGTGGATCCCAGCACTGGTCGTTTGTTGGAATTGGAGGCCATTGCGGCCGCGGTGGTTGGTGGAGTTGCGGTGGCGGGCGGACGGGGGCGGCTGGGCGGCGTTTTGGCGGGCTTCTTGTTGCTGACCTGCATCACGCCAGCCCTCACCTACTTGGGGGTGAAGCCCTATTGGGATAAAGCAATTCAAGGCGCGATCATCCTGCTGGCCGTGGTCGCTGATGGGATTCGCCGCCGCCGGGAACTGCCATGAATCCAGCCCCAGCCTCAGCGCTTTGCCAAGCCACTGGGCACTTAACCTCCGGTCGAACCGTCCGGCTGAAAAGGTGGGCAGCGCAGTGGACCGTAGAAAGGGCAGGCCAAGTCTTCGGAAACGCCGGTTCGAAATTTTTTATGACAATGAAAACACAGCTTGCACTCGTTTCGTTATGGATTTTGACACAGGCGGGTTTCGCTGCGGAACCCGAATTCACTACTGTTTTCGTCTCGGGCCAAGAGGGGTATCCCTCAATTCGCATTCCCTCAGTGGTCGTTTCCAAGCAGGGCACGGTCCTCGCGTTTGCCGAGGGGCGCGCCGTGGCGACCGATCAGGCGGCGAATGACATCATTCTGAAACGGAGCACCGATGGGGGAAAGTCGTGGGGGCGGATGCAAGTCCTGCACGATGATGGCGAAAATTCCCTCAACAACCCCACCGCCGTCGTGGAGCAGCAGAGCGGCCGGGTGTTCCTCATGTATCAGCGCATCCCGGCGCACCTCCAAGAGCACAGCAAAGACACGGCGACCGGCTATGAGGGCGCTAACATCTATCGCAACCTTCTCCTCTGGTCCGACGACGACGGGATCTCTTGGAGCCAACCCCTCGACGTGACGCGGACAACCAAACGCCTGGCAGGCGCCACGACCGTGGCGAGCGGGCCAGGCATTGGCATCCAGCTCACGCGCGGCCCCCAAGCCGGCCGACTGATCCTCCCATTTAATGAAGGACCCTATTACCTCTGGAACAATTTCTCCGTGTTCAGCGACGATCGGGGGGCGACTTGGCGGTTGGGTAGCAATGTTCCCGGGGCGATAATTGTCGATCCGTCTCACGGGGCACGCAGTCAGTTGAACGAAGTGCAGATGGTCGAACTCAGCGATGGCGCGGTGCGACTCAACAGCCGCCAGTTTGCCGGCGCCAAGCTCCGCAAGACATCGATCAGCCGGGATGGGGGGATGAGTTGGGGGCCCGTCGAAAATGTGCCCGAACTGCGCGATCCCAGCTGCAATGCTAGCATTTTTCGGTATTCGTTTGGTCCTGCGGGCGATCGCGGAAAGATCCTTTTTAGCGGCCCAGACAGCACTGGCCGCGACACCGGGACCGTCCATCTGAGCCTTGATGATGGCGCCACGTGGCCTGTGAAGCGGGTCGTTTGGCCCGGCAGCTTTGCGTATAGTGTGTTAACCAAGCTGGCCGACGGCCAAGTTGGTTGCCTGTTTGAGGCGGATAATTATGGCTGCATCCGCTTCGCCCGCTTCTCAATCGCTTGGCTGGAAGCCGCCCCTGCGCCTGCTTTGAAGCGCGATTGAAGCTGGATTTCTCAGTGCGCTGCGTTGAGTTGAGCGAACCACCGTAGTTGCAAACTTTGCACCGAATGTTGCCCGTTCCAGAGCTCGAAAACGTTCAGGAATTGCTTTCAGGGGCGACCCCAAGGCCGTCAATTTGCCATTGAATCTAATGCAAACATCGAGCTCCAGTGAATCGGGTTGGCGCGGACTGCTTCGCCGCCACGAAACCGTCCTGTTTGCCCTCGTCGTCGTTGAAGTGATCACCTTTAGTTGCTTGGGCCGGCGCTTCACCACCGCGGACAATCTGGCGAATATCGTGCGCCATTCGGTCGAAATTGGGCTGCTCGCGCTCATCATGACGCCGATTATCCTGACGGCAGGCATTGACCTCTCGGTCGGGTCGACCTTGGGGTTATGCGCGGTGTTATTTGGAAAAATGTGGCGCGATGCCGGCCTGCCCATCTGGGCGGCGGCGGGCGGCACACTCATCTTGGGCGCCCTTTGTGGAGGCTTTAACGCGCTGCTAATCACCCGGCTACGGTTGCCCCCGCTGATCGTGACGCTCGGGACTTATTCGCTTTTTCGGGGGTTGGCGGAGGCGATCACCCGGGGAACGGATGCATTCACGGCATTTCCGGAGTCCTTTCTGGCTATCGGCGGCGGCCAACTTGCGGGCTTACCGACCCAAGCGTGGATCCTTCTTGCGGGCGCCGTTGTGGTTGGCGTGCTCGTCCAACGGACCAGTTTTGGGCGGGCTTGGCGTGCCATTGGATTTTCACCGACCGGAGCGCGTTACGCCGGTCTGCCGGTTGAACGCAGCCTCGCCCTTGCCTATGTGTTGGCCGGCACGGTAGCAGCCATAGCCTCGCTCACCTACACGGCCCGACTAGGGACGGCGAAGGCCGATGCCGGCGTTGGTTATGAACTGGCCGCCATTGCCGCCGTCGTCTTGGGAGGCAGTAGTATTTTTGGAGGTGTCGGCTCGGTGCCGGGCACGTTGCTGGGGGTAACTGCCATCGCCGTCCTTGGAAACGGCCTCAGCCGAATACCTGCCACCATGAGTAACGCGGCGGAACTAACGGGCACACTGACGGGCGGATTACTGGTCTTAAGCCTTGCTGGCCGGGCACTAGCCGGGCGGGGCAAACGGCGAATCGCCAGTGGGTTTCAAGGTGGTGGCACAGAATAAACTGGCTGAATAGAAGGCCAAGATTTGCCGAACCTCTTAGTGCTAGTAAGGAAAATGCTGTCGCCAAGTGTGAGTGAGCAAGGTAGATGTTCTGAATCTTCTTTCGGCTGGGCGGTTGGCGCAGTGGTTAGCGCAGCTGCTTTACACGCAGTTGGTCGGGGGTTCGAATCCCTCACCGCCCACCATTTTGTAACCATTCATTCCCACGCTTACTTCGGCTTTTGCGAGGGAGAGCCTCGTCCACCAGTCGCTTAATCCACCGCATAGGGTGGGCCTTCGGCACCTGGCTCGCCGGCGAAATCAAACAGAACCTGTCCCCCTGGGGACAGCATTCCACGCAGGCCCCTCTTGATCTCTCCCCCCAACCCGTTTCGCAACAACACCGTGTTTCCCTAGGGAGACGCTGAATAAAGCGGTTTTGGCGGGGCGGGGCGGGACTGGATTTTCTGCGTCGGGGGCGGCAGGCGGTGGGGCGGTCCGAGGCGGTGCGGGCTGGCGTCCGCGACGCGCGCGCCATCGGCTTTTCGAGCCGTGCGCCGGTGGCTCGGCCGCCTTTCAGGCCGGGGCTGGAGCCAGCAGCGCACACTTGGCGATAACCAGATTGGCCAGGGCGAAGAGCGTGTGCAGTTGGGCGGTGTTCGTGGCCAGCCCCGATAGCGCACCTTCCGGTGGTGAAACAGGTTCTTGATAGCTGTGGAAGAGATGCTCGACCCGCGCCCGCGCCCGCGCCTTGAGCGTTTCGAAGGCTTGCGTCAGGTCTTTGGCCCAGCCCTCGGCCAGGACCTTGACCTTGCCCTGTTTGAGGGCCACCCGCCATTCCACGCCGGGGTGTTGCGCCACGATCTCGGGCCTTTTCTCCACTCCGGTGTAGCCCGCATCGGCATGCGCCACATTTTCCTCCCCCTGCAAAAGCTCATGCGCCTGGCTGAGGTCCGATACGTGGGCCGCCGTGCCCACCACCCGGTGCACCAGGCCCGAGTGAGCGTCGGCCCCGATGTGAGCCTTCATCCCGAAATGCCACTGGTTGCCTTTCCTAGTCTGGTGCATCTCCGGGTCGCGCCAGCGTTCCCGGTTCTTGGTCGAACTGGGCGCGGCGATGATCGTGGCGTCCACCAGTGTGCCGGCACGCAGCAGCAGGCCCCGCTCGGTCAGCAGCGCGTTGACCTCCGCCAAAAGGCTCCGGGTCAGTTCGTGCCGCTCCAGCAGATGACGGAAGCGCAGCAGCGTGGTGGCGTCGGGCACAACTTCGGCGCCCAGATCGACGCCGACAAACCCGCGCATCGCCTGACTCTCGTAGATCGTGTCTTCCAGCGCCTCGTCGGCCAGGCCATACCACTGCTGGAGGAAGTAGACGCGCAGCATCCGCTCGAGGCCGGGGGGGGCGGCCGGCCGTGCCGCCCCCCCCAGGGTAGTGTGGTGCGATCAGCGCCACCAGCCGCGCCCAAGACACCACCGCCTCCATCTCCGCCAAGAACTTGTCGCGCCGCGTGGTCTTCGGCTTCTGCGCATACTCCGACTGGGCTAAACTCAGCTGGCGTTCCATGACCCTGTCTCAGCCGCCGCAGGTCCAGCGGCGCAAAGGGAGGCGATTAAATCAGCGTTTCCTTAGGTGCTGGCAAGCGTGTGGAGGCGGGCAGAAATAATTTTCAGAAAGTGCTTTACGTTGGCGGGGTGGTGGGGCAGTTTGTGGTTGTTGTTTTTAACAAGTCGGTCTTCGAAAAAAGCTCAACCGTTTAAAGCGGTGTAGGGTTTAGTTTTCGTTCATTGA
>CAIJLV010000161.1 GCA_903821635.1 uncultured Verrucomicrobiota bacterium | reverse complement strand
CCCTGACAGAAGCCATTGAGCAGCACATTCTCGATCGCCTCGACAAGCTGGAGCATATCGACCGCTGGCTGATCGATGCCCGCGTCGCCCTAGAAAAGGACCACACCGGCAAGGCTCCCGACAAAACCTTCAAGTGCTCCATCCGCCTCGGAGTCCGCGGCAACGATCTGTTCGCCGAAGACAAGAGCTCCGATCTCTACGTGGCGATTGATGGCGTCACCAAAAAACTCGAACAGCAACTGCGCCAGAAGCACAGCAAGGCCAAGGCGACGAAGCACAAAGTGGCCGCCCGCCTGAAGGAAAAGGCCCGCACCAAGGCCGAATAGCCGTGTTGCTGAGAGCCCGTATCGTGGTTCCCGTAACCGCGCCGCCCGTGGAGGACGGCGCGGTTGCCGTTTGGGGGGATCGCATCGTCGCAGTGGGGCCTTGGTCGGAGCTGAAAGACACTTGGCCGGGACCGGTTACCGATCTCGGTGAGGTGATCCTCCTGCCCGGACTGGTCAACGCGCATTGCCACCTTGACTACACGGGGCTCGCCGGCCAACTGGCCCCACCGCGGGCATTCCCCGATTGGATCAAGGCCATCTTGGCCGCGAAGAACACGTGGACCGCCGCCGACTTTCAACGCTCGTGGCTCGATGGCGCGGCCCAATTGCTCGCCAGCGGCACCACGACCGTGGCCAATATCGAATCGATTCCCGAGGGCTTGGCCGAACGCCGCGCCAGCACCCCGCTGCGCGTGTATTCGTTTTGGGAGATGACGGGCGTGAAAAACCGGCGGCCCGCCGCTGAAATCACCAATGAAGCCGAGCAGTTGCTGACCCGCCTGCCCCCCGCCCCGGGCGGCGTCGGACTTTCCCCCCACGCGCCCTATTCGACCCTGCCCGAACTGCTCGCGTCCGCGGCGGAAATCGGCCGCCAACGTAATTGGTGGCTGACCACGCATGTCGCGGAATCGGAGGCTGAGTTCGAAATGTTCATGTATCGTCGCGGGGCGATGTTCGACTGGCTTGGCCGGGAACGACCGATGAGCGATTGCGGCGTCGGCTCGCCCGTCCAACACCTCGCCCGGCACGGCTTGATTTCGCCGCGATTTTTGGCCGTGCATGCCAATTACCTGTGGCATGGCGACGCGGCTCTGCTCGCCGCCCGCGGCGCCAGCGTGGTGCATTGCCCGCAGTCACACTCCTATTTCGGCCACCGCCATTTCCCGCGGGAACAACTGGAGGCTATCGGCGTCAACGTGTGCTTGGGCACCGATAGTCTGGCTTCCACGCGCTGCCGGCACACCGAGCCGGCGACCCTGTCGCTGTTTGATGAGATGCGCAGTTTTGTCGCCCGCGATGCGGGGCTGGATCCCGCCGGGATTCTCGCCCGCGCCACGATCAACGGGGCCCGGGCACTCGGGCTACAAGGGCAGGCTGGCGAACTGAGTCCGGGGGCTTGGGCCGACCTGATCGCCGTGCGCGGCAGCCCCTCGGTCGCGGCCGTGAACGAAGCCATCGTTAATCATTTCGGGCCGGTGCATGCCTCGGTGATTGCGGGGCGCTGGGTCGCCCTGCCCGTCCCCGGATGAATCCGCCGACCTCCAACCCAGTCGTGGTCATCACCGGAGCCGCCGGCGGTTTGGGGCGAGCCTTGGTGGACGCCTTTGCCCGTGCGGGCTGGCAAGTGGTCGCCACGTGGCATCGCTCAACCTTCACCGCCCCGCAGTCAGCCACGATTCCGGTTTGGCCGCGGCAGCTTGACGTAACTCGCCCCGCGGAAGTGGGGCCCGTTTTCGAGCAAGTTTGGGCCCAGTTCGGACGTCTCGACGCGCTGATCAACAACGCTGGAATCGCCCGCGACTCGTTGGTCGCCCACCTGAGTGCGGCCGCTTGGCAGGAGGTGCTGGAGGTGAATCTCAAAGGCGCCTTCCTCTGCTCGCAAGCGGCGTTGCGGCCCATGTTGGAACAACGCGCGGGTCACATTGTCAACATTGCCAGCTTCGGCGGGCGGGTGGGGCGGGCCGGCCAAGCCAATTATGCGGCCTCCAAGGCAGGTTTGCTTGGGCTGACCCAAGCGCTCGCCCGGGAATCCGGGCCGCACAACGTGCAGGTGAATGCCGTGCTGCCGGGTTTTTTACACACTCCCCTCGTGGGCACGTTGACCGAAGAACAATTGGCCACCCATGCCGCCAGCAACACCTTGGGCCGGCTCAACAACTTGGACGAAGTCGCACGGTTCGTCGCCTTTCTCGCCCAGATGAAAAACGTCTCCGGCCAACTCTTCCAACTCGATAGTCGGATCGCTCCTTGGAGCTAGATCGGCGGGCGCGGAGGTTCATCCGGCGGGGCTCAAAACTGGTAGCCGAGACTGACCACCGCCCCGTGGACAAACTCTTCGCCCTCCAAATCCACCAAGCCGAAGCGGTAGTAGCCACGGTAAACCGCCTTGAGGAACCAATGGTCGCTCAGCTCCCAGCGAACACCCGCGCCTCCACCCAAACCGATCATGGACTGGAAGTAGTCCAGTTCGCGGATAAACCCGGCCCGGCTGGCCACGGTATCGGCGAAGTCATCCACCGTGAGGCCCACCGTGAGCAGCGGGGTAAACGGATCGGCGAGGAAGTTGTAGTCCATCTGCACGCTCCAACTCAGGGCGAGCGCGGTCGATTCGAGCGCCGGTCCAGACGCTCCATTGAGTTGGGTGCGGGCCTCTACCGAACCGCCGGTGAAGGTGAAATTCAGGTTCCAGTGGTCGGTGAAGTTATAGCCAACCCCGAGACCGCCGCCCCAGTAGGCGCCATACGTGACGGGCACACTGAAGCCATCCACGTCCAACTCCACCTCGTCCCCGCTGCCGGCGGCCGAGTATTGTCCGACGCCAAACAATTCAAACCGCCCTGAACGAGAGAACGGTGCGTCGTAAAACTGGGCCTGCCCGCTGAGGGTCAAAGCTGTCAAGGAAGCGAAAAAAAGGGGGCTTCGCATGGCCTGTATGAGGTTGAGGAGGAGGGATTGGGGGCGCTCGACTGGTTTCAAACGGGAGCCTGTGCCGGCGGGTAAATGCCCGCCCTGACCGCAAAAACGACCAGAGCGGGCCACTGGAGAACTAACACTCACTACCCGAAAAGCGGCGGTTCAGGCCGGCTTGCTCGACGACTGGAGGCGGCGCCACGTCGCTCCCCAAACCATCGCCATCAAGGCGACGATTGCAGCCGACGTGCTGGGTTCGGGCACATGACCAGTGACCTCAGAGAAGGACTGATCAAAATAGGAAACCGACGCCAAACCGCCGGGCCCGGCCAGCAGCGCCATATCCTTGGCAATCGCGAGTTCTGAATAAGGCCCCCCGGAAAAAACTTGGTGATGCTGCAAAACCATCGCCGTGGGCGTGAGGTAAACAAACTTGCTCGCCAACGTATTCCCGGGGCGATCCAGCACGCCTTCCGCCACCCCGATAAAGCCGGGGCCGGTCAATTCCCCCAAGATCGCGAGCGTGTTGTCGGTGAGGCGAGACACAAGCTGTCCCGCTGCGTTCCACATGCGAACTTGGAAGTTAAACGAAACATCGTAGTCAGCTCCGTCGGCGACACTCCACAAGGCAGACGAAAATCTCAGCCCGGGCTCCAACGCCGGAAATCCGGGGCCACCGAGGATCGGATCGGCAAACATCGCGGTCAGCGGCACATTCAAATCACCGGACTGACTCAAATTGCGGAAGTTCAGGAATTCAAGGTGAAGCGTCGGACTCACGCTGGAGGGCACGATGATTGACTCCCCGTTGATAAAGAGATCATGGAACGTCTTGCTCGCCGCCACTGCGGAAAACTGCGTTGTCAGCACAACTCCGAGGAGTAAAGCGCCCGCCCGGTCAGGGGGGATTAGAGATGAGGTTTTCATGCGTTTCCTTGGTGAATCCGGGGGGGGTGAGGGTGAATGCGATACTTACAGTCCACCACTGGGGGGCGGTATCCGGCGAGCCGCGTTGAATGACCGTTCTTGCCTGATAATTCACCTCAGTTAACGGGCCCCATGAACGATTGGGCCGACCCGCTTGCGGAACCCAGAGAGCAGGAACGCGTTTCAAACCCGGCCCAGCAGTTTCAAAGAACGAACCTTGAACCCCGCCCCTAGAAGCCTGAACCCTGACGGCTGTGTCGGCGTTTGAAGACGAATTGGAACTACGGCTAAGCGGGATCCGCGCGGCAGACCTCTGGCGGGAACTGCGCCGTTTGGATTCGTCGGTCGGGCCGAGCATCCGCTTCGCCGGCCGGGAGCTGCTGAACTTGTCGTCCAACGACTATCTCGGACTCGCCGTGCATCCGCTCCTGATCGACGCCGCGACTCAAGCCGCCCGCGACTTTGGGGCCGGCTCCGGCGCCTCACGGTTGATCTGCGGTTCGTTGGCGCCACATCACCGGCTTGAGGAACGGATCGCCGCCTTCAAAGACACGGCGGCAGCCTTGGCATTTAGCACAGGTTACGCCGCCGCCTTGGGCGCCATCACCGCGCTGCTGGGGCCGGACGACATCATCATCGTGGACAAGCTGGTGCATGCCTGTTGTGTGGATGCGGCGCGGCTGAGTGGCGCGAAGCTGCGGGTGTTCGCGCACAACGACCTCAATGAATTGGAGACCATCCTGAAATGGGCCACCGCAAAAAAACACGCCGCGACCACCGCCACCAAGCGCCAGCAGATTCTGATCGTGACGGAGAGCGTTTTTTCAATGGACGGAGACTTGGCCCCGTTGCGCGAGCTCGTTGAGCTCAAGGACCGTTATGGCGCGTGGCTCATGGTGGACGAAGCCCACGCTTTGGGTTTGTTTGGCAAACATCGGCGAGGCTTGGCGGACGCCTTGGGGCTCGGCGAGCGGATCGAAATTCAGCTCGGAACCCTCGGGAAGGCCGTAGGCTCGGCCGGTGGTTTCATCGCTGGTTCCCGCCAGTTGGTCGACCTGCTGATCAATCGGGCCCGAAGTTTCATTTTTTCCACCGCCCCTGTGCCCGCAGCAGCAGCAGCAGCAGCAGCCGGCCTTGAACTCATCGCCCGTCCCGAAGGGGCGGCGTTGAACGAACAGTTGTGGATCCGGGTGAATTGCCTGAAAAATGCGATCACCCGCGCCGGCTGGTCTCCTAGTTCGGTGCCGAGCCCGATTGTGCCACTCCAGGTTGGCGCCGAGGATACTGCGGTGAAGCTCGCCACCGAATTGCGCGCGGCGGGCTACTTTGTGCCCGCCATTCGATTCCCCTCGGTCGCACGGGGTTCAGCCCGATTGAGGGTCACCGTAAGCGCCGCCCATGAACAAGCCGATCTGGAGCAGTTTGCCCGCACCCTCGGAGCAAGGTCCTGCCTTGCTCTCAGCACATCCATCATCGAACGATGAATCCGATCGCCCAACTTGATCAGGCCCATGTCTGGCATCCCTTTACGCAGATGCGCGATTGGCTGCGGCGCGAGCCGATCGTGCTGCTCGAGGGCAAGGGGGCGGTATTGCTCGATATTCACGGCCGTGAATATCTGGACGCCAACTCGTCGATTTGGACCAACCTCCACGGGCACAATCACCCACAACTTAACGCGGCCCTCCGCCGCCAGTTGAGTAAAGTAGCACACACCTCCGCGCTCGGCTTCGCGAACGAGCCCGCCAGTCAGTTGGCGGCGGCCTTGGTGCAGGGCTCAAAACCAATCCCCGAGGCAAGGGCCGCCCTTGAAGGTCCGGGGGCGGCACTTACGAAAGTCTTCTACTCGGATAACGGCTCCACTGCGGTCGAGGTGGCCCTCAAACTGGCTTACGAATTCACCCGACGAACCCACGGGGCCAAACCGAAGCCGCGTTTCCTCGGGATTAAAGGTGCCTATCACGGCGATACCGTTGGTGCGGTTTCACTCGGCCACATCGACCTGTTTCACCGGGCTTATGCCGGTTTGATTTTCAAGTCAGACTCGGTGATGGCACCGTATTGCTACCGTTGCCCGTTCAACCGGGCAGCGCCCGAACGCGCCGACGCCCGCACGTATCGTCGCTGCAACTGGGAGTGCGTCGTCGGGGTCGAGCGCCAGTTGGCGCAGGCCAAGAAACAGAAACGCCCCTACGCTGGATTCGTATTCGAACCCCGCATTCAAGGCGCTGCTGGCATGATTGCCCAACCCGATGGGTGGCTCCGGCAGGTGACAGAGGCGGCCCGGGCGCACGGAGCTTTGCTGATTGCCGACGAAGTGATGACCGGATTCGGACGAACCGGAACGGGAACCAGCACGCTGACTGCGGGGGCAGGAGAAAAGGCGAACACCGTAGGGAAGCCCTCCTCGGATCCCGCGCCGCTGTTCGCGTGCCAGCATGAACAGGTGCGACCGGATTTTATGTGCTTGGCCAAAGGTCTGACCGGCGGCTACCTGCCGATGGCAGCGACGCTCACAACGGAGCATATTTTTGGGGCTTTTCTGGGCGATTATTCCGAGTTTAGGTCGTTCTTTCATGGTCACAGCTACACGGGAAATCAGCTCGGCGCAGCCTTGGGGTTGGCGAGCCTCGCCTTGCTGAATTCCTCCGCTTCGGGTCGGGCAAGGTCACGACTAGAAACGCGGATGGCGAAACAACTCCAACAGCTCTGGAGCATACCCTCCGTGGGTGATGTCAGGCAGGTAGGTTTAGTGGCTGGGGTAGAATTGGTGCGGGATTGGAAATCGCGCGCACAGTTTGACTTGGCTGAGCAAGCGGGAATCCGAGTCTGCGACGCCATGGCTTCAAGAGGCGTGCTAACGCGGGCCATTGGCAATGTAGTCGTCTTGATGCCTCCCTACTGCACTTCGGATTACCAACTCGACCGCATGGTGTCCGCGTTGGCCGAAAGCATTGTGGAAGTGCATGGACGCGGCGAGTAAACTGAGACCTTCGCTTTTCCCGCCGCCGAACTGAGGCCTCGGTTTGGCAAGCCTGTTTGGCGAACCGGCATAAGCCCTGCGACGCTTTTCTCGCTGAAAAAACCAGCTAGATCGACGGGGCGGTTGAACCCGCCCAAAGGAGGCCTCCGCGCGAACCTGAGTAGACCCAAATCAGTTTTAGGCCCCCGCTGGGCGGCTGAAACACCGCTCCACGCGTAAGCATCGCCAACAAAAAGGCGGACGGCCTGAAGCCGCCCGCCTGTAATTCGTTAATCCGCGATCAGGCCAATAGCTGATGCGCCTCCGCGCCTTCCGGCAGCGAGGGAGCCGGCTCGGCCGGAATTTCAACCAACGCCTTAACGCGAATGTTACGGTGACCAGTATAGCCCGTTCCCGCCGGGATAATGTGACCCATGATTACGTTTTCCTTGAAGCCACGAAGCGGGTCGCTCTTGCCCAAGGTCGCGGCCTCGGTGAGCACGCGTGTGGTGTCTTGGAAGGACGCCGCACTGAGGAACGACTCGGTTTCGAGCGAAGCCTTGGTGATGCCCAACAGCACAGGCGCACCTTCGGCGGGTTTACCACCCATCTTCTCGACCCGTTCGTTCTCGTTCTCGAAGGCAATTTTGTCGATCTGCTCGCCCCAGAGGAACACGGTGTCGCCCGGTTCTGTAATCCGAACTTTGCGAAGCATCTGTCGGATGATGATCTCGACGTGCTTGTCGTTAATCGTCACACCCTGCAGGCGATAAACTTCCTGAATCTCGTTCACAAGATGCTCTTGCAGCTCGTGAGGACCGCAGACATCCAGAATTTCGTGCGGCACGACTGGGCCATCTGTCAATTGCTGCCCCTTCTTCACGAAGTCGCCCTTGTAGACGATCACATGTTTCGACATCGGAATGAGGTGCTCTTCTTCCGTAGCCGTTCCAATATCTTTCACCACGATGCAGCGCTTACCCCGCACCGACGATCCGAAATCAACCACGCCATCAATTTTGGCGATTTCAGCCGCATCCTTGGGCCGGCGCGCTTCAAAAAGCTCGGCCACACGAGGCAAACCACCAGTAATATCCTTGGTTTTGGATGCCTTACGAGGGGTCTTGGCGAGCAATGCACCGGCGCCAATTTCATCACCTTCAGAGACCACCAAGTGGGCCCCGGCCGGGATGGGATATTGAGCTAACGCATCACCCGACTCATCTTCAACGATGATTTGAGGATGCAAGTCTTCCTTGTGCTCAATAATGACAAGCGCTTCTTGTCCAGTCGCTTCATCCACTTCCTGCTTAACCGTTACGCCTTCAATAATATCGACGAACTTGGAGCGGCCGGATTTTTCCGAGATGATTG
>CAIJLV010000160.1 GCA_903821635.1 uncultured Verrucomicrobiota bacterium | reverse complement strand
GCCGCCTTCGCCCTCAACCAGTTGTTCCAAGCGGCCATCTGCTTTGCCGTGATGTTTGTGCCGACGGTTTTTCTGGGCATGACGCTGCCCCTCGCCAGCCGGATTGCGACGCGGGAAGTGGCCCGCACCGGCCGCTCGGTCGGGGTGGTGTTTGCCGTCAATACGCTGGGCACGGTGTTGGGCGCAGTGCTCACCGGCTTTGTGCTGCTGCCGTGGCTGGGACTCGCCCCGACCTTTGCCCTTGGCATCGTGCTCAACCTCGGCTTGGCCGCCGCAATTCTGGGGCGTGATTGGCAGGGATCACGGGGGGTGTGGTGGCTCGCCCCGGCCGGAGGCGCGGTGCTCGCGCTGCTGGCGGCGGTCGGCCTGTCCGGCCGTTGGAACCGTTCCTTCACCAGCGGTCTTTGGCGCGCGGCGGTGCCGCCGGCGACGGCGCAGGAGTTCCGAAACACGGTGGATTCCTTTAAGTTGGAGTATCATCAGGACGGCGCCGGCTCCTCGGTAACCGTGGTTCGCGGGGCACTCAGACCCGGGGAGGAACAGCTCTTCCTCAAGGTCAACGGCAAGACGGACGCCACGTCGCGCGGTGACCTTTCCACCCAAGTGCTGCTCGCCCAAGTGCCCCTGCTGCTGCATCCGCACCCGGAGGAAATCCTCATCGTTGGCCTCGGCAGTGGGGTGACCGCCGGATCCGCGTTGCGGCACGACCACGCGCGCCGGGTCGAAGTCGTGGAAATCTCCCCCGAGGTCGTCGAAGCCACGCGGCGCCACTTCAGCGAAGTGAACGGTCACGCCCTCGACGATCCCCGCCTGACCGTTGCCTTGGAAGATGCGCGAACCTACCTCCAGGTCACGCCGAGGCAGTATGACGTCATCATCACCGAACCTTCCAATCCGTGGATGGCGGGTGTGGCCGCCGTTTTCAGTCGGGAATTTTACGAAGATTGCCGGGCGCGCTTGAAACCCGGCGGCTTGGTCGCCCAGTGGGTCCAAGTTTACGAATCCAGCGACCGCGTGTTCGACATCGTGGCCGCAACCTTCACCTCGGTGTTTCCCTACACGGCCATCTGGCAGACGAGTGGGGGCGACTTGATGCTCGTCGGTTCACCGGTGCCGTTCAGTCCGGAGCTCGGGCAATTGGCCCGCCGGTTGGCGACGCCCCGGATTGCCGAGGACCTGTTCCGCGCCCACATCCAAAGCCTGCCGGCGCTGTTGTCGTTGGAACTGCTGCCCTTCAGCGACGGCGCCCACCTGCCGGAGCCAGGCACGCCGTTGCACAGCGACTTCAATCCGGTGCTCGAATACGCGGCCCAAGCCGGCTTCTTCAACCGTGGCTTCTCCCGCAAGGCGTTTGATCTCGCCGAAGTGCTTTCGCCCCGTCCCCGCACGCTACTGGGGCGCTGGCGGGCGACGAATGACGTGACGGTGGCCGAGGTGCGGGCGGCCTCCGCGCTGTTCTTTGGCGACGTCACCCGTGAGGTCACGCCGCTCAAGTCGGCCATCGAACAATGGATGCAACTGGAGCCGCTGCGCTTTGAACCCCGCGAAGCGTTGGCCTTACTGGGCGAGCAATCCCCGAACCCGTTCACGGAAGCCGTCCGGTTGGTGGAGCAACCTGGCTTTGCGCAAAATCCCGCCGGCGAAGAACTCCGCGACCTGCGGGCGCAGGCGAGCCTGCTCATGGCGGCCCACCGGTCCCGGCGCTCCGCGTGGCACGTGCCCGCCACCGCCACCACGGAACGGGTGCTCGCCGAACTCATCGGCCGCGATCCGGAACAGCGGCGGGTGCACCGGCTCCGGCTCGCGGAGCTGAAGTGGGATCAGGGCCGCGACCCAGAGTTCCTGCAATTGACCGGCCGGGCTTTTGCTGCCGACACGAAAGAGGCTGGCGCCTACGGTTTCACCGCCGACCGGCGGGCGCTGACCACCGTGTTAGTGCGCATGTTCGACCTGTTTGAACGGCAGGGAAATCCCGCCGCCGAACTGCAGTTGCTGCGCGATGGTTTGAGCAACCGCTTCTTCGGCGACGAAGCCAACTACCGCGACCTAGCCTTGGAGGTCGCGGCCCGCCGCGTCGCTGCGAAGTTTCCGGTGCCGGCGCCGGCCCGGTGAGTGTCGCGGCTGCCCGCCGCAACGCGGCGAACTCAGGCAGCCCCGGGCGAGGTGGGTTTCGACGGGCAAAACCTTCCCCGCCTTGAAGGGGCGAGACCACTGGCTGTCTTCCTGTTCGAGGAGGTGCGGCTGCCCATCGGGACCGTCATCGGCGCTGCCACTAATGATGACCTTCACCACGCAGGCCAAGGCAAAGTGAGCATGCAGCAGTGTGATGGCGGGCGCGGTGTCATTAGTCGGTTGGCCCTGCCTTCCAGGGTGCAAAGTGGGAAGGCTGAATGATGAAGGAGGTCACGGAACCGCCTGAACTGCTTCCGTCTGCGTTCGACCGGGTTCCTTCCTCTGCCGTGGCCAAGCATCGGAAGAGCACACAGCGTGTGCCGGCAGGGCGCGTCGAAGCGGGGTAGCCACGAACGGCGGGGTGCCTCACCCTCGCGCCCGATCACGATACAGAACGGGTCTTTGGCGTCCCTAAACCGGTTTACGCGCCGGCTCCTCGTAGGTCATTCCAAAAACCGTGTCCGTAAGCCAGCCACGGAAAGATTCGTTGTCTTGGAACTGCTTGAAGAGCTGTGCGTCGTCTTTGAAGAGCGCGGTGATCACACGCTTAAGCGCCTTATCGTGCTCGATCTTGGCATTTTGTCGGTCGGAGTTCTTTTTGGCGTTCTGATATTTTTCGTCGGCCGCCACCTTCTGGGGAATCTCGCCGGTGATGCGCTGCTCCATGCGTTTCGCATCGGCGAAGAGACCACCGAATTGATCGTTGAACTGCTTCACGATGTTTGAAAGCCGGTCCATCTCGGGCTCCGCTTTGCGCCCACCGCCTGACGTAGGCACCGGTTCGATCTCCGCCTCCGCATCGGGCAGAGCAATGGCAATCATCGCTTTCTTCTCGGCGCGATAGCTGTCCATGTCGATGGCTTCAAGGATGCCTTTGGCGAGGTCTTCCTCTTTCGGCGCGGGGAGTTTTGGGATGAGGAAGTTCAGGAAGATGGAGAGCTTCTCCCAGTCTTGAATGCCATACGGCAGGATGGTCGCTAGGAAGTCGTAAGCTCGGGTGAAGCCCTTGGCTTTGCCTTTGAAATCCACCTGGCCGTCTTCATCGAGGTCGGTCACATACACCGCCACGCAGGCGTCCAGGATGGGGTCGAGTCTGTCGCGGTCGGCTCCGCCTAGATACAACTCCACCAGCTCATTGATCTGCTCCGGCGAATAGACCTGATGTGCGTCCAGTTCGCCCTTGAGCGTGTGGAGCTTGTTCGGGTCCGTCTCCTTGCTGAGGATCGTGGTGCGGTAGTAGTCGGCGAAGGATTGCTCGATGGTCTCGGTGTCGTTCTGGAAATCCAAAACGAAGACATCGTGCTTTTTCGGGTGCGCCCGGTTCAGGCGGGAGAGCGTCTGCACGGCTTTGATGCCGGACAGTGCCTTGTCCACATACATCGTGTGCAGCAGCGGCTCGTCGTAGCCGGTCTGGAACTTGTCCGCGCAAATAAGAAAACGATACGGGTCTTCCTGAATGCGGTCCGCGATCTCGCCGGCCGGGAACCCGTTCAGCTTCGATTCGCTGACCTTGTCGCCCTTGTATTCCGGTTCGCCGGAGAAGGCCACGATGGGGCGGTAGGGGCTTTTGGTCTCCGTGAGGTAGGCGGTGAACGCCATGAAATACTCAATCGCCCGCTGGATGCTGCCGGTCACCACCATGGCCCGCGCCTGACCGCCGATTTTATTCTGGCCAATGACCTGTTCGTGAAAGTGGTCCACCATGATCTCTGCTTTGTCGCGAATGGCCTTGCTGTGGCTCTCGACATAGACGCGCAGCTTCTTGCGGGCCTTCTTCACATCATACTCGGGGTCGCCTTCCACGGTCTTCGCGAGCCGGTAGTAGCTGGCCACGGGCGTGTAGTTCTTCAACACGTCGAGGATGAAGCCTTCCTGAATCGCCTGCTTCATCGTGTAGCCGTGGAAGGGACGGTGCTTCACCTCGCCGCCCTCGGAATACGGCACGCCGAACATCTCCAGCGTCTTGTGCTTCGGCGTGGCGGTGAATGCGAAGTAGCTGGCATTCTTCGCGAGCTTTTTCTTTTTGATGCGCTCGTCGAGGGCGTCGTTGATCTCGTCCTCGCTGTCCGCCACCGCCTGACTGACGGCCG
>CAIJLV010000159.1 GCA_903821635.1 uncultured Verrucomicrobiota bacterium | reverse complement strand
GGCCTTTACCATTCCAGCCAATTTGGAAGCCCAACTCGACGAGTTGGTGACTCATTATCCGGTCAAACGGAGCGCCTCGTTGATGTTCTTGCATGCTTTGCAGGAACATTTCGGCCATGTGTCCGACGACGCTATCGAATGGACCGCCCGTAAACTTGAACTCCAGCCGATTAACGTTTATGAATTGGTGACATTTTACCCGATGTTCCGGCAGCAGCCGCTCGGGAAGACGCACATCAAGGTTTGCCGCACATTGAGCTGTTCATTGGCTGGCAGCGGGAAACTCCGCGAACAATTTTGCAAGAAGCTGGGCTTGGATGCGCACGCCCATGCGCCGCAAACGACTGCCGATGGTAAGTTCACGGTCGAATTTGTGGAATGCCTAGCGGACTGTGGCAACGCCCCCGCGGTGTTGTTGAATGATGACCTACTTCCCAAGGTCACGGCGGCCATGGCCGACGAAATTATCGAAAAATGGAAGTGATTTGAAGATTGGCTGCCCGACATGGATTTGAACCATGACAAGCAGATTCAGAGACTGCTGTGCTACCGTTACACCATCGGGCAGGCCGGAGCGGGGGAGAAATTAGTCAGTTGAAGGTTTGAGTCAAGCATTGCCATGCCGGAACAATTTAAATTAATCCTCAAGCACGCCGATTCGCCGGGTTACACGCCCGACCTCGAGTGTTATGCGCGTCATGGTGGCTATGAAGCTCTTAAGAAAGCGCTCGCTACCACGGCGCGTGATTTGGCTGACGGCAAAAAGCTGTCGCCGCAGGAAGTGGTTCGCGAAGATGTAAAAGCCTCTGGCCTTCGGGGGCGAGGCGGCGCGGGGTTTTCAGCCGGTCTGAAATGGAGTTTCGTCGACCGGCGGAGTGGCAAGCCGATTTACCTGATCTGCAATGCCGATGAATCCGAACCGGGCACCTTCAAGGACCGCCAGATTCTGCACAAAGACCCGCACCAGTTGATCGAGGGGATGATCATCTCTTGCTGGGCGAACGACGTGAAGCTCGCCTACATCTACATCCGGGGCGAGATGCCGCATGGTGCGCGCTTGCTGGAAAAGGCGCTGGCGGAAGCAAAAGCCAAGGGTTTCCTCGGAAAGAACATTCTTGGCACGGGCTACGACTTGGAGATTTACGTGCATCGTGGGGCGGGCGCCTACATTTGCGGTGAAGAGACTGGCCTGATTGAGTCCCTCGAAGGCAAGCGCGCCTATCCGCGTATCAAACCACCGTATTTTCCGGCTGTGCTCGGGCTCTATATGTGCCCGACCATCGTGAACAACGTGGAGACGCTTTGCCACGTGAAGCACATCGTCACGATGGGGCCTGCTGAATACGCCAAGCTCGGCACCCCGAACAACACGGGCACCCGGATCGTAAGTCTGAGTGGGGACGTGATGAAGCCCGGTTACTTCGAGGTCGAAGTCGGCAAGGTCACGCTCGGCCAATTGATCAACGATCCCAACTTCGGTGGCGGCCTCCGGCCGGGGCGTTCGCTCAAGGCGGTCATTCCCGGCGGATCGTCGTCCAAGGTTTTGAAGGCCGGCGAGGTTTTCAAACTCAACCGCAAGGGCGCGGATGGCCAGATGACCAAGGTGGACGTGCCGTTGCTAGACCTGCCCTACGACTTCGATTCGTTGCAAGGTGCGGGCACAATGTCCGGTTCCGGCGCGATCATTGTCATGGATGATTCGCGAAGCATGGTGGATGTGCTGGCGAACCTGTCCGAATTTTACGCCCACGAAAGCTGCGGCCAATGCACGCCCTGCCGCGAGGGCGCTCTCTGGCTCGCCAAGGGCACGCATCGGCTCGCCCACGGCGAAGGCCGCAAGCAGGACGCTGATTACCTTTCGCACATCGCCCAAAACATCCAGGGCCGCACCATCTGCGCCTTTGGCGAAGCGGCCTCATGGCCGGTCCTGAGCTTCGTAAAGAAGTTTAAGGACGAGTTTGAAGCCCAAGGCGCGGCAGATGAAGCCGCCCGTGGCAAGGCCGCCCGCCCGAACCAGCACTGATTTCCGAGAACATGTCCAACGCCGCGACAACTGCTCCCGCGCCCGCGCCCGCCGCGCCGCCACCGGTCGAGAAGATCAAGATCAAGGTGGACGGCCGCGAGGTCGAGGTGCCGAAGCTGCTGCCCAATTGGCAGGGCAAGCTGGAGCCCACGACCATGCTCCAAGCCGTCCAGCTCGCGGGCGGTGAGGTGCCGCATTACTGCTACCACCCCAAGCTGCCCGTGGCCGGCAACTGCCGCATGTGCTTGGTCGAGTTTGGCACGCCAATGATGGGGCCGGACCGCAAGCCGGTGCTCAACGAGGACGGCACGCCCAAGATCGCGAAGTCAGTGCTGCCTTATGAGCCGCAGACGCCGCGTGGAGCGATTGCGTGTGCGACGCCGATTTCGCCGGGCATGGAGCTGTATCCGAATTCGCCCGCGACCAAGCAGATGCGTGAGGCGGTCTTGGAATCTCTGCTCATCAACCATCCGCTCGACTGCCCGATCTGCGATCAGGCTGGCGAGTGCAAGCTGCAGGAATACTCGGTCGAACACGGGCAGGCCAGCAGTCGGTTCGTCGAGGCAAAGGTGCACAAGCCCAAGGCTGTTGATCTCGGACCGCGCATCGTGCTCGACGACGAGCGTTGCGTCCTTTGCACTCGCTGCATCCGGTTTACCAAAGATATCGCCGGCGACGACGCTCTGGGCATCGTAAACCGCGGTTCTTACAACACGATTGCGGCGTGGAAGGCGGGTGCCTTCGACAACAATTACACGCTCAACACCGTGGACCTGTGCCCAGTAGGTGCGCTGACCTCAAAGGATTTCCGCTTTAAGATGCGCGTCTGGTTCCTCAAGGAAACCAAGAGTGTCTGCACGAGCTGCGGCACCGGGTGCAACATCACTATCGGTTCCCGCGAAAGCACGATCCACCGCTACGAACCGCGCGATAACGACGCGGTCAACGGGCCGTGGATGTGTGATTCGGGCCGGCTGAATTACAAGTGGGTTGCCCGCGAAGATCGCCTTAAGGAGGTTCTGGTGCGCGGAGCGAAGGCGGGTTGGGGCACCGCGTTGAAGGAGATTTCCGCGAAGCTGGCCACGGCGCCGCAAGGCAGCGTCGCGGTTGTGGCTTCGGCCCGCCAGACGACGGAGGAGCTTTATCTGCTCAAGAAGCTGGCCGCCAAGTTTGACGCTTTGACCGATTCTGTGGCTCGAAATGGGGAAGCCGACAAGCTGCTGGTCAGCGCCGACCGCAATCCCAACCGCACTGGCGCACGCTTGACCGGCGTCGCTTCCGCTGAACTCGGCCTCAACCTACCCCGGATCGCGGCCGGGATCGCCAACGGTTCGATCAAGACGCTGATCGTCTTCGGCGAAGACGTGACGAAGCACGGACTGGGGGGCGACCTGTTGGCCCAATTGGATACGTTGATCGTCAGCGATATTTTGCCCAACGCGACCACGGCCATTGCGACCTATTTGCTCCCAGGCTGCGCGCCCGCGGAGAAGCGCGGCACGTTCGTCAATGTGAAGGGCCGGTTGCAAAAGCTCATGCAAGCGGTGGAACCGAAGGGTGACGCTCGGGCCGAGTGGGAATTTCTCCTCGAATTGGTGCCCCATGTCACCGGCCAGAGCGGCTTCAAAAGCATCGAGGGACTGTTTAACCAGATGGCGCAGGAAGTGCCCGCGTTTGCCGGTTTGGAGTGGGCCAAAATTGGCGATACCGGAGTCACTGTTCAGATTTAACGCGACATGGATTCGATCAAATTTCTCGACCCCACGACGCAGTTCGTCCTCTTCAGCGTGCTGAAGGTCGTGCTGGTTTTTGCGATCGCCATGACCGGCGTTGCGTATGCGGTGCTGGTCGAACGCAAGGTGTCCGCTTGGATCCAAGATCGTCCCGGACCGAACCGGGTCGCTCCCTTCTTCGTGGAGTTCATTCCAGTCATTGGACCGTGGCTAGTGCGCCTCGGCATCTTTCAGCCGATGGCGGACGGCGTGAAATCGTTCCTCAAGGAAGATTTTACTCCCAGCTATGTGCGGAAAGTTTACTTCTGGCTGGCCCCCGCGATTGCCTGTGTCCCGTCGTTGATGACGCTCGCCGTCATTCCGTTCGGGTCCACCCTCGGCAATGCCAGCAATCCGATGGTTATCGCCGACCTCAACGTGGGTATTCTCTACACGTTCGGCATTGTTTCGCTGGGCGTTTATGGCGTCGTGCTCGCCGGCTACGCGTCGAATTCCAAGTATCCTTTCCTCGGCAGCATCCGTTCGAGCGCTCAGATGATCTCCTACGAGATCGCGATGGGGATGAGCGTGGTCGCGGTCTTCCTGCTGGTTGGTGACCTGAACCTGTCGTCCGTCGTCCAATACCAGAGCGGTGGCCTGCACCAGTGGCTGATCTGGAAACAGCCGCTGGCGTTCGTCATTTTCCTGATCGCCGCCTTTGCCGAAACGAACCGGCTGCCGTTCGATCTGCCGGAATCCGAAACGGAACTCGTCGGCGGTTACCACACGGAATATAGCTCGATGAAGTTCGCGTTGTTCTTCATGGGCGAATACGCCGCGATGATCGGAGCCTCGGGCATGATGGTGACGCTGTTCCTTGGCGGCTGGAGTTCGCCGTTGGGTAGCGAACCGGCCACTTCAATTCTCGGAG
>CAIJLV010000158.1 GCA_903821635.1 uncultured Verrucomicrobiota bacterium | reverse complement strand
GGAACTTCTTCGCGCCGATGAATCTGCGTTTCCTGACTCCCATGGTTGTTGCCGCTGCCTTGTTCAACTCGTCCCCGACCCACGGCGATGAGGGCATGTGGCTCTACGAAAACCCACCCCGCCAACTACTTAAGGACCGGCACGGATTCGAGCTGACCGACGCGTGGCTCGCCCACCTGATGCAGGCCTCCGTGCGCTTCAACTCGGGTGGTTCGGGCAGTTTCGTCAGCGAGGACGGATTAGTGCTATCCAATCATCACGTCGGGGCCGATGCGCTCCAGAAGGTGAGCAGCGCCAAACAAAATTATCTCCGGGATGGTTTTCACGCGAAGACTCTCGCCGCGGAACTGCCCTGCGTGGATTTGGAACTAAACGTCCTGCAATCGGTCGAGGACGTCACCGCGCGAGTGAATGCCGGTGTGCCCGCCACGGCAGCGCCGGAAGAGGCCTTCAAAGCCCGCCGCAAAATCATCTCGGAGATCGAAAAGGAATCGCAGGATCGAACCGGATTACGATCGAACGTCACCACCCTTTACCAAGGCGGCGCCTACCATTTGTATCGCTTCAAGCGTTACACCGACGTGCGCTTGGTGTTCGCGCCTGAGCAACAGGCGGCGTTCTTCGGGGGCGACCCCGACAATTTTGAATTTCCCCGCTTCGACTTGGATGTTTGCCTGTTCCGGGTCTACGAAAACGGCCAACCCGTCAAAGTCCCGCACTTCCTCAAGTGGGCCCAAGCGCCGCTCCAAGAAGGCGATCTCACCTTTGTATCCGGCCATCCCGGTCGCACCAGTCGCCTCCTCACCCTCGTGGAGTTGGAGTATCTTCGGGATGTGCAATTTCCCTACACGCTTGCCCGGCTCAAACGCTTGGAAACGCTGCTCCACGCGTGGAGTGGGCGGAGTGAAGAAAATGCCCGACGGGCCAAGGACGATCTGTTCGGGCTTCAGAATTCGCGCAAAGCCCGCGACGGCGGCCACGCCGGCCTTTACGATCCCATTTTGATGGGGCGGAAGGCGGAGGCGGAACGACAATTTCGCGCCCGCCTTGCGGCCAGCGGTGAATTTCCCGAGGCCCAAGCCGCTTACGAGAAGATTGCGGGGGCGCAAGCGATCGTGAAACAACACGCGCTCCGGTTCCGCCTCTTGGAAGGCGAACACGGATTTGCCGGCGACTCCTTTGCGATTGCCCGAACGCTCTTGCGGGCCGGCGAAGAGCGGCCCAAGCCGAACGGGGAGCGCCTCAGTGAATTTGGAGACGCCAACCGGCAACCGCTCGAACTCGACTTGTTTTCGGACAAGCCGATCCACCCGGATCTCGAAATCCTCAAATTGGCCGACTCCTTGACGTTTCTCGCCGAACAACTGGGTTACCAAGACTCGTTGGTGCAGGCGGTGTTCGCGGGCAAGGCGCCGCGAGTTCGCGCCGCGGAACTCATTCAGGGCAGTAAGGTGCGCGAGCCCGCATTTCGCCGGCAAATCTACCAAGGCGGTGCCGCGGCGGCAGCGGCGGCCCAAGATCCCTTGATCGAACTGGCCCGGTTGGTGGATGGCGAAGCGCGCGCCCTGCGTAAAATCGTCGAGACGCAGGATGAACTCAAGCAACAGGCCCAAGCGGCAATTGCCAAGGCGCGATTCGCCCTGGAAGGAACCAGCAAATATCCCGACGCCACCTTTACGCTGCGACTCTCCTTCGGTCCGGTAAAAGGTTACCAAGAGAACGGGCAGCAGATCGCGCCCTTCACGACCCTCGGCGGACTCTATGAACGCAATGCGGCCATGAAGAACCGGGAGCCCTTTGATCTCCCACCACGGTGGCTCAAAAAGAAGTCCGCACTCGATCTTGGGACGCCCTACAACTTCATCAGCACAGCCGACATCATCGGCGGCAACTCCGGCAGCCCGGTCGTTAATCGCGCCGGGGAATTCGTCGGCATCATCTTCGACGGCAATCTCCAGTCGCTCGTCTTGGATTTTGCCTACGATGACACCCAAGCCCGGGCGCTTAGCGTCGATGCCCGAGCGATCATCGAGGCGATGAACAAGGTTTACGGCGCCAAGAATGTCACCCGCGAATTGTTGACCGGAAAGCGGCGCAACTAAACCGAAAGACCGACAGCGGCCACCGAGGCAATTTACTTAGGCCTTCCGCGAAACAAAAAGGCGTCGTGTTTTACACGACGCCTTAAATCTACCCAGAACCGTTCAAGCGGCAGCGGGCGCGGGTGAGCCGAAGCCCGGTAGCTTGGGTGGCACCGGTTTCACGACCTCCGGCACAGGAGTGCCTGCGGGCGCGCCCGAAGGCGGATCAATGTCACCGGGTTTCACCGACGGCGGCGTGAAGGTGCCCGTCTTCAAGATGTCCAAGACCTGCTGTCCGTCGAGGCTTTCGTAGTCAAGCAACGCTTGGGCGATGAGATCCAACTTGTCGCGGTGGGTTTCAATCAGCGTCTTGGCTGTGTTGTAGCCTTCGTCGATGATCCGCTTGATCTCCGCATCGATCTGTTGGGCCGTGGCTTCGCTGTATTCCTTGGAGCGCATCATGTCCCGGCCGAGGAACACGTATTCGTTGGCCTCACCGTAGAGCACCATGCCCAATTTTTCGCTCATGCCGTAATGCATGACCATGGCTTTGGCCATGCTGGTGGCTTGCTGAATATCCCCGGCGGCACCGGTAGAAACGTCGTGCGTAACGATTTCTTCCGCGATCCGGCCAGCCATGGTGACGGCAATCAGATCCTGCAATTCCTTGCGGCGCCGACTGAGCAAATCGTCCTTGGGCAACCACATGGTGGAGCCCAGTGCCTGTCCGCGCGGCACAATCGTGACCTTGTGCAGCGGGTGAGTGTGCTCCAACAGCACGTTGACCAGCGCATGGCCGGCTTCGTGCCATGCTGTGCCCCGTTTTTCCTCGTCGGTCATCGCCATGCTGCGGCGTTCCCGACCCCAGCGCACTTTGTCGCGCGCTTCTTCGAGCTCGCTCATACTGATGGCCTTGCGGTTCGCCCGAGCGGCAATCAAGGCGGCTTCGTTCAGTAGGTTGGCCAATTCTGCACCCGAGAAGCCGGGCGTGCCACGAGCAATGATTGAGAGGTCAACCGAGCTGTCCAGCTTCACGCTTTTCGCGTGGACCTTGAGAATGGCTTCGCGACCGCGCACGTCGGGAAGATTGACGGTGACCTGTCGATCGAAACGGCCCGGCCGCAACAACGCTGGATCTAAAACGTCAGGCCGGTTTGTCGCCGCAATGATGATGATGCCTTCTTGGGTGTCGAAGCCATCCATCTCGACTAGCAGAGCGTTGAGGGTCTGTTCGCGCTCATCGTTACCGCCGCCGAGCCCGTGACCACGGGAACGACCCACCGCGTCGATTTCGTCGATAAAGATCAGACACGGCGTGTTCTTTCGCGCTTGCTCAAACATGTCGCGGACCCGGCTCGCGCCGACGCCGACAAACATCTCCACAAAATCGGAACCGCTGATGCTGAAAAAGGCGGCGTCAGCTTCGCCAGCGATGGCCTTCGCCAGCAGGGTTTTGCCGGTGCCTGGAGGACCAACCATCAGGATGCCCTTGGGAATACGCCCACCCAACTTTTGAAATTTCTTCGGATCCTTGAGGAACTCGACCAGTTCGGAGACTTCTTCCTTGGCCTCTTCGACCCCGGCGACGTCCTTGAAGGTGGTCTTGTTCTTTTCCTTGGCCAGCAGTCGGGCTTTGGATTTTCCGAAGCTGAGGGCGCCTTTTCCGGCCGCCCGAATTTGGCGGACGAAGAAGAACCAGATCAACGCGCCCACGAGGATGATGGGCAAAATGCCAATGAAAAGGTTCAGTAACAGGCTGTTATTGTCGACCGACTTGAAGGAACCGCTGCGCATCAGCTCCTGAATATCGTCCTGCGTCAGGTAGGTTTCGACGACGAACGGAACGCTAGTCGTGTTCGTTTTGCCGGCTTCAGTCTGCAAATACTTGCCCCGAACCACCCGTTGCACGGTGGATTGTGAGCTGAAGTTAATCTCCCCGGACTCGACTTGCCCGGCCTCGACCAGTTCAAAGAGTTTCTTGTAACTGATCGGTTGATAACGGGGCTGGGTTCGGTTCTGGAAGAACAACAGCAAGGGAATGAGGGCAGCAATGGCGATCCAGACGATCCAAGTGCGAGCTTGGAATCCGGAACCACCACTGGCGTTGTTGTTGCGATTACTGTTGTCGTCTTCAGGCATATTTGCGGCGGAATGAAACTATCATCGGAGGGGGGCGGTGCAAGGCGTGTTTGGGTTCGAACTTGGGGGCCAAAGGAACCCCGGCGCTTGCGCCCTAGCGCATGCATCCGCCACCTTTACCCCCGTCATGAATCCGCAGTTTGCCCGCCCGCTCTCCGCCACCACTCGAATGGTGGCGGTCTTGGGCGCGCCGATCCGGCATTCAGCCTCGCCGGCGATGCACAACGCGGCTCTCGCCCAGCTCGGGCTGGATTGGCGTTACGTGGCTTGTGCGGTCGTGCCCGATAAACTGCGCGAGGCGCTCGAAGGTGCCCGTCATTTGGGCTTCGTGGGGCTGAACCTCACCGTGCCGCACAAATTGCTGGCGCTGCCACTCATGGATGAACTCGACGCCTCGGCCCGACTCTGGGGCGCGGTAAACACGGTCGTGTTCGAGGCGAAAAATGCGGCTGACGAATGGCAACCGGTTGGCCAGTTGGCTGAAGTTCGCGGCCCAGTCCGTGCCCACGGTTACAATACCGACGCCGACGCCATCATTCGGTCCTTGCGGGAAGATCTCGGGCTCGAACCGCGCTCGGCGCGGGTGCTTTTGCTCGGGGCCGGTGGGGCCGGGCGAGCTGCGGCGCTGCGCCTCGCGGACGAAGGGGTGGAGGAGCTTTGGCTGGTGAATCGGACGGTGGAGAAGGCCGAGGCCTTGGCGGCGGAGATCGCGGAACGGTTTCCCTCGGTGGATGTGCGGGTCGGTTATCCGGAGTCCGAGGTAGAGTTGGTGCTCAACGCGACGTCCGTGGGGCTGAAAAGCGGGGATGGACTGCCTTTTACCGCCGCGAATTTCTCCCTAAAGCAGGCCGATTGCGTTTACGACATGATTTACCGTCCAGCCGAGACCCCGTTGCTCCAAGCGGCCCGAGCTGCCGGTTGCCGGACCGCCAATGGTCTGGGCATGTTGCTCTATCAAGGGGCCGCCGCCTTGGAACTTTGGACGGGGCAGGTGGCCCCGGTCGAAGTGATGCGCGCCGCGTTGGAAGTTGAAATCTACGGACAAGCGTAAGCATGGATACCTACTTCGGAATCCCCTTCGAATACCTCTACGACGGCCCGTTCCGGACGCCGTTCCACCTGTGGACGTTCAACTTCCTGCTACTCGGACTGATCGTGGGGAGTTTCCTGAATGTGGTCATCTACCGGTTGCCGCTCGGCCTGAGCACGGTCACGCCGCCATCGCATTGCCCCAAGTGCGGCACCCGGATCAAGCTGCGGCATAATCTGCCGGTGTTGTCGTGGTTGCTGTTGCGTGGCCGCTGTGCGTATTGCGCCGCGGAGATTCCGCCGCGGTATCTGCTCGTCGAAGCCTTCACCGGGGTTACGTTTCTGGCGACTTGGCTACACTTTGGGCGGGAGCAACCCCTGATGGCGCTGGCCATCTGCATTCTCCTCGCCGGCTTCATCGCGGCGACGGCGATCGACCTTGAACACTACATCATTCCCGACCAGATCACCGTAGGCGGGATTTTTGCGGGCTTCCTCTTCTGTGCGGTGGCGCCCGCGTTGCCGGGAGCGACGACCGCGGTGGAGGGAATGAAGCTCAGCGCCTTGGGTGCCGTGGTGGGTGGCGGCTTGGTCTATGGAGTGCTGCGCTTCGGGAAGCTGATGTTCGGAAAACAACGAGTGAACATCGCTTCCGGAGCCAAGATCACTTTTTCAGAAGAAGCCATCCACTTGCCCGACGGCGATCTCTTTTACGACGAGGTTTTCTATCGCCGGGCCGACACCGTGGTGTTGGAGGCCCGGCGACTCGAGCTTTCCGATCGCTGCTACTGGAACCAGCCCGTGCGGCTGGCGCTCAAGCAGGAACCGCCCCTGCTCCAAATCGGCGATGAACGCTTCGACGCTTCACAGGAACCGTGGATGTCGGCAGAGACGGACAAAGTCACGTTGCCCCGCGAGGCCATGGGTTTCGGCGACGTCAAATTCATGGCGGGAATCGGGGCGTTCCTCGGCTGGCAGGCAACCATCTTCTCCCTGTTCGCCAGCGCGGTGCTCGGCTCGGTGGTCGGGGTCGGCTTGATCTTAGCAGGCAAGCGCGACTGGTCCGCCCGATTGCCCTACGGTCCGTTCATCGCCGCCGCCGCCGCGCTGTGGGTCTGGGGCGGAAACACGTGGTTTTACCGGCTTTTTGCCCGCTGAACGCGGCTTATTCTACGGTCACTCGGTAAAACTCCACGCCCGTTGCCGCCGGAGAAACCGTCACGGCAAAAACGCCGCCGTTCACGGGAGTCGTGAGCCGTTCACCTCCGGCCCAAGTGCTGGCGGCAACCGTGGGACCACGTTGGAGGCGATAGGTGCGGCCTGCTTCGGCCACGAAGCTCAAGCTCACTAAGACGCCCGACTCGTTGACCGAAACAACGGGAGCGGTCGGCGCGGTTGCCTCCGCCTCCCAATTGGTCGCGTCATTTCCAAATAACGTCGGGTCTTTGCGTTTCAATGCGGGTCCGAACCCATCGGCCGCAAGCGGCCATGGCGCCGAGGGCAAATAGGTAATTTCATCGATCAGGATATAGGGCACCAAGCCAGCGTCAGGCCGCGGTGGCTGTTGGGGCGTGTCGGGCTGGAATAGTGCGATCGTTTCACCCGCGTTATTCAGCGAATTCGTCCAAGGACCGAACACTTGCACACTGGCCGCAATCGAGTTCTTGGCACGAAAATCAGCCGGTGCCGTGGGCACAAGGAGGATCCTTTCGCCGGGACTCACCACCACGTCCCTCGGGAGGTCGAACTCCACCGCGTTGCGCACCCGCCACGTGTTGGTGGGATAAGCCGGGTCGAAGAGGGGCACCGAGATGCTGGCGATATTCTGCAACTCAATGAACTCATCTTGGCCATCCAGCGGATGATACTGGATGCGGCTGATCACGAGGGGGCCGACGAGTGGGTAGGCGTTGCTCGCACCGGTGCCGGTCCGAAAGACGTCGAGGAAGGCTCCGCCCATCGTCGCCGTCACTTCGGTGCCGAATGTTTGCCGGCTCAGGGGGGTCAGTTTGCCGGTGCCATTCGGATAACGGCCCAGCACGTAACCGTTCGCGGTAGCCCCAAAGCTGACGGCATCCATCCAGTTCGCCAGCTTACCGCTGGCCTCGGTGCTGATCAGGCTGGCTTCGTCGCCATTGGCTGAATTGAAGGTGAACGAAGGAGCGTCGCCGGTGCCATCGGGATTGAATCCCAAGACGGAACCCGTGCCCGCCCGCTCGTAGAAGACCTGGTAACCGCGCCCGGCTAGAACCGTGCCCGCCGGAATCTTGAACTTCGTGGGATTCTCCCGGGTGTTCGAAAGATACCATCCGCCGATGGCTACCGACTGATCGGTGAGGTTGAACAGTTCGATGGCGTCTTCGAAGGGCGGATCGGTGTGGGCGAGGATTTCATTGATGACCACCTGCTTGAGCGGCCCCACGCCGGCGCGTCCGGGTGAGCCCTGATATTCAGTGCTGGAACGCCAGTTTGCGGATGCGTTGAGGTCGCCCTGGGGGTCCACCAACTCCAGCGAACTGCCCTTGCCATCCGCCCGCGACGGCCAGTCGCCGGAACTGTCATAGGTGAAATTGAGCAGCGCGGAACCATCGGCCGCGAACAACTCCACGGTATCGCCCTGATCGCTGAGCTTACCGGCAAAGCCGGCCGTGGCCGTGATCGCCGTGCCGTAACGGGCCTGAAACGCGGACCGTTTGGCCGGCACGATGAGGAACCCACCAGCCGGAATCGCCGTGCCGGCCGGGAACACAAACTGCACCGCGTTGGTCAGGTAAGCGCCCCCCAAATTGACGGTGGCGGTAGAGACATTGGCCAGTTCGATGAATTCAAAGTCCGTGGTCGCAATGATGCCTTCAGGATCCGGTAGCGGCGAATACATCAACTCGCTGACCACTAGGGAGCGCGGGGCCGCACTGATTTGGAATGAGGCGGCCAACAGGATCAAACCACTGAGCCATGGGGCGGCCCCTGAGCGGCGGCGAAAAATCATGGCGCAAGGTGATGAACAAATCGGCTGAGCGCCAGCCGGAGGCGGTCGGGGAAGCACAGGTATATTGCGGTCGAGTGCGGCCCCCTGTCCGCTGGGCGGGAAGTCCAGCGCAGGGGGGAAGCCAGTTGGGCGTTAAAACGATTAGCGACCGGTCAGTCGACCACCACGCGGTAGAAGCGGAGCTGGGCGGCGGTGGGCACGGTGAGCAGCAGCACGCGTTCGCCGGGCCGGGCAGCTAGGCTGCTCAGCGTAGTCCAGAGGGGAAAATTCAAGGAGTCGGTGGCCTGCAATCGGTAGGCGATGCCTGCCACCGCGGTGAACCGGATCGTGAGGCCCGAGGCGTCAGTGGCCGGAATGGTGGCGTGCAGCGCGCTGTCGCCGGCGCGTGGATCGGTGCCGCTGAGGAATTCATCGCGATTATTCACGCCGTCACCGTCGGGGTCGGCCAAGCCATCGGCGGGATCGGTCGGCGAGAGGTCGTGAGCGAGCTCCCAATCGTCCGGCACACTGTCGAAATCGGCATCGGCTCGATTGCTGGCGCCGGGCGTTGGCAGCGTGGGGAATTTGACCCAGTTGGCCGAACTGTCGGGCAACCGGCCTTCGCTGACCCCCTTGGTCGCGGCCACGTAGGAAATCTGGCTAACCAAGAAGCCCTCAGGCGTGGCCAGGCCGACGGATTCACCCTTGTTGTCGAGCTTGAAGCCGACGTGATTTCCGGGACCGCCGGTCGAACCGTCGGCGACCAGCTTCAGGAAACCGTGGGCGCCGGTGCCGAGGAAGCTGAGCGGCGGAAGCGTGTGTTTCGCGGGTGCGGTGAGGTCGTCGGTGACGTGCCAGCCCGAGAGGTCCACGGGCAGGGCACCGGGATTGTGCAGTTCAAACCAATCCTCGCCGGTCGCGGGATTCGGCATCCATTCATTGACTGTCACCCGGCTGGCGTCGCCCAGCGGGGCGACGACGTTGGTAGCCTTAAGCGTCGGCTGTGTGAGCTGCCACGAACCGGAACCGTCGGGCACCCGGCCGATGGTCAGGTCCGCGATCTGGGGACCGAAACGGACGGTGTCCAGCAGGGCCCGGGAGTTGGCCGGGGTGTCGAGCAGGTAGATCTGGTCGCCGTCGCCATCGAGCTTGAAGAAGGCGAGGTAATCCGAAAAACCGAGGCCGAAGGTGTCTTCCAGCCGTTCTAGGCGGACGCGCAGGAATGAATGGCCGAACAGGGTCGTGCGGTCCCCGAAGACGAACCGCTCCGGCTGGGCGAGATCATCGGTGAGGGCGAGGCCGGTGAGCTCAATCGTCTGCGGATTGGGATTGTAGAGCTCGATCCACTCGGAATGCGTGCCGTCGCCTTCGTCGAGGCCGTAATTGCGGGCCAGCACCTCGTTGAGCACCGGCGGCAGCAGACCGCCGCCGATGTTGGTGCGGCTGAGACTCTGGAACAGCCGGAGGGCAAACGTGAGGTCGCTGCTTCCGGAATTGGCCTGATGGACCTCGACCGCAAGCACGTTGTCGCCGGGCAACAGCGCGGCGGCCGACACATCATTGGGGCCGTTGAGCGCGGCGGTGCTGACCGTGGAGGCCGCGTAGTCCGTGTAGGCTGGGGTCGTCGGCGTGAGGTTTTGCCGATAGAGCGGCTGGCCGTTGAGCCACACCAGCGCCCCGTCGTCGATCAGCGTCTGGAGGCGCAGGACCGCCGCCGGATCGTTGGTCGCCGGCGTGAAATGGGTGCGGAAGTAGTAGGCCGATTTGCCGAGCGTGAGCGTCGTGTTCTTCGGCACCGTGAAGGAGTCGTTGCCCACGTAAAAGAGGCCATTGCCCTGCGGCCAGGCGGTGTCGTTGAACTCCGGCGTCTGCCACCCGGCCGGCGGTGCGCCGGCCTGGAAGTAGTGCCAGGCGTTCGTGAACGTCACGAGGTCGAACGTGACGGTCGTGACGTTGGTCTCGCCGGCCGCGCCGCCGGGATTGCCGGCGCCGGGCGTGGGCGTGGGCAGATACCGGAGCGTCGAGGAACCGTTCGGGCTGCGGCCCTGGGCGACGTCGGAAAACTGCGGTCCGTAGAAGATCGTATCGAGCACCGACAGCAGCGTGGTGGGGCCCGGGAAACCACACAGGTCCTGTCCCAGCGAGACCTGGAGGACGCCGTTCTCGGCGGCAAGCTTGAAGGACAAGTGATCGCCACCCGCGGCGGCGTCACCGTCGGCAGTCAGCGGGAGGTAACCGCGGGCGTCCACGAAGCTGAGCGGCGGCAGGCCGTGGCGCAACGGCAGGCCCACGGGATTGTCAGTGAGGAAGACGTCGTCTAGTCGCACGGGCAGGACGCCGGGATTGTGGAGTTCGACGAAATCGGCGGCGAACTGGGTCGCCGAGGCGGCCAGCCATTCGTTGAGCTTGAGTCCTTCCACCGGGCCGAGCGCAACCGAGACGTTCGGGCCGCCGAAGGTGGGTTCGCCCAACGTCCATTGCTGGTCGCGGCAAGGGGTGTTCGCCCCGCCCGGCCAGCGGCCGATGGACCGGTCGGCCACTTGCGGGCCGAACGTAACCGAATCCACGAGCGTGCCTTCCGGGTCGAACAGGACCAGCGTGTCGCCCGAGGCGCGGAGGGAGAACGGCAGGTTCAACGCGCGGTTGCCCGCGTCGGGATCGGCCGTGAGCACTAAGTAGCCGCCGGGCGCCAGGCTCGTTCCGGCGGGGAACCGGAACGCCGGCGGCAGGGCGGCGCCGCGGCTCAGGCCATAGCCGGCGAGGTCGCGTGGTTCCGCGCTGTCGTTGAAGAGTTCCACGAGGTCCGGCGTGGAACCGTCGGGCTGCGCCAGCCCGTCATTGCGCGCCAAGACCTCGTTAAGCACGACCCGCGCATACGTCGGGCTGACGGTCCATTCGACCGCGCTGGCCGCCACGGCATCGTCGCCGAGCAGGGGCGAATCCTGCCAGAGCCCGGCGTCGTTCTGGCCGACCGCTTCCAGCCGGTGCGGGCCTTCGGCAAGCCCGCTCAGGCGGATGGGTTCGGTGCCGGCGACGGGTTCACTCCATGCGCCGTTATCCAGCCGCCAACGGTAGCGCGGGAAGCCGGCGCCGTCCGCCCAGACTGCCGGGACGCCGTTCGTCACGAGCGGACCGACGCGGATCTCCGCGGTCTCCGAGCGGGTGACCCCCACCGGGGCACCGCCGAGGCGGACGCCGCGGGTGCCCTCGAAGCCGGCGATCCGGGCGGTGTAGGAGGTGGGCGTCTGCCGGAACCACTCGCGCAGCACCTGCGCAGACTTGAAGTCGTCGAAAAAGGTCTCCGCCAATGCCGGTAACTGAACGAAGTTCGGGGCCTGTTCGAGGTTGTTGGTGCCCGGGCCGGTCCAGGGCAACGGCAGCACGTTGTCGCGGAAGGTTACCGTGCTGACGGCGGCGTTGTAATTGCGGACGAGCGCATCCGCGTCGGCAATCACGTTGCCCTCGAACAGGAACCCGGCACCGGCGCTGGTGCCGTCGTCGGCGAGGTTCAGGACCGCCGACTCGGTGTCGAGGCCGCCCTCCCGGGTGATGCGCACGATGGTGTTGTGGAGCACCGTGTAGAAATTGCCCTGCTTGGCGGTCACCGCTTGGTCGCAGTCGTAGAACAGGTTGCCAATCACCGTTACCTCGCTGGTCTCGCCGCCGCCGCTGCCGCCGCTCACCGCGCTGGCGGAATCCGGCGAACCGTTCTTGTGGACGTGCAGGAAGAGGTTGCCCTCAATCCACGCGTCGGTGCCGTCGAGGTCCAGTTCGTCGTCGCCGCTGCCGGCAAACACGTTGTGGATGATCTGGAGGATCGGTTCGCCGGGCCGGTTGCCGCCGGTGAAGTCGAAGGCGTCGTTGTAGCCGCGGGGCGCGCCCACGAAGCAGTGCCGCAGGATGCCCACGCCGCCGGCCTTGATGCCGTCGTTGCCGTGCAGGGGCTCGAACTCCGCCGTCGGGGCGGGGAAATGGCAGTGGCTGACAACAAACGACGACGCGTCGAGCGACAGATACTGTTTCGCCGGGTTGCCGAAGGTCAGGTGGTCCAGGACCACCGTGGCGCCGGTGGTGTGGATGGCCGTGCTGCCGTTGCCGTCGAAGTGCGCGTAGGTGATCCGGGTCTCGGGCGAACCGGCCCCGCCGTTCAGCGTGAGCCCGCCCCAATTCGCGGCCGCCGCCGGGTCCTTGGCGAAGACGATGGGTTCGGCCGCCGTGCCTTCGGCCAGGAGCCGTCCGCCGTTGGCCACGGTGAAGTTGGCGCCGGCGGCAAGGAAGACCGTGACGCCGGGTTCGATCGTCAGCGTCGCGCCGTTGGCGACGGTCAGCGACGCGGTCACATGGTAGGGACTGTTGGCGGCCGTCCACGCCGTGTTGGCCGCGACTGTGCCGGCGACGTTGGAACCGTCTGCCGCCGTGCTGATCACGTTGATCACGAGCCGTTCCGTCTCGGTCTGTGTCGCGTCGAACGCCTGCACGAGCACCCGGTTCACCCCGGAGTGCAGGGCGACCGCGGCGTTGGTCCAGGCGGCGTCCCAAGCCGACCAGATGGCCAGCGCGCCGTTGACCCGCACGGAGCGGGTCGTGACCGCGTGGGCGAATCCGTGCAGGGCCAGCGAGGTGCCGGCCGTGGTGTAGGTGTTGTTGGCGAAGGTTGCGGTGCCGTTGGTCGCCGTCAGGCGGAGGGGAATCTGCGCCAGCACCCCGGCCCGGCGGGCGACGGCGAAGTCCTTGAAATTCTGCCGGACCGATTCGGTGGCCAAGCTCCCGAGCACCTCGTCCACCAGCGGGTTGAAGTGTTCCGCGGCGAAGTCGCGGTGGGCGAGGCCGACCAGCAACGCGTAGTAAGCCGGGGCGAAGTCGGGATGTTTGACGCGGCGCGAGACCTGCGGGTTCGCCGCCATGCGGAAGAGGTCGTCGTTCACATCAAACGACGAATCGCCGAGCCCGAGGATGGTGTCGAGGTCGTAGGGCACCACGCGGGC
>CAIJLV010000157.1 GCA_903821635.1 uncultured Verrucomicrobiota bacterium | reverse complement strand
CACCTTCAACCCAGACGGCACCTACGACGAGGCACTCACCGTGGGTTACGAGCAAGGTGGGGGCGGTCCCAACGGCTCAATTCCGGGCATTCCAGGCGTTGAACTGCAGAATGACAATATCGCGCTCGAGGCCCTGACCTACCTGAAGTTAAGCGCCGGCGAACACACGATGATCGTCAACAGTGACGATGGCTTCCGCGTTTATGCCGGCCGCGACGCTCGCGACAAGGTGAGCAGCTTGGTGCTCGCTGAATATGACGGTGGCCGAGGACCCTCGGACAGCGTGTTCAAATTCTCCGTCACCCAGGCTGGATTGTATTCCTTCCGCCTCGTTTATTTTGAAGGCGGCGGCGGCGCGAGTGTGTCTTGGCTGACCGCCCCTTCGGGCGACGTCACCGCCCAAGTCTTGGTTAATGACGTCGCCAGCGGCGGCGTTCAAGCCTATCGGACGGCTACCGTCGAGCAGTCGCCCTATGTGAATCTCGCCACGCCCGGAAAAAATGCCACTGGGGTCGCTCCCAGCTTGGCCGTGGCGCTCCAAATCAATGATGGTGCCCCCCGGAAGGTAAACACCTCCTCCGTGGCCCTGTCCTTGGACGGGGCACCGGTCAGCGCCGTGATCTCGCGAACCAACGCGACCACCTACGTGGACTTCAAAGGGGTCGGCCTCTTGGACTCCGCCTCCGTGCACACCCTGCAACTCGTGTTCGCAGACGACGGAACCCCGGCAACTGTGCGCACGAATGAGTGGCAGTTCACCGTCGCGACCTACACCAACATCAAGCTCAACACCCCGCTGTATTTCGAGAATTTCGACAGCACTGAAGAGGGTGGGATTCCGACCGGGTGGACCCGGCAAAACTTCACCTCGGGAGCAACGGGTGAACTTGATCCGCTTAACCCAAGTTCCGACACCTATCTCGACTGGACAGTGATCTCCCGGGAAACGGTTGCGTCGGCAAATTGGGATGCCGCCCGCCGACTCAATGTGGCGGAGAACTACGTCAACGGGACGAGGGTCACCAGTTTGGTCAACGGCAAGTTCGCTTACGCGGAATCCGACAACCGGGGTGGCAACCAGGTCCAATATCTATTCTCCAAAGAATATGATCTGACCGGTAAGACCAGCATCTACGTCGCCTACAACAGCATCTACGAGCAAAACCAAGACAGCCTCGGAGCGGTGGAATACTCGGTGGATTCGGGCAAGACTTGGAATCCGATCGTTTACATGCTCGACGGCCCCGACATCGTTCGCGACGCCCAAGGCAACATCGACGCGGTGGCGACGTTCACCGCGGTAAATTCGGATACCGCCAACTACACCGACCCAGTCACCGGCGAAGAAGTGGGCGACAACTACGGCGCATTCATCGGCGCTGCGATCACGGCTGACCTCGCTCCTTACATTCAAGCGCGACTCAATGACGATTCGACCGAATCCAAGCGCGTCGAATTCTACCGCCTGCCAAAAGCCGACGGTCAGGCCAAGGTTCAGCTCCGTTTTGCCCAAGCCGGCACCGGCAGTTGGTATTTCGGCATCGACGAAGTCGGCATCTACAGCATCACCCAGATCGATCCTCCGAAGATCACGACCCAGCCCGCCGCGACCTCGGTCATGGCCGGACTTGCGGCCTCGTTCAAGGTCGTCGCCACCGGTGTCGGGGTTACGTATCAATGGCAACTGAATGGCAAAGACATTGCCGGAGCCAACGGCGACACCTAGTCCTTGGCCAAGGTAGCGGCAGCCAATGAAGGTGAATACAAGGTGGTAGTTTCCAACTCCGCCAAGAGCGTGACGAGCGATGCGGTGACCCTGACGGTCCGCCCCGCTCCGGCTTCCAGCCCAGTGACCACCGGCCTGACGGCCTACCTCAAGTTCGACGACACCTACGCTGATGCTTCTGGCAATGGCGTCACTGCATCCGCTGTCGGAGCCCCCGTCTTCGACGCCGGCTACCTCGGCCGCGGTATTCACATCAAGACCAAGAAAGACGGTTCCGTGAATGATTACGTGACCCTGGGTTATCCGGCTTCCCTCAAGTTCGGTGCCACCAGCGACTTCTCGGTCTCGTTCTGGGTCAAAATCCTCGTTCAGGCCGATGACCATCCGTTCATCTCCAACAAGGACTGGGGCAGCAGCGATAACCAAGGCTGGGGTGTTTTCTCCCAGTCCGGTGGCAATTACCGGGTCAACATTTCCGGCCCCAACCGCGGGGCGGATAAATTCAGCAAGACCTCGGGCGCAACGGTCGGCGGTGGTGCGTGGCACCTTCTGACGGTCACTGTGCAGCGGGGTGGCTCCGTGAAGTCGTTCGTCGACGGCAACCTGATCGACTCCAACCCCATCACCACCCAAGGCTCCATTGATACGGATGACGCTGGGAAATTCATCAACCTCGGCCAAGACGGCAATGGCACCTACACCGATGGTGGCGGTTCCGAACTCGAAGCGATCTTCGACGAGGTCGCCCTGTGGAATCGGGCCCTTTCCGCAGACGAAGTTGGGGCAATCTACCTTGGCGGCGTAGCCGGCAAGGATCTCACTGCCGTGGCGACGGTCGTCAGCGGTCCGACGGTCAATCCTGCCCCCAGCATCCCCGGTCTGACCGGTGGAGCCTTCACCGATGTCCAGACGGACACCGGAGCCAAGACCATCTCGGCCAAGCTCCCGACCTCGGGTGCTCAAGGATTCCTGACCATCACGCCAGGCGTGACGGTTAAGAGCGTCCAAGTTGTGGGCGACCGTTTGGTCATCAGCTACGAATAGTCGCTGCACCACCTTTCGGAGCTCGTCTGCCGGGCTCCGAAAGGTGACAATTTTGCACCGCTGAGTGGCGGTGCGCACTGGCGGGCTCGGGCGGTGTAAACCGTGTGTCATCCCCGAGCCCGCCTTTTTTCTTTGCTTCAAGCCCCCTTCCGACTCCCCCCTGCTCCATGTCCGCAAACTCCAATTGGTCCACTGAAGGCGACGTCAATACCGCTGCCGCCCGTCAGGATTGGACCCGCCGCCAAATCAGTCCCCAAACCGCAGCCCTCCTTCGAGCCGACTCCGAGTGCTTCCTGCACCAGTCGCTTTCTTCCCCTTGCCTTAATGCGTTGGCCGGGGCCGAGGGTTCTTGGTTGATTGATGTTGAGGGCCGCCGATACCTCGATTTCCACGGCAACAACGTCCACCAAGTCGGCTTTGGCCATCCGCGCGTCATCGCTGCGGTAAAAGCTCAACTGGATTCCCTCCCCTTTTCCCCACGCCGTTATACGAACGACGTGGCCGTGCGCCTCGCGCAAGAGCTGACCGCCCTCGCTCCGGGCGACCTAAATCGAGTCCTGTTTGCCCCCGCTGGCACCATCGCCGTTAGCATGGCGCTAAAGATCGCCCGCTTGGTCACGGGACGCTTCAAGACCGTCTCGCTGTGGGACGCCTTTCATGGCGCCACGTTGGATGCCATTTCAGTCGGGGGCGAAACCCAGTTCCGGCAAGGGGTTGGCCCGCTCTTGCCCGGAGCAGAACATGCGCCTCCCTGCGAACATCGCGGCTGCCCATTCCGCTGCGGCACCTCCTGTTCCCTCGCCTGTGCCGACTACATTGAATACATCTTGGAACGCGAAGGCGACGTCGCTGCGGTCATTGGCGAGACGATCCGTTGCACCCCGGCCATCCCTCCGGCCGACTACTGGAAACGCATCCGGGCCGCGTGCGATCGGCACGGTGCCCTGTTGATTCTGGATGAGATTCCGATTGGCCTTGGCCGCAGCGGAAAATTTTTCGCCTTCGAACACTACGGCGTCGTGCCCGATCTGGTGGTGCTCGGCAAGGGCCTCGGTGGCGGAGTCATGCCCCTAGCCGCGGTCATCGCCCGCGAAGGACTCAACGTGGTGGGCTCGTCCTCAATCGGTCACTTCACCCACGAGAAAAGCCCGGTCGCATGTGCCGCCGGATTGGCGACCCTTGAAGTCATCCGCGACGAACGCCTCGTCGAACGGGCGGCTCAACTGGGAGAAACAGCCTTGTTGGGACTTCGTGAACTGCAACGCAAACACCCGCTGATCGGTGATGTGCGCGGCCGTGGCCTGCTGCTCGGCGTCGAATTATTGCACGGCGGCGACCCCAGCCAACCGGCGCGTGAGGAAGCCAACCGGGTCATGTATGCAGCCTTGCGCCGCGGGCTGAATTTCAAGCTGACCCGCGGTAATATGCTGACCTTGACACCGCCCTTGGTGTTGACCGATGCCGAGCTCGCCTTTGCTCTCAACGTGCTGGACGAGTCGTTGACCGAGGTGGAAACCGGCGGCGCGGAGGTCGCCTAAGGACTGCGATCACCGCCAAACCAAGCCCATTGTTTGGCAATCCAAGCGGCGGCAGTTCGGTTTCTTGGGGCGAGGGTCAGGCGAACCTTGAATTTTCGCCATGTTCCTCGCCCCCATCACCTCCGTTTTCCACCCGACTGACTTCAGTCGAGGGGATCACACCGCTTTCGTCCACGCGCTCCGGATCGCTTTGGCGGCCAAATGCGATCTGGCCCTGCTGCACGTTGATTCCAGTCGCGACGAAACCGATTGGGACGAATTTCCGAGCATCCGGGAAAGCCTCATTCGCTGGGGCATGATCGCGCCAAACGCTCCCCAGAGCGCGGTGACTGAGCTCGGCGTGCAGGTAACCAAAGGCCACAAGATTAATCCCGATGCCGTGGAAACCATCGGCCAATACGTGAGCGAACACTTGCCCGATTTGGTGGTGCTTTCCACCCACCAGAGACAGGGGTTTTCCCGCCTCCGTCAACCGGCGGTGGCAGAACAGATCGCCCGAAAATCCCGGGTCCGAACCCTGTTTGTGCCCCGACGGGTGCCCGGTTTTGTCACCGTTGAGACCGGCAAAATCCAGTTACGCCGCATCCTGATCCCGATCGACCACGAGCCCCACCCGGCGGCCGCAATCGCCGCCGCCGCCAGCCTCGCCACCGCGTTGGGAATCCCGCAGCTTCATTTTACCTTTCTCTATGTTGGACCGGACGCCACGCCCCCCGCGGCCTACTTGCCCGAGCAACTCGGCTGGACGCACGAGGTCGTGTGCGAAGAAGGCGACGTGGTGAACACCATCTTGGACGTAAGCGACGAACGGGAAGCCGACCTGATTGCCATGACGACTCGCGGTCACCACGGCTTTCTGGACGCGTTTCGCGGAAGCACTACCGAACGGGTATTGCGCGGCGCCAAATGCCCGCTACTCGCGGTCCCTGCGGCTTGATCCACCAACGAAACCAAATCCCGTGGGAGACGCAGGCGCTTAAAGTAACAACCTGAGTGAAAGCCGCGTCAGTTCTGACTCGGTAAACCGACGGGAGCGACTCTAACCGCGTCTTGACGCAGGTGCGGATGGCGCAATTGGCCACCCAAATTCGCCGTCCAACCCAATTGGCAGAAGGTCGCGAGCAGCAACCCCAGCACGACGGCGCTCAGCCCCGCCGGCACGGTCGGCCGGCGGCGGGCGGAGAACAGAATTCCGGCCGCCACGAGCCCGGAGACAAAAACACCCGTAGTGGCCCGATCCGCGGCGGCTTCGTGGCGGGCCACGCGCGCACCGTCGTAAGGCTGGGGAAAGGCGCGGAGCTCATCCCACGCGAAATCCCCGGTAAACTTTATCGCCACCGACAACGCGCACAGGGCCACGGTGCCCCAAAGACTGAGACGCACAAACTCCGGGTTGCGGCGCCACATCGAAACCGCCAAGGCCAACGCGGCAAACACCATCCCGAGCACCGGGACGTGGTTCAGGGCGAGATGGAGATGAATCCAGTCCACAGCTACTGCGGATCAGAGGTGTTGCACTACGTCAGCCGCGGGGAAGCGGACCTTGGGCAGCGACGCGTATTTGTCATCCGCCGCCCGGTAACCCGCGGCGCACGCGACGACCGTGGCAAACCCCGTGCCCGTCAACCCTAGGATGTCGTCATACTTGGAAGGCTCGATGCCCTCCATCGGACAAGTATCCACGCCCAACATCGCGGCACTGGCCATGAATTGGCCGAGGGCGATGTAGACCTGATGCGTTTGCCACGTGTCGAGATGCCCCTTGGCGCGAGCGCCTTCGAGACTGCCCAGCATGAGCTTCTTGAACGGCGCGAGGGCTTCCACCGAGGTATCGCGCAACTCCGCCGTGCGGGCGACATAACGATCCAAGTGCGCTTCCGGCAAATCCTTCCGCACCGCAAACACGACGTGGTGCGAACTATCTTTCGGTTGCGTCTGCCCCCACGAAACTGACACCAACTTCTCGCGTAGTCCGGGTTCGGTGACGACCAAGAATTTCCATGGCTGAATCCCGAATGAACTGGGGGTAAGCACGAGCGACTGTTCCAGCGCCGTCCAAGTTGCCACCGAGATTTTTCGCGTGGGATCAAACTTTTTGGTCGCGTAACGCCAGTTCAAGGCGGCGAGGAGATCGTCCGGTGACATTCGATTCATAATCTGGAAGCCAGTTGCGGCCGCAAAGGTATCAGCGAAGGCGGTTTCCGCAAACCACGTTGCTCAACCCAACACCCACAAAAGCAGCAGTCCACGCAACGTCCAAGCCCAAGTGCGCCCCCAGTTACTCCGGACCAATCGTTGGATCAGCGCGGGGTCGGCCCTCGCTCCCAATTGTCGGTGCAGAGGCACCTGGACCCACCCCGTGGCAATCCAATTGTAAGCCAAGGGCAGCAGACTGACCCACCAAACGAGCTGTCCCTGGCGGCCCATACAGAGCAGCAGCGCGGTTCCCAGTTCCACCAGCATCAAAGGCCCGACGACCCAAGCGATTCGCCGCGTGTGCGCCCGGTGATAGGCGACGAATTGGGCCACACCGACCCGGGCGAAAAGCGGATAATGGACGACTTGAATCGTCCAGATCAGCCCCACTAGCGCCCACGTCGCCGCCGCATGAATCAGGAGCAATTCCTTCATGAAACCTCCGGCCGACGGCTCAGCGCGACGTAATCAGGACGATCTGCCGCCGTAGCGTGGAGGTGGCGCCGAATGACGCGTCCCTGCTGAATCAGAAATACTCCTGCCAACTGCGTGCCATCACCGTCAAGCGAACCCAAACCGTGGCCCGCCCAAAATGCCTTCGCGCCGCGCCACCAAACCTTGGGTCCCAGCAGTTGCGCGAGGGAACCCCGCCGCAAACCTAAACCGCGATAAAGCCGACGCTCGGGATCCCAGACCACCGGCACATCGGAGAGTCCGTAGTCCGCCGTCAACCGGGCAAAGGCGTCGGGATCGCCTAAGTGCACCAAGGCAAGGCGAACTCCCTGACGCTCAATTTCAGTCCGCCGCCGCTGCAAATCAGCGAGTGCTTCCCGGCAAAAGGTGCAGCCGGAGTGCCGCAGGAAAACCAGCAGCAGTGGCTGGCTGGCCGATAGGCTCGCCAGCGTGGAACCGAGCGTCGTTTTGATCTCCGCCAAGAGTGGGCCTTCCGGGGGCAGTTCCACGTCCCCACGGTCGGCGAGAAATTCATTCCCCGCGTGGCGTAAGATGAGGGCAAACGGGAACCACCAGAGGACGTCGTTGGTCAGGCAGTTCAAGGCGAAGCCCCACGGCAATGTTTCGGTCCAGAGCGCCTGCACCATGCCCAACGGACCGAACACTTTGCCCAAAAAACCGACCAGCACGATAGGCCAGTGCCGGGCCGGATCAGACGCGGCAATGAGGTAGCCCACGCCATACACTCCGACAATCATGCCGATGCATTGCCAAAGCTGCGGGTAATTGGGCGGCGCCATCGCCAACCACGAAAACATCGCCCCGGGGAAGAGCACGGCAAACGCGCCCCAAATGAGGTTGTAAATTCCGGCCGCGACCAACACCCGCCGCATCCAGCGAGGCGAAGCTACTGAAGTTGTCTTCATGTCGTAAGTTTCAGGAAAGTGTCGCGCCCGCGTCGGGGTTCATTCAGCGGCGCACGGTTCAAGCGGATGAATGGTCACATCAACCCGCTCGGCGGCGTGAATCAACCCGGGTGGTCCTTGAACCGGGAAGCCGGCCAAACGCGCCGCCTCGGTCGACCAAGCCGAGACAATCGGCTGAGAAATCAGGTAAGGCGCATGATGCACGCGGCCAGTGAAGAGCCGTCCCTGACCATCCGCCGCGAACAACCGATAACGCTCAATCAGGAAGAAATCCAAGGTGCCCGGTTCAGTTGGAATCGGAGTCGACTCGCGCCGCCAAACAAAACGATCCGTCGCCATTCCTTTCGGCCGCCGGGCTTCGTAGTGAATACCGTCGTGCATCCGCGACGAATGAATGCGTGCGAAAAAATAGGGGAGATGAAACAGGCGGCGGGCCAAATGCACGGCCAGCGGTTGGTCACAATCGAGCGAATAAAACCACACTCCCGGACGCCCTTGGGCATCCACCACATAGGTGCGCACATTTAGTTCGTGAAACCACGAGATACCCGGGACCGGCGGCAACCACGCCGGGCGGACTCGTTCCATGAAAAATGGCACCACCCCGAGGTAGGCAACGCCTTCATGGGTATCAACCGTCAGGCCGGGCGGCAGGCTGGCTTGGACCTGCGTGGACTCCACCGGCCAATGCAGAAAGAGCAATTCGCTCCAACGCTGGTAGCCCACCGGCGGGCTCGCCGGTCGCCGAGTCTCGGCCAACCGCCGGGCCAACGGGATTTTTTCCATTCCGTTCCCCGAAACCGGCCCGTTCACGCGCGGGAATTGTTTCGGGTCGGAAAGAGCTTTTCCACCGCCTCATTCCGATAATTGAAGATCGTGTCCAATTGCCCCCGCACCACCAAGACGTGCGCCGGCTCGCTCAACCAACCCCATGGCAATTGGTAGGTGATCCGGTCCACCAACTCGATTCGACCGTCACCCAAATCTCGAAAATGATGTTCGTGACGCCACATGCGATAAGGACCCACGCGCTGTTCATCGACGAACATACGCCCCTCATCGACGTGGGTGATCTCCGTCACCCAGGTCATGGGAATACCGAGCAACGGGCGCACCCGGTAGCGGATCATCATGCCGGGATACATCCGTTCGGGCAGTTCACTGAGGATTTTGAAATCCAGTGCTCGTGGGGTAATGCGCTCCAAGTTCCGGGGGCTGGAAAAAAACGCCCACGCCTCCGTCAGCGAAGCGGTGATCGTTTGTGAACGTTCGAGAGTGTGAACAGGCATGAGTAAAAAGAGAACGGGGGGCTGCCACCCCCAACCTGAGTCGGTCTAAATCGAGAGGCAGCCAGCAGTCTACATCTACCCTATCCTACTCCCGCTCGACTGCAACCGGACGCCGACAAACACCCGCCGGCACCGGCCCGATGCCCGCACTTCGGAATCGTCCACTCTCGGGTTCTGATTTATCGTCGCCCGATGAATTCCCGCCGCATTTTTCTCGAACTGACGCCGCTGCTACTGACGGCGTGGACCCGGCCGGAAGCCGCTGAATTTCGGGTCGGAGCGGCGCAGGTGGTAATCACCCCACCGATCGGCGCACCCATGGCGGGCTACTATCACTCGCGCGGCTCGGACGGCGTGCTGGACGACCTGTATGCCAAAGCCTTGGTGCTGGACGACGGCTCCACCAAGGCGGTCTTGATCACTCTTGATTTGATTTCAACGACCCGCGCGCTCACCGAGCAAACCCGCGCCGCCGTCACCGAGCTTACCGGTATTCCAGGCCCCCAAATTCTGCTCACCGCCACCCACGCCCACACCGGTCCGGAACTCAGCAACCGCGGGGCACGTGACGCGTTCAACGAAGCGATGGTCGGCGACAGTCAACTCGCCGCGAACTATACCGACTCCCTGCCGCGGCGGATCGCCGAGAGCGTTCGATTGGCAGACGCCGCCCGCACCAACGCCGTCTTGAGCCGGGCCAGCGGCCGCTGCGATGGACTCGCCTACAACCGGCGCTTCTTCATGACGGATGGCTCCGTGAGCTGGAACCCGGGTAAACAAAATCCCGACGTGGTCCTGCCGGCCGGTGTGACTGATCCCGAGCTCACCTTCGTCTTGATCGAACCACCCCACATAGCCGGCCAGCTCGTGCCCGCCTACGCCACGTTTGTGAATTTTGCGATGCATCCCGACACCACCGGCGGGGCGCGGATTTCCGCCGACTTTCCGGGTGCCCTAGCCCGGCGGATGAGTGAATACCACGGCGCCAAGTGCGTGACGCTCTTTGCCAACGGCACCTGCGGCAACCTCAATCACCTCGACGTCAACTGGCGCCGAGCCCAATCGAGTCCTCAGGAGGCGAACCGCATTGCCACCATCTTGGCCGCCGCCGTTTTCCAAGCTGAGAAATCACTTCGCCCCGTATTGCCAGCGCCGCTTCGGGTGCGTTCCGAGCGGGTCCACCTGCCCTTGCCCCACGTCACCGACGAGGAAGTCGCGGCGGCCAGAATCGACGCCCGCACCGCCAAGGACAACAGCCGGGAGGGATTCATGAAGTTGGTCAACGCCTTCAAGGTGCTCGATGTCGCCGCGCGCGCAGGCAAACCGCTGGAAGTTGAGGTTCAGGTCATCGCGCTGGGCGACGAACTGGCATGGGTGAGCTTGCCGGGTGAAGTCTTCGTGGAGCTGGGTTTGGCGATCAAACAGCGCTCGCCCTTCAAGCAGACGATGCTTGCAGAACTCGCCAACGGCAGCATTGGCTACATCCCTGACCGGCGCGCCTACGCCGAGGGCAACTATGAGCCGGTGAGTGCCCGTTGTGCCGCCGGCAGCGGCGAACTGCTCGTGGAAGCCGCCGTCAAATTGCTCGGGCAACTTCACCGCGCAACTCACGCGAATCCGATCCCCGACCGGTGAAGCAAACCGCTATTTCAGAAATCGAAGAAGTAACTCAGGCGCACACCCCAACGCGACGACCACCACCGCGAGCACTACCAAAAGTCCACTGACCACGATCCCGCCCGCCACGCCGCCCTGCCCCGGCCGTTCGCTCGGCACCACCCAGACCTGTTTCAACACCTGCAAGTAGTAGTAAAGCGACACGCAACTGGCCGCCAAGGCCAAGGCTACCAGCCACCAATACCCCAACCCTTCGCCCTGTTTGGCTGCGGCGATGAACACATAGAATTTGCCGAAAAAGCCCGCGAGTGGCGGAATTCCAGCCAAGGAAAGCACGAATACGGTCAGCACGCCGGCGAGCAATGGGGACCGTTCCCGAAGTCCCGCCAAGCCGACGACCGATTCGCTGCCGGCGCGATTTTCCATCACGGCCACGACTCCAAATACCCCCATGGAAGTAACCGCATAGGTAATGGCGTAGTAGAGCAAGGCCGATTGTGAACCACCGATCAGCCCCAACAGGGCATAACCGGCGTGGGCGATCGCCGAATAGGCAAGCAGGCGGCGCAGGCTCGATTGTGCGAGCGCGGCCAGATTGCCGAAAACCATCGAGGCCGTGGCCAAAATGGCGATCACCGCCATCCACCCCGGAGCCAACGCCTTCCAAGCCCCACTCCCCGCGACGCCGGGTAGACCGACTTGCAGCAGTTTTCCGAGGATGAAAAAGCTCGCGACCTTGGAACCGGAAGCGATGAAGGCCGCCGCCGAGGCCGGGGCCCCTTCGTAAGCGTCGGGCGCCCACAGGTGGAACGGAACCGCCGCGATCTTAAAACCGAAGCCCACCACGACGAACACGATGGCCACCAAAGTGAGTGGATCAGCCGCCTGCCACGAGATCTTCGCCGCGATGATCGGCAAGTGGATTGAGCCGGTGAGGCCGTAGAGAAAACTGAAGCCAAACAACATGAAGGCCGCCGCCATGCCGCCGAAGAGGAAGTATTTTAACGCCGCCTCCGCGGACCGGGCGCTGCCTTTGTTGAAGGCTGTCAGCACGTAAAGCGACAGACTGACGAGTTCCAACGCGACGAAGACCAGCAGCAAGTTTTCCGTGCTGACGAGCAGCATCATGCCAGTCGTGGCCAATGCGATCAGCGCCATGAACTCGCCCACATGCTGGGTAAACTTACCCTCGGTGCACAGCCAAGCCGTGACCACGGCGAGCCCCAGCAGCGCCAGTTTCACGTGTTGGGAAACTGGCGTCAGCACGAGACTGCCGCCCAGCAAGTCCGCCGTGACGGCACGTTTCCAGATCAGCAAGCCGGCGGCGGCCCCGAACCCAAGAGTCAAAACGGACGCCGCCCCGAAACTCCGGGCGGAAACGCTCCAATTCCGCCAGAGCTGAAGATCCGCGAGCAAGACCGCCAAAACGGTGAGCACGACCACGCACTCGGGAGCGAGCAGTTTGAGCAGTTGAAGGTAATCCACGTTCACAGGAGGCCTCCTTTCCGCAGGCCATCAAAGAGAGGCGTCGAAAAACTAGGCACAATCCAGTCCAGCAGGAGTTTAGGGTAAAGACCGATCACCACCGTCGTGGCAATCAGCACCGCCGCGCCAATCTTCTCGGGCAAGGTGATGGTCCCTTCGCCTGCCCCGTGCCCGCCGTGAGGCGTGCCCGGAACATCTTCCAGATCACCGCTGAAGAACGCCTTCTGCACCGTGCGGAGCGTGTAAGCCACCCCCAACACAATGCCCACGCCGGCGATGACCGCGAGCTTGGGGAACGTCTGCCACGCCCCGATGAGCACCTTGAGTTCAGCCACGAACCCACTGAAGCCGGGCAAGCCCATGGATGCGAACCCAGCAATCACGAACGTCACCGCAGCAAAGGGCATCGCCCGACCGAGTCGCCGCCCCTGAAGTTCATCCAAGTCCCGAGTGTGTTCCCGGTCATAGACCATCCGCCCGACAACCCCGAATAGCAGGCCCGCGATCACGCCGTGAGAAAACATCTGCAAAACGGCGCCGCTTAGGCCAATGGTCGAAAGCGTCATCAGGCCCAGCAGCACAAAACCCATGTGACTCACGCTCGAGTAACCGATGACAAACTTGAAGTCGCGCTGCGTCAGCGCCACCAGCGCGCCATAGACGATGCCCACGACCGCGAGGCCGCCGAAAACATTCCGCCACGTCGCCAAGCCTTCTGGAAACAGCGTCATCGCCACGCGCAAGCAGCCGTAAGCGCCGAGCTTCATTACCACGCCGGCCAGCAGCATCGAGGCGGCGGTGGGAGCGGCGGAGTGGCCGGTGGGCGCCCACGTGTGGAACGGCCACAGGCCCGCGAGAATCGCGAAGCCCACAAACACCAGCGGAAACACCCAGTTTTGAAACGCCACGGGGAATGGATACTTGGCGAGTTCAATCAGGTTGAACGTCTGCGCGCCGCTGACGACATAAGCCGCCACCAATCCGGCCAGCACCATCGCGCTGCCGATGAACGAGTAGAGCGCCAACTTCATTGCCGCATACTCGCGCCGGGTCGAACCCCAGATCGCGATGAGGAAATACTTCGGGATGATCGCGATCTCGTAGAAGACGAACAACAGCAGCAGGTCGAAGCTCAGGAAGACGCCATACACGCCGCCGATCAGCGCGAGGTAGAAGGCGAAGAACTCGCGGGTGCGATGCTCGACGTTCCACGAGAAGAGAATCCCGACGACCGCCGCCAGCCCGGTGAGGATCACGAGCGTCAGGCTGATGCCATCCGCCGCGAGGTGATACTCCGCGCCAATCGTGGGCACCCAGGGAAGCTTCTGGATCGTCACCAAACCGCCGCCCGAATGTTGCACGGCGCCGACCACGCCCACCGCGAGCCCGGCCAACGCCGCCACCAAGGCCAGCACACGCGCGCCCTGCCGGCTGTCCGGCTTGAGCAGGAACATCGCCGCCGCGGCAGCGAAGGAAATGTAGAGGGTCCAGGCGAGCATGGTCAGTTTCCGAGGCGGTTCACCGCCTCGATGACGGTCGGGTTAATCAATCGCACGACGAGCTGCGGCGCGACGCCGAGCAGGAACATCAGTGCCACGGCGGGGGCGAAGACGAGCAGCTCACCACGGGTGAGGTCGGGGAAGGTTTTCCAGCGTTCGTTCAGCGGGCCGGCGAAGACACGCTGGATCAGGGTGAGCAGAAAGATGGCGGTCAACAGCAGCCCGAGCGTTGAGAGCGCGGCGGCGTAAGGCGCGAGCGGGAACGCGCCCTTGAAGATCAGGAATTCGCCAATGAAGCCGTTCAAGCCGGGCAGTCCCAGCGAGGCGAAGAGCGAGATGCCCATCAGGCCGGCGAAGACGGGCGCGACCTTGCGGAGTCCGCCGAAGTCATCCAGGCCGCGCAGGCCGCCGGCGCGGCGTTCGAGCAGGGCCACGAAGCCAAATAGCGCCGCCGCGGTGAGACCGTGGTTGAACATCTGGAGCAGCACGCCGTTGAGGGCAGCGACCTTCTCGGTCTGCCACCCGGCCGTGTTCGCGGTCGGCTGCATCGCGGCGAACAGGCCGAGCAGGCACAAGCCAAGGTGGTTGATCGAGGAGTAGGCGAGCATCCGCTTGAGATCCTTCTGCGCGAAAGCGGCGAAGGCGGACGCCACGATGGTCAGCACCGCGAGCGCCATCAGCGGGCCAAGCAGGTCGCGTAGTTGGCCGGGGAAGATCGGGGCGAGGATGCGCAGGAAGCCATAGACGCCCATCTTCGACATCGCGCCAGTGAGCAGCATGGTGACGCTCGACGGCGCCTCGGCATACGTCGCGGGCAGCCAGGTGTGGAAGGGCATCAACGGCACCTTTACGGCGAAGCCAAGGAACACGCCGACGAAGAGCACCGTGCCGAGCGCGGAAGCGGACAGACCGGTCCAGTGGAGTTTCGTTTCGAGGCCGCGGGCGAGCTCTCCGGAGCGGGCGAGTTCGGCGAGCTTGGGTAGGTCGAAGGTGCCCGTCGCGAGGAACACCGCCTGCATGGCCAGCAGCATCGCGACGCTGCCGACGAAGGTGTAGATGAAGAACTGCGTGGCCGCCGTGCGCCGAGCCGGGCCGCCCCAGAGTTTGATGAGGAAGTAGGCGGGAACCAGCGAGAGCTCCCAGAAGATGAACCAGTGGAAGAAATTCAGCGCGGTGAAAGTGCCAAACAGGCCGGCTTGGAGCAGAAGCATCAGCGCGTAGAACGTGCGCGGCCGGTCACCAATGCCGCCGCTGACGGCGACCGCGAACGGCACTAGGAGCGCCGACAAGAGCACGAGCAGGATGCTGAGTCCGTCCACGGCGACGAAATACTCCACACCCAGCGAGGGAATCCACGCGTGGCGTTCGACAAACTGGAGCGCGGCGGATTTGCCGTCGAAGCCGGCCACCAGCAGCCACGTTTCCAGCAACGCGAGCAGGCCGAAGCCGAGCGCGATATTCCGGGCCGGGCGTTCGCCCCGGTGGCCACCAAGGGCCAGCACCAACGCCCCCAAAATCGGGGTGAGCGTCAGCAGCGTGATGATCGGAAGAGTGGTCATCGCATCAATTGTTTCCCATCCAGACGATCGCCACGACGAGCACGACCACACCCGCTCCAAGGATTCGGAGATAGCGCTGCGTCTGGCCATTCTGCAACCGCGAGGCGAACCCACCGGCCCCGCGCGTTTCGACGCAGCCAGCATCGAAGCCCGAGTTGATCCCGCTTTCGTCTAAAGTCCGGCTCAGCCAAGCCAAGCCCTTGGCCAACCACGCGGCCAGTTCCACCACCGAACTCCACACGAAGCGATCTGCCCAGTCGCTCAAGACAGCAACTGCCGCATTCAGGCGAAACACCGTGGCAGCGTAAAATTCATCAACATACAGGCGCCCTTGCAGTGCCCGAAAGAGCCGCGGAAAGAGGCGTTCAACCGCGTCCGTGCCGGCCTTACCACGGCTGTAGAGGCGCCAAGAAGCACTCACCCCGAGAGCCACGGCCAAGACTGAAAGGAGCATCGTTAGCCCCGCCGCGGAATCGGCGCTCCACCCGACCTGTAAATGATCGAGCTGACCGCCAAGATACGCGTGAAACCACGGCCACACGGGCGTCGCGAAGAGGCTCAGCAAGACGGTCGCTACCGCTAAGATTACCAGCGGCAGCGTCATCACCCGCGGACTTTCATGGGGCGAGGAGGAAGCGCCCTGAGGTTCGTGATGGGACGCGGAGTGTGCTGCCCGGCCGGGGCTGGAGGCGGATTCAGCCCGGGGAGCGAAGAACACAAACCACATCTGGCGCGTCATGTAGAACGCGGTCAGCACCGCACCAAACAGGCCCAGTAAGAAGGGTAGCTTGGACGGCGACCAGATCATCGCAGCATGGAGCACCTCGTCCTTGCTCCAGAAGCCCGAGAACACGAGCGGAAAGCCTGCCAGCGCCATCATGCCGACCGCGTAGGCGGCGAAAGTTATAGGCATCAGCTTCCGCAGTCCGCCCATGCGCCGAATGTCCTGTTCATGGTGGCTGCCATGGATGACGGAACCCGCCCCAAGGAACAGCAACGCCTTGAAGAACGCGTGCGTGAGCAAGTGAAACATGCCCACCGCCGGACCGCCAACGCCGAGGCCCAGCATCATGTAGCCGAGCTGCGAGACCGTGGAAAAGGCGAGGATGCGTTTGATGTCGTTTTGAGCGACCGCGATGAGCGCGGCGAAGACGGCAGTGCAAGCCCCAACCCAAGTCACCACGGTCAGAGCGGTGGTGTGCGGGGAGTGCCCCTCCAAACCCAGGTCCGCGGTGGCCGCGCCCATCAAGGGAAACACCCGAGCAACCAAGAACACTCCCGCCGCCACCATCGTCGCGGCATGGATCAGCGCGCTGACCGGCGTCGGCCCCTCCATTGCGTCGGGCAACCACACGTGGAGTGGCAACTGGCCAGACTTGCCGACCGCGCCACAGAACAGCAGCAGCGAGATAGCCGTGCTGACCGCCATCCCGCCAACGGTGGTCTGGGTCACCAGCTTCGTGAGCGCGCCCTGTTCGAGGCAGCCGGCGCCGTTGTCGTAGAACAGCAGCGTGCCGGTCTCGTGGTAGAGCCACACGATACCGAGGAAGAACCCGAGGTCGCCGATGCGCGTGGTGATGAACGCCTTTTTGGCCGCCGCCGCCGCACTCGGTTTGTGGAACCAGAAGCCGATGAGAAGATACGACGCCACGCCAACCAGCTCCCAACACATGAAGAGGAACAGCAGGTTGTTAGCGATGAGCAGGCCGAGCATTGCGGCGGCGAACAGGGCGAGGAACCCGAAGAAGCGGGTAAGGTTCTCGTCGTGATCCATGTAGCCGACGCTGAAGATGAAGATCAGCGAGCCGACGAACGTGACCATGACGAGCATGCCGGCAGTCAATGGGTCCAACAGCCAGCCCAACCGGAGCGCGGAACCACCGAGATCGAACCAGGCGAAATTGTGAGTCAGTTGGACCGCCCCCTTCCCCGCCTCGGGTTGCAACGTGGCCACGAACGCCACGCAGGAAACGAGGAACGCCAGCGCCATCGAACCGATGGCCAAGGCCGCGGCCGGCTTGCGCTGCGGACGCTTCATTAGCGCGATGATTCCCGCCGCCAGCAACGGCAGCGCGGGGATGAGCCAGAGACTGTTGATAATGCCTTTCATGTCAGCCCTTCATCGTCGCCACATCTTCCACGTTGCTGGAGCAATAGTGACGGTAGATGGCAATGATCAGCGCCAAGCCCACGGCCGCTTCGGCAGCGGCGACCGCGATGGCGAAGAGGACGAACATCACTCCGGTGAGCGCCTCCGGGTTCGGGCCGTAGCGCCAGAAGGCGAGGAAGTTCAGGTTGGCCGCATTGAGCATCAGTTCCACGCCCACTAGCACGAGGATGGAGTTGCGGCGGGTCAGCGCGCCGGCGAAGCCGATGGCGAACAGCAGGGCGCTGACGAGGAGGTAGGCGGCAAGCGGAGTCATTACGGGTTGCGGGTTGCGGATCGCGAATCGACAGCGACTCCGGCGGGGGAAGATTTTTCGCGCATCGCGATCACGACAGCGCCGAGCAGAGCGGCGGTCAGCAGCAGGGCGATGCCTTGCAGCGGCAGCACAAATTCACCCATCAGTTTGTCGCCCACAGCCTTCACCAACAAGGCGGGTTGGGGCGTTTCCTTGGGAAGCGCCTTGAGGGCGGAACTACCGATAATCGCCCACGCCAACACTCCGAACACCGCGGCGGCAACGAGCAGTCCGGCGCCAAGCGAATTAGTGATCCGCCCCACCGGGGCTTCGCCACCACGGGTCAGCAGCACGGCAAACAGGATCAGGATTGCAACCGCGCCGACGTAAACCAGAACCTGGACGAAGCCGGCGAATTCGGCGCCCAGTTGCAAATAGAGCAGCGCTAAGCCAATGAGCGAAACCGTCAGGCAGAGCGCGCAATGCACCAGATTCCGTAGCGTCATCGCAGCGAAGGCGGCGCCCACAGTCAGCCCAGCCAAGATGGCAAAGATAAAATTCATGGCGCGTTCAGATTGGCACCTGCGGAGCAACCGGGGCGACCACCGGGGCCGCGGGGGAATCCGCAGCATAACGATAGGTTCGGGGTTTAAAGCGGGCTTCGAAGCTTCGGCTAAACAGCCAATAGGGGCCCGCCAGCAGCACCGTGGCGAGCGACCAGCGGAGCAGTTCGTTCCACTCGGCGGTAAAGTGCCAGACCCCGACGACCAACAGATTGAGGAGGCACATGGGCAGCATGAACTTCCAAGCGAGGTTCATGAGTTGGTCCACGCGGAGTCGCGGCAGCGTCCCTCGGAGCCAGATGAAGAACAAAATGAAGGCGAACAGTTTGCCAAAGAACCAGAGCCAAGAGGGAACCCAGTCGAGGAACGTAAACGGGGCGCTCCAGCCCCCGAGGAACAGCGAAATGGCCACGCCGCTGATCGCAAACATGCCCAGATATTCGCCGAGAAAGAACAGGGCGAACTTAAACCCGGAGTATTCGGTGAAATAACCAGCAACCAGTTCAGACTCCGCTTCCGGCAGGTCAAACGGCGTTCGATTCGCCTCAGCGCAGGCGGCTGTCAGAAACAAGAGAAAGCCGGCAAAACCCCACGGCGTAAAGACATGCCAACTATGGAAAAACCCCCACTGCACGCTGGTCTGTCGCTCAACGATGGTCACCAGCGACAGCGAGCCGACCATCATCACCACGGTGAGCGACGACAGGATGAGGGGAATCTCGTAACTGAGCATCTGAGCGATTCCGCGCATGGCGCCCAGAAGCGAGTATTTGTTGCGGCTCGACCAACCCGCCATAAAGACGCTGAGCTCCGTAGCTGCCCCGATGGCGAAGAAAAACAACAACCCGGTCTCCGGAAAATCGAGTGCCGTCATGTTCCGACCGATGGGCAGCACCGACAGCGCGAGGAACGCGGGCACCACCAAAACAAAGGGCGCGATGAAGTGGACCTTCCGATCGGCGTTGCGAGGAATGATATCCTCCTTGGTCAGAGATTTAATGCCATCCGCCGCGAACTGCCCGAACCCAGCGAGGCGAATCTTCGTGAGCGGAATACCGACCCGATTGGGGCCGGGGCGGTTCTGAAACCGCGCCAACAGCTTGCGCTCGACAACGGTGGTCAGGGCGAAGATGCCCGGGAAAACCGCCATGATGGCGACAATGGACAATAGCACCCCCACGTAGGGTTGCAGGACCGCTGGGAACAGTTGGACGAGCTGTTCCTTGAGCGTGACAAAAATTTGATCGAGCGAGGCCATGCAGGAGCGGGATTACATCGGCATTTTCGGCAGCGCAGCGGCGGGTTTGGGCAATTCCGGGCTCGCTTCCGGCGAGGCCGTGGGTGTGGCCGCGGCCTTAGCGGCGGCCGCTTTGGCCTTCGCCTCGACGTCGGCCTTGGCTTTGGCCGCCGCTTTGGCGCGTTCGAGATTCATCGCCTCGTCGGACGCTGCGGCCTCGGTGGGATGAATTTGATGATAATGGGTGTTGGACTTGGCGAGTTGGTGTTTGTTGACGAGCAAGCCGCCGAAACGGTCGGCCGTTGAGAGCTCGAACGCCGTATCCATCTTGATGGACTCGAAGGGACACACTTCAACACAGATCTGGCAGCTCATGCAGACCGAATAGTCGATGTCGTAGATCGCTGGGTAGAACTGGTTCTGCCCCTTGTAGTCCACCCGCTTGTCCTTGCTCTTGACGATGTAAATGCACTTGGGCGGGCACTCCTTTTCGCAGATCTGGCAGGCGGTGCAGCGCAGCCCCTTCATCGGATCGTCACCGTCATAAACCAGAAAGGGAAACTGCCGGGTCGCCTCGGTGAGCGGCTGTCGCTCCTCAGGATACTCGATGGTGACGAGCCGCTCCTTGTCGGTGTAAGTGCCGATGAGGTTTTTCGCGGTTTGAACCAGCCCCTTCACTATGCCAATGCCGATCATGGAGAATTTCCCGTGCTGGAATTGCCGTCCCAGTCGACGGCCCGCAGCCGGCCGGGGCGCGACTGTGAACGTGACCTGATAAATACTCGGAAGTGAGGCTTCATCGATCCACCTCCCCCAAAACAATATCCACACTACCAAGAATGATCACGGCATCCGCGATGGAACGCCCCAGACACATGTCTTCGAGAATGGTCAAATTGATCAAACTGGGCGGCCGCACGCGGTAGCGATACGGATTCGCCCCCCCATCACTGATGAGGTAAAACCCGAGCTCGCCCTTGGGGCTTTCGATCCGGCCGTAGGACTCACCAACCTTGGGGCGGAAACCCCGAAGTTTGGCCTTGGGATCCATGATCGGCCCTTCTGAAATTTGCTGTAGGGCTTGCTGCAAAATCTTGAGCGTTTCATGCATCTCCAGCACCCGCATCATGTAGCGATCAT
>CAIJLV010000156.1 GCA_903821635.1 uncultured Verrucomicrobiota bacterium | reverse complement strand
GTGAGCCACCACTTGGCGTAGGCCGGTTGCGGGAAATTGCAGTTCCGCTGGCTGAAGTGCATCGGGAACTTGTCTTCCACCACGCGCCCGTCGCCGTAGTCGAGTTTGCCCAGCAGGCGGCCGAGGATGATTTCCTTCTGGCAGTTGATGTAGTTGGGTTTGCTGACGATGGCGCATTGCTCGGGCCGGTTGTTCAGGTCGTCGAGCCAGACACTCGCCGCGTGCAGGCCCTTGAGCACCGCCTTCACGGTCTTCGGATTCTTGTCGGCAAATTCCGCGGTGAAGGCGCAGACCTTTTCCGGATGATCCTGCCAGAGGTCTTGGGTGGTCACGGCGGTAAAGCCGATCTTGTCCGCGATGGCCCGGGCATTCCACGGCTCGCCGACGCAGAAACCGTCCATCTTGCCGACCTTCATGTTGGCCACCATCTGGGCCGGTGGAATTGTGATCAGGGACACGTCCTTGTCGGGGTTGATCCCCCCGGCTCCGAGGAAATAGCGCATCCACATCGCGTGGGTTCCCGGTGGGAAGGTCATGGCGAAGGACAGCGGCTCACCGAGGGATTTGGCCTTGTCCACGTAGGGTTTCAGCGCCTTGGGATCGGCGCCGACCTTGCCCTTCCAATCGGCTTTGAGCGTGATGGCCTGCCCGTTTCGGTTGACCAGCCAAGGGATGATCATCGGCTTTTTGGGCGAACCGAGCAGGCCCATCGTGCTGGCGAGTGGCATGCCGATGAGCATATGGGTGAACTGGTTGTCGCCGGACGAAAGGGCGTCGCGAATGGCGGCCCAGTTGGCCCCCTTCGCGATGGTCACGTCCAACCCGTGTTGTTTGAAGAAGCCTTTCTCGGCCCCGACGACAAACGGCGAACAGTCGGTCAGCGCGATGATGCCGCACCGGAGTTTGGTGGTCTCCGGCGAGTCATCGGCAAAGACGCTCCCGACCCAGCCCGTGGGCAGGCCGGCGAGGAGAGCGCCGGCGGCCGTCTGCTTTAGGAAGCGGCGGCGGGAGGTTTCAGGCAGTGAGGAGGCGGACTTCATTTTCGTTTCCATGGGATTCAGGGGTGGCAACCAGAGCTTGAGCTTCGAGAAAGAGATCGTGGCGGAAGAGTTGGCCGAGCTGCGTCGGCGTGAAGGGTTTCGGGGCGACGCCTTCGAGCAGGTGGCGGGCGATCCAAGCGAGTTTGTCGGGCGTGGGCGCGTTGGCGTCGTCGCGTTGAAAGATCAACCGGTCGCCGGCGAGCGTGCGGCCTTGGCCGGCCTCGAAGCGGCCCGAGAAGCCTTGGCGCACGACTTCGAGGGGCAGGTTTAGGTAACGCGGGCCGGCGAGCAGGCGGGCGATGGCGTCGTGATTTTCCGGCCGGTCGCACAGTTCACAGGCTTCGAGCAGGGCGGCGAGCAGATGGAGGTGTTCGGGGTGCCGTGCCGCGTCGAAATCGGCGCGCACGACGAAGACTTTTTCCGGGTGGTTGGGTGCGAGGTCGGCGCTGGTCGCCGCCACCCAGGCGTGACCTTCCGCGACGGCGAGGCTGTTCCACGGTTCGCCCGCGCAGAAGCCGTCGAGGTGGCCGGCCGCAAGGTTAGCCACCAGTTGGGGCGGCGGCACCACGACGAGGCGCACGTCCGTGTCAAAGGTGGCCCCGGCGCGTTGGAACCAGGAACGCAGCAGATAAGAATGGGTGGAACTGGCCGACACCGTGCCCAGGGTGAGCGTGCGGCGGGTGCGGTTGGCGTTGAGGAAACTCCGCAGGGAAGGCAAATCCCGCACCCCGCAGCGCCACAGGTCGTTGCTCAGCGTGATGGCGTTGCCGTGTAGATTAAGGATGAGGCCGGCGACGGCTTCAGTTTTCACGCAGCCGAAGCCGTGGGCCAGTGCCACGGGCAAGGTGCTGAGGGCGTGGGCTCCGTCGAGTTCCCCATGCACCAACTTATCCCGGATGCTCGCCCAGCCCAGTTCGCGGCTCAGCCGGACTTCCAAGCCGTGGCGGGCAAATAAACCCCATTCTTGCGCGACGATCAGCGGGGCGGCGTCGGAGAGCGGCACGAAGCCGAGGCGAATCGGGGCCTGGCGAGGTTTCGGCCGGAGTTCCCGGGCGGCAGGTGTTCGAATTCGCGCACTCATAGTTCGTTCTGAACCTGAGTGAGCGAGGATGGTGCCGTTTATCGAACTTGGCCGAATGAGTGCTGCGCAAAGTTCAGTTGGTTTAGATGAAGCTCATTCATTGATGAAAGGTCCCCTTGATAGCAGGCAGTTGCAGGCGTTCGTTATCCTCGCCCGCACGGGCAGTTTTACGCAGACCGCCCGCGAACTTTTTCTCACCCAGTCGGCCGTCAGCCATTCCATCAAGGCGTTGGAAACGGATATTGGCTGTCGGCTTTTGGACAGGGTGGGCAAGAAGGTGATGCTCACGCAGTCGGGTGAACATTTACTGAAACACGCCCTCGTGGTGCTGCACGAGATGCAGGCGGCGCGTGAAGGCATCGAGCAACTCGGCAAGTGGGGGCGCGGCCGGCTGCGGATCGGCGCCACTTCCACGATTTGCACCGTGCTGCTGCCGCCGGTGTTGCGGGAGTTCAAGGAGAGCTTCCCCCAAAGTCACATCCAGGTGGAACCGGGCGACAGCCGGGAACTGGTCCTCGGCTTGGAACGGCAGAAGATTGATCTCGCCGTCGGCTTGCAGCATACGCCCGACGAGCGGTTCGACTTCCTGCCGTTGTTTTCGGACGAGCTCGTGTTCTTGACGTCGCCGTTGCATCCGTGGGCCCAAGCCGGCGCCGTGAACCGCGCCGAGATTCCCAAACAAAGCCTGATCATCTACCGCAAGGGCTCGCACACGTTTCGGATCGTGGACGACTACTTCCGCAAGGAGGAGGTGGTGCTTAACACCGTGATCGAGTTGGGCTCGATGGAAGCGATCAAGGAGATGGTTAAGCTAGGCCTCGGGGTGAGCATCGTCACCCCGTGGGTCGTGCAGGAGGAATTACGCAGCCGCTCCCTCGTGGCGCTGCCCCTGGGCCGGCGGAAACTGAAGCGCGACTGGGGTATCCTGCATTGGCGTGGCCGGCGGCTCACGCTGGCTGAGGAAACCTTTGTGGGGCTTTGCCGGACGGCGGCCGGGAACCTCCAATTAACCCTCGACTGAGCAAGCGCCCGGATTAAGGCGGCGGCCGGGCGGGCCGTGGCTCCGGAAATGGCCCCGACGTTGGCTAGGGAAATACCGGCGGGGCCGTGGTCCGTTCCCGATTCACAATGCGGCGCGCTGCCGATGGCTGACACGTTGGGGTTGAGCCCATGCTATCAGCATGAAATTCACCCCCGCCGTGAGTGACGACAGCCCGATTAACGACCGTGCTTTGGGGCCGGTCGTCGCCGCGTCACGCGGTAAACCGGAGGTCAAGGTTTTGGTCGCCTGCCAAGACTTCGAAACCTGCACCCGCACGCGCCGATTGGTGGATGGGATCGTCGGCCAATTCGATGGCTCCCACTCGGTGCAGCGCGTCGTGTGGACCTTCGACATGCTGGGCTCGGCGGCGCTCTGCAACCTCGCGGCGCTGGAGGCCGCCGAAGCCCAGATCGTGATCGTCGCCGCCCGAGAGGCGGGGGAGTTGCCCGCCGACGTGAACCAATGGATCGAGCGCTGGGCCACCGTTCGCCCCATGATGTGGGGCGCGCTGATGGCGTTCTTGATTCCGGCGGATGAACCCGAGACTTCCGCGGGGAATCTCCGGTCGCAACTGCGCCGAGTCGCGGCCCGGCGGGGCATGGACTTTTGGTGTTATTCCGACGGTTGGCAGGAGGCGAAGGCGACGAAGGTCGAAGGGGTCGCTCTCCGCCCCAGCTACAGTTGGCCCGCCGTGCTCTGTGCCTGAGTCGGCGTGGACGCAGTTCCCCCGCAGTCCAGTTCTGGTAAGCGCCCATGATTCCTTCCCGGTAAACACTGAACCGAAAACAAGCTTGGTTTGAGCCCTCATGAACACCTCCACCCCTCCCAACGAACACGAAGCGATTGCCTGCCTGGCCCGGGAACTTTGGGAACAGGGCGGCCGTCCTACCGGCTGTGAACTCACGCATTGGCTGGCTGCCGAAAAGCAAATCGCCGAACAGCGTCGGCCGCTCACCGTGCTGTCGCTCCGGCCCCCGGCCGCGGCCGTGCCCCAGCCTCGGTCCCACCCGGCGCCAGCCCCCGCCCGGGAGCGGAAGTCGGCGCTCAAACCCACCGTGCGTCCTCGGGTCAGTCACCGTTCTCCGACGCGTCGTTCGCCGATTTTTTAGCCGAGGGAACGACTCTCTGGCGCGGCCCGGCGACGGGCGTTGGCCAAGCAACCCATCATCCCCGGAGCCGGTAGCCTAGCGGGCCTTTTCCGGGACTAAAATCAAGACCGCTGGAACAACGATGATCAAATTATGAGCACACTGACCAAATGGAATCCGTTTCGGAGATCCGAAGAATTGCAGGAATGGCAACCACTGGCGCGCTGGAGCCCATTCCGGGAAATGGAACGCATGCAGAACCGCATGGATCAACTGTTCCGGTCCATCGCCACGGCCCCGGAGGCCAATGAGTCCATGACCGTGACCGAGTGGGCGCCCTTGGTGGATGTCACCGAGGATGACCGGGAATACTTGGTCAAGGCGGAGCTGCCCGAAGTGAAGAAGGAAGACCTCAAGGTGCGCGTCGAAGAGGGCGTCCTGAGCATCACCGGCGAGCGCAAGTCCGAGAAGGAAGAGAAGGGGGTCAAGTTCCACCGCATCGAGCGCGCTTACGGCAGCTTTGAGCGCAGCTTCACGCTGCCGGACGATGCGGATGCGACCAAAGTGACCTCGGAGTTCAAGGACGGCCTGCTGCATGTGCATCTGCCCAAGAATCCGAACGCCAAGCCCAAAGCCATCGAAGTCAAAATCCAGTAACCAACCGGCCGTTGGGGTCGCCGATTCCGCCCCCCGGATTGGGCGGCCCCAGACGGCGTTTTCCTTGCCCCCTTTTATGAAGCCTCACTCATGGGCCTTGGGCCTGCTCGCCACCCTCTTCCTAACCGGCTGCGAAGTCGGCCCGAAATCGGGCCAAGGATTCAGACTACCCGATGGCGACACCGAAAAAGGGAAGGCCGCGTTCCTCAGTATGCAGTGTCATTCCTGCCACAAGGTCCATGGCGTCGAACTGCCCGCCCCGGGTTCCAAAGCTCCTTTCGACGTCACCATCGGGGGCGAGGTAACCAAGGTCCGTTCCTACGGCGAGTTGGTTACGGCCATCATCAATCCCACCCACGGTTTGGCGCCGGGCTTTGACGCGAAGAAATTGGAAGACCCGAAACGCTCCCCGATGCCCGAGTATAATTCGACCATGACGGTGGAACAGATGATCAACTTGGTGGCGTTTCTGCACCCACGTTACAACCAACTCGATCCCGCCCCCTACTACCGCTATTACGCGCCCTGAAGCGGCCCACTTTCGGCGGCCGGATGGCGCCGGCGACTGGGGAGACTGGTCGCGCTGGCGGCGTGGGGCGGCGTGACCGATTCCCACTCAAGGGGGCTGGGGCGAGGGGCGATCCCACCCCTTTTCCCGGTTGGGCCCGACGAAAGGGGCGGCCCGTTCACCGGCTGCTGCGTTCCGCGGCTCGGACGAGGGCGCTGTCCAGTTCTTGGAGGGGCCCGAGGGGACGCACGCGTTTTTCGGAGCGGTCGAGTTTGGGTTGTCCCGAGAACAGTTTGTAAACCACCCGACCCTCGCTGATGAGCAATAGGCCCTTGAACCCCCAGCCGGTCTCGTGGGTTTTCTTCACAAAGCCGGCCACGTCGAGCCAAGCGTTTCCGTAGCGTTGAGAGCGGGTGTGGTTAACTTCGATCTCCCAGGCGTCGCCCCGCTCGCGTTGCTCGATGAAGGTGCGCACGGAACTGTCCAGTTGCGCTTGGGTGATCGAAGGGTGGGGCATGAACCGTTGGATGACGTCGAGGTAGGTCAGGATTCGGACGTTGGGATTCGTGGCCGGATCGAAGCCCAGCGCCGCGAGGTCGTTGGTGGCGGTCAACCCGGGCACGATCCGGTCAAAGTCCGCTTTGGCTTCTTGGAAGGAATTCCACTTGGACCGGGCCACCGCTTGCGAACTGGGCAGGAGGGAAGAACAACCGGCCGCCCCGAGGGCCAGCGTCAACACCAGTGCGCTGGGTAAGTCCGACCAGTTCATACGCGGTGTGGCGTGGCGCGGTTGTCGGTCCCCGGGGCTGAATCGAGCCGGTGGAGGTGGGGCGCGGTCCGGCCGCGGTTGCCCCGGGGAGTCTAGCCGGGACCGGCGCCCACGGGAGCACCCTCAGCCGTGGGTGGTCGCACTCGCTACCACCGTGGTTTCCCCGGTGCGGGACCCGGGGTATTCGACGCCGCCCGCGGGTCCGGCGGGGGTGGCTTCACGCCGGGCCCGGCGCAGTGGGCGGCCGCGGCGGGCGGTAGTGCGGGCGCTGCCTGTGCGGGCAAGGGAAGGCAGTTGGGCCCGGTAACCGGTCGGAGATTGGCCCACGAGTTTTTTGAAGACCCGGTTGAAATCGGTCAGGGATTGAAAGCCGGCCTCGTAGGCGGTTTCGCTGACCCGGAAGTTGGGGTTGAGCAGCAGATTCTTCGCCTTCTCGGTCCGCACGCGTGCGACGTATTCCGTGAAGTTGATGCCCGTGGCCTTCTTGAATTTTTTGCACAGGTGAAAGGGGCTGACGTGCACGGCCCCGGCGACCCGCCCCAGCGAGAGGACTTCGCCGAGGTGCGTCTGGATGTAATCCTTCGCCTTGGTGATCAGGGGCAGTTCCGAGTTGGCCGACAGCACGGCCAATTGGTTGCCCCGCATGGAAAGGTGTTCGGCGAAGGTGGTGAGCAGCCGGGTCACGGATTCCAGTTTGCGGTCCGACACGACCGGAGTGAGGAAGTAGGCGGCCCGGAGTTTTTCGGGATCCACCGTGGCGCCGGTCTTTGCCACCACGTTGGCCACGCGTTGAAAAGTGGCTTCGGTCGGTTTTTGCCGGAGCAGGTGGCCGGTTTGCAAAAAGCCAATGGTTTGGTTCCCGAGTTGCACGGGCACCGCCGTCTCGGACAGGCCATAGGCGCAGGTCAGCGTGGCGGGGCCGTGCATGGCGCCCTGAGCCAGTTGCTCCTGCAACTGGAGGCAGGCGGAGCAGCTCTTGCTCTGGGTGGCCATGAGGGCGCAGAAGGAGTTGTTCCAGCGTCGTCCGCGGCCGGGCAACTGCCAGGTTTCCACCGGGCGCAGGGTTAGGGGCAGGCCGATCGCGTCGCCGTAGGCGCGGGCGTATTCGGTGAACATTTCCGACTGGGCCAAGGTATGAATCAGATTTCCGTTCGCGTTCATAGGGGGGCTTTCACAGGTTTCGATCACCCGGAGGTGCTTGAGGTGCCCCCAGTCTTGGCCTCGGCGAGGCAGTTGTTAATTGGGGTCGGCTCTCCGACGTAACCCGGGCGAATGCGGCGGTGCCTAGGGGTTCCACCTAGGCAGACCGCGGCGTGGCCCCGATTGCTTGCCCTCGCTCGCGGGCGCGACGCTCTGGCCATGCGCAGTCCTCATCCCGCCCTGTCTAGGCCCGGCCAAATTCCGGCGGCTGAAGTCTTTCCAAGGTCGCTTCCCCCCTCCTCAGCGGCCCCGCGCGCTCCGCAAAAGTGTCCCGCTTCCCCCCCTTTTGAACCTCAGTCGGAAAGCTCACCGCCGGCCCGCTTAAACATCGTGCTGGCTTACGAAGACCGCCCGGCTGGGTATTACGCCAAGGAATTCATCGACCGACTCGTCCCCGGCGATGAAGCGCACATTCAGTTGTGCAAGTTTGATGGGCTGCGACTGCCAGTGCTCTTCAATGAGATGGCAGTCGCAGCGACGAACGCCGACCTGATTCTGTTCGCCACTCACGATCACGGCGAACTGCCGCCCGAAGCGCGGAGTTGGGTCGCCCGCTGGGTTGCCGACCGGCCCTCGGATCGCCCGGGCGCCTTGGTGGCGCTCTGCGCCAACCCCGAGGTCGCCCCGCCGGGGCCGTCGCTACTGCACAGCTACTTGCAAGCCATCGCCCGCCTGACTGGCATGGATTTTCTAGGCGGCAATGCCGCCACCGCCTGACCCACCGTCGATGGATTCCGAGCTTCGTTTAGCTGTGACCGCGGTGCCGCCGCGGTGGGCGACTGCTTTTCCTGGGCAAAGGTGGGGCGGCCGGCGGCCGCTCGGGCCGCAAACTGAGGTTTGGCTCGCTGCCCCAGTTGCCAGCGCCGAACGGGCTGGGCACTTTTCTCGCGCATGGCTTTGAAAGAATCCGCCTCTCCCAAACGCTCAGCCCGGCCAATCAAGCGTGCGGCACCCACTCCTAGTAAAGCCCCCGGGGTGCGCGGCAAAGTTCCCAGTGTTCCCATTGTCGGCATTGGCGCGTCCGCGGGCGGATTGGAAGCGTTCACGCAGTTCTTGGGGGCGCTCCCGGTGGACACCGGGTTGGCCTTTGTGCTCGTGCAGCACTTGGATCCGAAGCACGAAAGCATGCTGGCGGCACTGCTTTCGCACACGACCCCGCTGCCGACCCAGGAAGCGCGCGACGGGCAACGCCTGGAGGCGAACCACGTGTATGTCATTCCGCCCAATACCAACCTCGCTGTCTTGCACGGGCGTTTGAGCCTCATGCCGCGCACCGAATCGCGGGGGCAACATCTGCCGGTGGATTTCTTCTTCCGCTCCCTCGCCGCGGACCAAAAGAAGCGCGCCATTGGCGTCATTCTTTCCGGCACCGCTTCCGATGGCACCGAGGGGTTGCGCGCGATCAAAGCCGAGGGCGGGCTCACGTTTGCCCAAGATGAAAAGTCCGCAAAATACGGCGGCATGCCCCACAGCGCCGTGGTGGCGGGGGTCGTCGATCTGGTGCTGTCGCCGGCCGGCATTGCCCAGGAATTGGCGCGCTTGGGTCGCCACCCCTACGTGGCCCTCGCCCCGACGAGCCGGGCGGAGGATCCCCTGCCGGAGAGTGAGGAGGACTTGAACAAAGCCTTCATCCTCCTGCGGGCGGCCACGGGTGTGGATTTTTCCTTCTATAAGCCGACGACTCTCAAGCGCCGGATCGCGCGGCGGATGCTGCTGCACAAGCTCGATTCCCTCGCCCACTACGTCCGTTACCTCAAGCAGACCCCGGCTGAGGTGGACGCGCTCTACCAGGATCTCCTGATCAACGTGACGCGTTTCTTCCGCGAACCGGAGGTGTTCGAAGTGTTGAAGAAAAAGGTCTTTCCCCGGTTTTTGAAGGAGCGGCCGCCGCGCACCCCGATTCGCGTCTGGGTGCCGGGTTGCTCCACCGGTGAGGAGGCGTATTCGCTGGCCATTGCGTTGCTCGAATTTCTCGGCACCAAGGGCGCGAACGTGCCGATCCAGATTTTCGCCACCGACATCAGCGAACCGGCCATCGACAAGGCGCGCGCCGGGCTCTATCCGACGGGCATCGCGGCGGATGTGTCGGCGGCGCGGCTGCGGCGCTTTTTCGTCCCGCACGACAGCGGCTTCCAAATCAGCAAAGTGGTCCGCGATCTGTGCGTGTTTGCGCGGCAGGATGTGACCTGCGACCCGCCGTTTTCCAAGCTCGACCTCATTAGTTGTCGCAACCTGCTCATCTACTTTGGACCGGCCTTGCAGAAGCAGATCATGCCCACGTTTCACTACGCCCTCAAACCGGAGGGCCTGTTGCTGCTGGGCAGTTCGGAGACCATCGGGGGCTTTGCCGACTTGTTCGCGCTCGCCGATCGCCGGCACAAGCTCTACCAGCGCAAGCCCGCGGCGCACCACGTCGCGTTTGAACTGGGATTACGCCGCCCCACGGAGTCGGCGGCCCCGGCCAAACCCACGGAAACCACGCTGGCCGGGGGCTTCGATTATCAGCGCGAAGCCGACCGCATCGTGCTGGGCAAATACACCCCGGCGGGCGTCGTGGTGAATGACCGCTTGGACATCCTGCAATTCCGCGGTCAGACCGGACGCTATCTGGAACCGGCGGCGGGCATGGCCAGTCTGAACCTGCTGAAGATGGCGCGCGACGGTCTCCAGTTGGACCTCCGGGCGGCCCTCAATGAAGCCAAGCGGCACCACCTCCCCGTCCGGCGCGACGCGGTGCAGTTGAAATCCAGCGACGGGGTCCACGAGGTGAACCTCGAAGTCATTCCGCTCCAACCCAAGACCGTCGGGACCGCCGATTGTTTTCTGGTTTTGTTCCAAGAGTTCGGGCCGCGCACGGCTGCGGCGCTGCCGGAGTCGGGGGGGCGATCCGCCCCCAAGAGTGCCGCCGGGGCGGACAAGGTGCTCACGCAGTTGCGCCAAGAGTTGACCGCCACCAAGGAGTATCTCCAGGCCATCATCGGGGACCACGAACAGGCCAACGAGGAGCTGCAATCGGCGAATGAAGAAATCCTTTCCAGCAACGAGGAATTGCAGAGCACCAACGAAGAGCTGGAGACCGCCAAGGAGGAGTTGCAATCGACGAACGAGGAACTGACCACGGTCAACGACGAGCTGCACACGCGGAACACCGAGTTGGGGTGCGTGAATAATGATTTGGTCAACCTGCTCAACAGCGTGCAGATCCCCATCGTCATCCTCGACGGCGAGTTGCGCATTCGCCGCTTCACCCCGCCGGCGGAGCGGTTGCTGAATCTCATTCCGACCGACGTGGGGCGGCCGTTGACCGATCTGCGGCCGAATCTAGTCGTGCCGGATTTCGAGCACTTGATTGCGGGCGTCGTGGACTCGCTGACTCCCCGGGAAATCGAAGTGCAGGCGCGGGATGGGCGCTGGCATTCGCTGCGCATCCGGCCCTACCGCACCCTCGAAAATAAGATCGACGGCGTCATCCTCGCGCTGGTGGACATTGACTCGGTGCGCCGGGCGATGGTGCAGGCCCGGGAGGCGCGGGAATTTGCCGAGGCAGTGATCGAAACGGTGCGCGAACCGTTGCTCGTGCTCGATGGCGAGCTCCGGGTCAAGCAGGCCAACCGGGCGTATTACGAGCTGTTCCAGACCCGCCGGGAGGAGACGGAACGCCGGTTCATCTACGACCTCGGCCAGCCGCATTGGAGCAGCTCCGGCCTCCGGCAATTGCTCGAACAAGTCCTGCCCCGGAATTCGCGCTTCGAAAATTTCGAGTTGGACGTGGACCTCCCCGGCGGCGGCCGGAAGAAATTCTGGTTAAACGCCCGCCGGGTGACCGCCGAAGACAACCAAGACCAGTGGATCTTGCTGGCGATTGAGGAGGCGAAAGGCATGGGGCCCGCATGAAGCACTACGGGCGAATGTCCAAGGCGGAGTTGATCCGGCGGCTCCAGGCGTTGGAAGCGGGCTCGACCCCGGCCGAGGGCGCCGGCGAACACGCGCGGCTGGTGGAGGAATTGCAGACCCACCAAGTCGAGTTGGAGACGCAGAACTGGGAACTCCGTGAGGCGCAGCACTTGGTCGAAATCTCTCGCGACCGCTACGCCGACCTCTACGACTTTGCGCCGGTCGGCTACGTGACCTTGGATGACAAGGGGGTGATCCGGGAGTTGAACCTCACCGCCGCCGGCATGTTAGGCTCCGAACGGGCCCGGCTCCTGAGGGTGCCGTTTCACCTGCACGTCGTGCGGGAAGACCTCAAGCCATTCCGCGAATACCTCGCCCAGATGGTGACAAACGGGCAGCGGGCCGTGACGGAAGTGCGCTTGGCCCGCAAACACGCCCAACCGCTGCCGGTGTTGCTACAGAGCGTGCGCCAAGTGGACGAAGAGTCGGGCCGCTTCTGGTGCCGCACGAGCCTCACCGACCTCACGGAGCGCAAGCAGGCGGAGGCCGCCTTGCGAGCCAGCGCCGCCCTAAACCACGGCATTCTGTCCTCCCTGAGCGAGCATCTGGCGGTGCTAGATCCGGCCGGCAACATCCTTGCCCTCAACGAGGCGTGGATCCGGTATGCGCGGGCGAATCCCGATTCCGCCTGCTGGCAAATCCAGGTGGGCGACAATTACTTGAGCCTCTGTGAGTCCGGGCTTCCCCTGCCGCCGGAAGCCCAGTTGGCAGCGGCGGGCATCAAGGCAGTTTTGCAGCGGACCCAGCCCAGTTTCACCCTCGAATATCCCTGCCACACGGCGGCGGCGGATCATTGGTTTCTCCTACTGGTCACGCCGCTCGCCACGGCGGGAGGAGGCGCGGTGGTATCGCACCTGGACATCACCCCACGCCGGCGGGCGGAGGTCGCTCTGGCAGAACAGGAGGCTCGGCTTCGCGCCGTGCTGGATACGGCGACCGACGCCATTCTCACCTTCGACGAGCGCGGGGTCATCGAGTCCGGCAATCAGGCGGCCGAGCAACTGTTTGGCTACCCCGCGGCGGAGTTGCTGGGGAAACCGCTCAGCGACCTGATCCCGGCGCTGCCCGGCAAGCGTCCCGCTCAGGATTTGGTGCCGGTCCGTGGCCAAGGGCGGAACTGGGTCGGCCACGGGCGCGAAGTCACCGGTTACCGCCGGGACGGCAGCACCTTACCGGTGGAGCTGTCGGTGGCCGAGGTGCAATTGGGTCGCCGCCGAATTTTCACGGGCTTCGGGCGCGACCTCACGCAGCGCAAACAGGCGGAAACGCAGCTTCGCCTGCTGGGAACCTGCATCTCCCGGCTCAAGGACATCGTCATCATCACCGAAGCCGAGCCGATCACAGCGCCGGGCCCGCGGATCGTGTATGTGAACGACGCTTTTGTGACCCACACCGGCTACACGCGCGCAGAAGCGCTGGGACAATCACCCCGCTTCTTGCAAGGGCCGAAAACCAGCCGCACCGAGTTGGACCGGATCCGGGCGGCCCTCCGCACGTGGGAGCCCGTCCGGGCGGAACTCATCAATTATACCAAGAGCGGGACTGAGTTCTGGATGGAGATCGACCTCGTGCCCGTGGCGGACGAGCAGGGTTGGTATACGAATTGGGTCGCCGTCCAGCGCGACATCACCGAGCGCAAACAGGCGGAAGCCGCGCTGCGCCAAAGCGAAGAACGGCTGCGGCTGGTGCTGGAGGCGAGCCAAGTGGGAATTTTCGAGGTGAACGTCGAGGACGGTCAAACCTACTGGAATGCGGTCGAATTTGAGCTCCTGGGGTTGGCTCCAGATTCCTTGCCGGCCAGCCCGGAGGCGTTCTTCCGCGTCGTCCATCCGGAGGATCTGAAACAGGTCCGTGCGCACTGGGCGTCGGCGCTGCAAACCGGGCATTGCCACATGGAATTCCGGATCGTGCGGGCGGATGGCGAGGAGCGCTGGCTGATCGGTTTAGGGCGCTTTGTCGGTGCGAAACCGGGGGCGAAGCCGAAGGTCGGGGGACGTTTCCTGGGGGTGAACTACGACATCACCGAGCGCAAACGGGCGGAGGAAGCGCTGCGGCTCAGTGAAGCCCGTTTTCGCACCCTCAGCGAAGCCTCGCCGATGGGTATCTGCATGGCCGATACGACTGGTCAATGCACCTACACCAACCCGCGGTGGCAAGCGATGAGTGGGCTGAGCCCGGAGGAGAGTCTGGGCGACGGCTGGACCCGGGTCATTCATCCCGCCGACCGGGCGGGATTGTTTGCCCAGTGGGAGCAGGCGGTGCAGGCGGAGCGGGAGTTTGTGTATGAATTTCGCATCGTGCGCCGGGACGGGCAGGTGCGGTGGGTGCGGACCCTCGCAAAAGCCATCGTGGATACCGCGGGGCAGCAGGCCGGCTTTGTGGGCATCGACGAGGACATCACCGAGCAGAAGGACGAAGAGCAACGCCGCCGCCTACAATACGAGACCGCCCGGTATCTGGCCGAGGCCGGCACCCTGGCCGAGACCGTGCCCCAACTGCTGCAACTCTTCGCCCAGACCTTTGAATGGGAAGTGGGCGAGTATTGGGAAGAGCAGACGGAGCCGCAGACGTTGCGGTTGGCGTATAGTTGGCACGCTCCCGGCCGCCAGTTGGCGGCGTTTTTGAAATCGAGGGCGAAGTGTGCCGTGCCGCAGTTGAAGCCGGCGACGGGCCATTGGGGCGCCTTTTTCAGCAAACCGAGGGCCACTCGGGCCGGCCTCCGTTCGGCGCTGGCGCTGCCGATCGTGCTGAACAACCAGATGATGGGGGTGATGGCGTTCATGAGCCGCCGGGCGATCGAGCCGGCCCCAGAGTTGTTGCAGTTGTTCGTGACGCTCGGCAACCAGATTGCCCAGTTCATCGAGCGCCAGAAGACCGCGGCGGCCCTGCGCGAAGCTCACGAATTTTCCAAACAAGCAGTGGCAGGCGCGCCCGGTGGAATCGTGGTGTGCGACGCAAAGTCGAACTTCGTCGTGTGGAATCCGTTCATGGAACAAGTCACTGGCTACCTCGCCTCCGAAGTGGTGGGCCGACCCGCCCGCGAGGTCTTTCCGCTCCTGCGCGAACCGCGGTTTGCCGAATTGTTCGACCGGGCGCTGGCGGGCGAAGTCACAGGCGCGCCCGACCTCCACTTCGACTTGCCGGAAAAAGGGAAACACGGCTGGTTGGCGCCGCGCTTCGCGCCGTGGCGGGATGGCCAGCAGCAGGTCAGCGGCGTCATCGTCGCCATTCGCGACATCACGGAGCGGCGGCAACTGGAAGTCGAACTGCTGGAGGCCAGCGAGCGCGAGCAGCAACGGATCGGGCACGATCTCCACGACGGCTTGGGGCAGCACCTGACGGCGATGGAATTGTTAAGCCACCTGCTGCGAGAGGAACTCGCTGGGAGCGACCCGCGGGTCGAAGCGCAGGTGGTGAAGTTGAGCGGTTTGCTGCGCGAAGCCATTGGGCAGACCCGGACCTTGGCGCGCGGTTTGGCGCCGGTGAAGCCGGGCGGCCGGGGCTTGCTGGAAGGACTCGAGGATTTGGCGCGGAGGACAGACGGGGCGGGCCAAGTAAAGTGCCGGTTCCGGTGTGCGCTGCCGGTGCTGGTGGCGGATGGGATGGTCGCGGGGCACCTCTACCGCATCGCGCAGGAGGCGGTGAACAACGCGTTAAAGCACGGGCACGCCCGCACGATCACCCTGAGCCTGAGCCGGCGGGGAACCGAGGTCAGGCTCTGCATCACCGACAACGGCCAAGGCCTGCCCGCGCCTGACCAGCCGCGCCCAACGGGTTCAGGCATGGGGCTGGCCGTGATGCAACAACGGGCCAATCTCATTGGCGCGCTGCTGACCATTAAATCGAATCCGGGGCAGGGCGTGACGGTGGAATGCCGGTGGCGGCGCAAAAAGCCCGGCCAGCTTTCAGCCACCGCCGAAGCCGCCGAGTAACCCGACTGACGGCGCCCCCCCAGCGGCGCTCCAGCGCGCTCGCTGGGGACTGGCGCCGACCGTGGCAGTTGAGGTTTTTCGCTTTCTCCTCCCCTAAAAAGGGTGGACAGCGCCGCCGCCCCGTTGCTAAAAAATCACCTCGCTGCGACCCCCCTAAATCCCTTCCCTCCCAATGTGTTCCCGACCCCGAAACAGCCGCTTGGTTTCAGCTTTGAAACCAAGCGCCTCGGCCGGGCAGAGCGGCGTAAAGGCCTCAGGGCGGCCTTCGTCCCGGCCCCCCCTCCGTCGCCGCGTGCTCTTGGTAGACGATCACCCCCTGATGCGGGTGGGATTGCGTGAATTGATTGGTGGGCAGGCGGATTTGGAAGTGTGCGGGGAGGCGGGGAGTCCAGGGGAGGCGATGACGCTATTGGAGCGGGTGAAGCCG
>CAIJLV010000155.1 GCA_903821635.1 uncultured Verrucomicrobiota bacterium | reverse complement strand
TGGAGCATGGGCATCACGCAGCACTCTTACGGGGGTGACGCCGTGTCAGCCGTGCTCAATCTCGGACTCGCGCGCGGTTACGTCGGCCGCGCGAAGAACGGGTTGGTGCCGATCCGTGGGCACAGCTCCGTCCAAGGCGGGGCCGAGATGGGCTGCTATTCCACTGCCTTGCCGGGCGGTAAACCACTCACGGCGGCTAACGTGGCCCAACTCACGGAGACATACGGGTTTCCGATTCCGGCTTGGCCCGGTTTGACGGCCGTCGAAATGGTTGAAGCCAGCGCCCGCGGCCAGTTGGACGTGCTCTACTGCGTGGGTGGAAATTTTCTCCGCACGCTCCCCGAGCCGGACTACGTCGCCGCGGCCCTGAGTCGGGTGCCGCTCCGGGTGCATCAGGACCTCATCCTCACCGATCAAATGTTCCTCGATCCCGCGGAAGAAGTCCTGCTGCTGCCGGCCAAGACCCGTTACGAACAGGACGGCGGCGGGTTGGAAACGACCACCGAACGCAGGGTCGCCTTCTCGCCGGAAATTCCCCGGCAAGTTGGTGAGGCGAAGGCCGAATGGCGAATTCTCCGAGACCTCGCTGCCGCCGTTTGGCCAGAACGGGCGCACCTGCTCGGCTGCGATTCCGGGCCGGCGATTCGGGCTGAGATCGCTCAAATTGTGCCGTTCTACGCCGGCTGTGAGCGGCTCGCCAAGACGGGCGACGCCATTCAGTGGGGAGGCGAGCGCCTGTGCGATGACGGTCAATTCGCCACGCCCGACGGGAAGGCGCATTTCAAGGTCGTCGCGGTGCCTCAAAATATCTCCCCGGCTGAATGCGCTCCCTCGGCGGGACAAGGCGGGGCAGGGGGTAAGTCCCGAGCCTTCACCGTTTCCACCCGTCGAGGAAAGCAGTTCAACACCCTCATCTACGACGAGATTGATCCGCTGACCGGCGCCGCTCGGGACGCCGTATTTATGGCGCCGGACGACGTTGCGGAACTCCACCTCGCCCGGGGCGACCGCATTGAGTTGGTCAACGAGACCGGGCGATTTCTGGGCACCGTGTTCCCGGCCCCCATAGCCCGGGGAAACCTTCAGGTTCACTGGCCGGAGGGTAACGTTATCTTGCCGCGGGGCCGGGTGGATCCTGCCAGCGGGGTGCCAGACTACCAATCCACGGTCCATGTCGAACGGGGCAGATAATGAGGCTCGCAGAAAACGAAGAGGGGCACGGGTAATTTGAGAGTGTGCGTGCGCTCCGACGGCGCTGTCCCGTAGGCTTGGGGCCGGATGACGTTCCTGCCGGTCGCGCAACGGGAGCTGCTGGCCGCTTCGCGGCAGCGGTTGACGTTTCGTGTCCGGGCGGCAGCGGGGCTGCTGGCGGTGGTCGTGGGGTTCTTTGGCCTGTTGTTCAGCGCCGGCGTCGGGCGCAGCGTGGGCGCTCCGCTCTTCCATTCTTTGGTGACTCTGGCCGCGTTGGCCAGTGCCTTGGCTGGGTTGATTCTGTCGGCGGACGCGATCGCGGGTGAACGCCGCGAAGGCACGTTGGGGTTCCTTTTTCTGACCGAGCTTTCGAGCTTCGACGTCTTGGCTGGCAAGCTGGTGGGGGCCGGGTTGGGCGCGGCCACGGCTTTGTTGGCGGTGTTTCCGGTCTTGGCCATTGGCCTGATTTTGGGTGGGGTGACGGCGGGTGAATTCTGGCGAAATGCGCTCGTGTTGGTGAACTTGCTGTGGGTTGCCGTAGCCGTTGGGCTCGCGGCGAGCACGCCGGCGGCCACGGGCGGCGAAGCCTTGTTCAAGGGTGGGCTCCGACTCTTACTGTTGGCTGCTGGACTTCCACTTGCGGGCCATTTTGCCCGGGCAAACGGAGGGAGCGCTGGCTGGGATTGGATCTGGGCGTTGGGGCCATTGGAACCCTTTGTCCATGCCAGCGACGGGTATTTTGCGACCCGCCCGGGGCTTTTCTGGCGGTCGCTACTGGAGTCTCACTTGGTTGGCTGGGGCTTCTTGGCGTTGGCGGCGTGGCGCTTGCCGCGGGTGTGGCGAGACCCGGTGGCGGAGTGTTCGCCGCTGCCTCGGACGGCAGGTTGGCGACCCACCCGCCGCTTGGGTGATGCGCAGAATCCGCTGACTGCCTTGAACCGGCCGACTCAGCGGGAGTTGGCGCTGGTTTGGACGGTGGTGGCGCTGACCCTGCTCGTCGTCGGCGTTCGCTTGGGTTTGGGGCAACCGGGCTGGACGCTTCCATTTTGGGGCTCGTTGGAGTTTTCGCTCGGATTCCTCGTCTTGAAATGGGTCTTCGCTTGGCGCGGTTGCGTTTTTTTTAACGGGCTTCGCCATGGGTCCGGAGAATTGTTGCTGACCACGCCCCTGCGCGAGTTCCAGCTCCTGAGCGGCGGTTGGGCCGCGGCCCGGTCGCTGGTGCAAGGGCCGCTCACCCTGCTGTTGGTGGCGCTCATCAGCACGTCGCTGGTGAACGCCTACACCGCGGCTGGCGCCCAAGGCAACGGGCCGTTTGGGCAGGTGCTTACAGGAATTGGTTCCTTGGTCTGGCCCTTCTACCTAGCGGTGGGAGTCGTGGTGGATGTGGTCGCGTTGGGTTGGTTAAGCGCGCGCTTTGGCGTGCGGTCGAAGGGGCCGATGGCCGCCTTTGGCAAAACCCTAGGGCTGTTGTATCTGCCCCGGCTCATTCCCTGCATTCCCGACTTGCTCAGCGCGGCGGTCATCCTCGTTTGGGCGCGGGGTTATCTGGGGCGGAGTTATCCCCAGGGCCTGAAGGACCTGCGCATTGATCCGGAACTGGGCCTGCGCGACGCGGTTCGGGGTGGGTGAACGGTGGAAAATTTTTATGAACGAAACCTTACCTGCGCCGCTGCTGCGCATTCTTCGCGAGACGCCTGAGTTCCAAGGAGCGTTCCTCGTGGGCGGTTGTGTGCGCGACTGGCTGCTGGGGGTGCCGGTGAAGGATTTCGATGTCGAAATCTTCGGCCTAGGCTACGAGCGCATGACCAATGTGCTCGCCCGCTGGGGCCGGACCGACATCGTAGGGCGGTCCTTTGGGGTGGTGAAGCTGACGGTGTCGCCCGGCGAGACCTACGATTTCACCCTGCCGCGGCGCGATTCCAAGGTGGCCCCGGGCCACCGGGGTTTTCAGATCAACTGCGATCCTGACCTGTCGCCGGAGGAGGCCTCGGCCCGGCGTGATTTCACGATCAATTCTCTGATGTGGGATCCTCGCCGGAATCAATTGCTCGATTTTCATCAGGGGCAGGCCGACCTCAAGCGCCGTCTCCTGAGGCACACCAGCGCTGCCTTTCCCGAGGATCCGTTGCGCGTGTTGCGCGGGATGCAGTTTGCCGCCCGTTTTCGCCTGACGGCTGCGCCGGAGACGCTGGAGCTGTGCCGCAGCATAGCTGATACCTACCGGGAGTTGGCGGTGGAGCGGGTGCGGGAGGAATGGTTCAAGTGGGCCAGTAAATCGGTCCTGCCGAGTGCCGGTCTCAATTTCCTCCGGCAAACTGGCTGGCTGGCGCATTTCCCCGAAGTCGGCGCCCTCGTGGGGGTGCCGCAAGATCCGGAATGGCATCCCGAAGGCGACGTCTGGACGCACACGTTGCACTGTTGCGATGCATTGGCCGAACTGCCGGCGTGGCAGCAACTGGATGAGGCGACCCGGATCGCTGTGATGTTCGCCGTGTTGGCGCATGATTTTGCCAAGCCGGCCTGCACATTTGCGACTGAGAAGCACGGACAGATGCGCATTGTTTCCCCCGGGCACGAACCGGCGGGCGCGCCCATCGCGGAAATTTTCCTGCACCGCCTCGGGGCCTCCAATGACCTGCTTGCTCGCGTGCCCCCCTTGGTGGCGAACCACCTCGCGCACTTGCCGGAACCGACGCCTCGCTCCATCCGACGGCTCGCGAATCGCTTGGCCCCGGCCACGATTGATGAACTGGCGTTTGTGCTGATTGCTGATTCATCTGGCCGCCCGCCCTTGGCCAAGGGGCCTCCTGACGGATTGGCCCCGCTGCTCGCGTTGGCGCGGGAGCTGAAGCTGCAAGCTGAAGCGCCCAAACCGATCTTGCTCGGCCGTCATCTGCTGGAGCGGAAACTTGAACCGGGGCCGGCCTTCAAGGCGATTCTCACGGCGGGGTTCGAAGCGCAGTTGGACGGGGTTTTCACCGATCTCGAAGGCGCCCTCAGGTGGCTCGATGCGTATTTGGCGGACTGAGGCAACGCGTGGGGGAGGGGAGCACCGCCTGTGGGCTCCGGCCGGCGATTTCGACTTACTCCGGGCGAAAAATCAGCGTTTGAAAATCCCGGGGCGTTGGGCCGCCGCGGCGGATGGTGGCGACGTAACGCCGCCGGGCGTTCCCATATTCGGCTCGCACCAAGACTTGAAAGGTGAAGCTGAGGGTGGTGAAGCGGGCGCCTAGCTGGGCTCCGCCTCCGGTTCCCGCGGCTGGGCCGAGCAGGCGGGCAATTTCACCGCCTTGGCGAGCGGGTTCGTCGTCTTCGGTGCCTTCCACGCCGTCGAGCCCGGCGCGTAGTTTGATCACTTCTCTCGCCATGACCCGATCGCCGCCGAGGGCCATGGCCAGCACGGGTTCAGGCGCGGTATTGACGTTTATCTGGCCGTTGGAGAGGGCGCAAAAGACGTCGACCAAGCCAAAACCCGGGGTGGCTTCCGGCGTCGGCGAGGCTCCGAACCCACTTCCCCCACGGAGAAAACCACTGCGTTGGTAACTCGAACCGAAGAAGAGGCCCGGCGTGATCCCGTTGATTTTGAGTAGTTCGGTGATGTCGTCGATCGGCCCATTTTTGGCGAGATGAGGGGGATCGCGAGTGAGGTAAAAATCACTCTCGGCGCCACCGCCTGCCTTGGGAAAGTCGTCCCGGTCGATCCAGTCCAAGATGGAGCCGGCGATGGTCGAGCCGTCGCCGGCGTCGGTGCCAATCAGGTTTAGACCGAGCTCCAGCAATTGGGGGTTAAGCTGGTTGATGTTGAACTTGCGCTCTTCGTCGACGATGCGGATCGAGACGCGGCCTTCGCCGACCTGAATGTTTTCCAAGGCGAGCCCTTCGAAGGGGTTGTCCAAGAGGTCTGGCGGTCCGGCTCCCCCGGCCCAAAACTGATTCAGCCCATTGTAACCTTGTTCGCCCGGTTGGCGTTGTTGTTCTGACAGGATCCACTTGGCGTATTCGACCCCCGACCGCCCGAGCCATTCCAGCTCGGCTTCCGAACGGGTCGTGGTCGCAAGGCGAGTTTCGACGCGCATCTGATAGGCGAAGGTGGCGGCTGTCACGGTCAGGGCGAAGACAACCAGCAGGACAATAATCAGGGCAACCCCGCGGTCGGCGCGGGGAGCGGGAAATCGGCGAGACGAAGAAAGTTTCATGGACTGGCGTCAGCGCGGATTGCCCGGAGCAGGTCCGCCGGCGGGCGGCGGAACGGTTTGGGATGAAATAAGCACCGTCCGGGTAACGAGTTCCGCCGGCCGCCCTTGGCCCCGGCCGGTGGTGCCGAAGCCCAGGGTCACGCGGACCAGTCGGGGCAACTGGTTGGTCCAGCGCCAGTCCGGCTGGAATTCGCCGCTGCGGGGATCCCAGAATTCAAGTTGGAACGCGCTCACGTTGCGGGCGAGCACGAGCGGCGGCGGACTGCCTTCCGCATCCGCTGGCGCGAGGGCTGAGTTTTGGAAGAGACGGAGTTCCGGTCCGTCGTCCCCGCTTTCCACGGTGAACGAAATCCGCCGCAGACGTTCGCCTCCGAAGTAGCCTCCGCCGGGAAACGACTCGGGGAGATTCGCGCAGAGGCTTACGGCGCTAAAATTCCCACTGGTGTCAGCGATGAACGAATACAGGCCCGGATTCGACTGAAACAATTGGGCGGCGCCGAGTGCTTCCTCAACCACGCGCATGGACATGCGGGCGCGTTGCGCATCCACGGTGAGTCGCACGGCGTGGTCGGTGCTGCGCAAAATGATCTGCCAAGTGGCGTAAAGCGACACGAGGATCATGGAGAGCACCAGAGTGGCGACCAGCACCTCGATGATCGTAAAGGCCCGGACGAGCGCGGTTCGAGGCCGGAGGGTGAGAAGCTTCATGGCCTGCCTCCCGGTCGGGAAACCGACTGCGGCCGGAACAGGAGCAGCGAGAGTCGGGAATCGGCTTCCCCGCCGCCAGACACGGTGAAATCGACGCGAAAAAGTCCGTTGGTGCCCGCTTCGGTGATTTCGCGGTGCCACGAATAACCGGGATGCAGGGCGCCAAAGTCACCGGATTCGCTGCCTTCCTCTAATCGGTTGGTCAGGGAGAGTTCGGCGGCCAGACTGCCGGCGTCCACGTGCATGCGGTCCAAGATGCGCGCGGTGCGAATGCCGTTCGAAACAATGAGCAGTATACCGGCGAGCGACATGACCAGCACGGCCGTCGCCACCATGACTTCGATCAGGGTGAAGGCTCCAAGCCGGGCCGCCCGGGAAATTCGTCGAGGCGAACGACGGGTCATTGGGTGACGGTGACCGTGGCTTGGCCAGTGAGGATTTCGGTGCTGATTCGCCGCGACTCCCTTCCGTCGGTCAGGACGGAGTCGAGCTGGTCGCAGGTGCCGTTCGGGAAAAAGCGGAAGATTACGATTTCCTCCTGTTCGCCCACGGCTTGGCGCGGATCGCGTCCGTTGACGAACAGGGAAGAAAAACTGGTCTCGTTCGGGAGCGTGGCGGCGAATTTGCCGAGTCGCTCCATACTAGGCGTCGACGCGGACACCGATTGGCCATTGCCGAGCTCCGAAAGCGCGGTGACCGCTGGCTGGGTTTCCGATCCCCGCGAGCGGCCGTAGGGATCGAGTATAGGCGCGGGTTCAAGCTTGAGATCGGTTCCGGTGGTGGTGGGTATAATCACCACTTGCAGGGCTTGGCCGGTGAGAATGGCTTCAGCCCGCGCGTGCCGGCAGACCGCGAGGAAATCATTCACCGCCCGACTCAGGGGGGGCTTGTTGATCGCCCGAACTGCTGGAATGGCCGTCAGCATCATCAAGGCACCAATGGCGATGGCGACCATGAGCTCAATGGTCGTGAAGGCGGCGGCCAAGCCGCTGGTCCCGGAACCCCGCCGGCGGGAAATCGTGGCCGGAGAGCAGGGAGGCTCCGGCCGTTGGCGGGGCAGCAAGGGCGTGGAGATCTTGGCCGGCATCAGCGCTGAATGTTCTGGGTGATCAGCATCATCGCTTGAATCACCCCCATGAGGATAAAACCGACGACCACTGCGATGGCGATGATGACCAGGGGCTCGATCAGGTTCGTCATCGCGCGGAGGGCGAGGTTCAATTCGCGTTCGTAAGTGTGAGCCACGTTCTCTAGGGCACCCGGGACATCGCCGGTTTCTTCGCCGATTTTGATTAGGTCGATCATCAGTTGGGGGAAAACCCCCGACTTCGCCAAGGGCTGGGCCAGCGTCTTGCCGTCGGTCACACCTTCGCGCGTCTTGGCGATGGCTTCCCCGAGAATGACGTTGGGCACGACCTGCTCGGTGATTTTCAGGGCGTTGAGCACGGGCACGCCATTGCGCATGAGTGTGCCGAGGGTCTGCGAGAACTGGCCGAACAAGTTGAGCCGCACCACCCGGCCGACAATCGGCAGGCCGAGTTTGATGCGGTCCACCGTCCGGCGCCCGGAAGGCGTAGACTTGTAACGGACAAAAACCAAAGCCGTGAGGCCGACCACGAGCAGGATCAGCCACCACCAAGTGGCGAGAAATCCGCTCGTGCTGATCAGCACTTGGGTGGTGAAGGGCAGTTCCACGCTTTCGAAACTCTGGAACAGGCCCATGAACTGGGGCAGCACCTTGGTCATGAAAAACCAGACCAAGACCGTGCCCACCAAACAAACCATCAGCGGATAGACCATCGCCGATTTGAACTTGGCCTGCGCCTCCGCGAACCGCTCGAAGTGGCTGGCCATGCGCCGCAGCACTTCTTCCAACGCGCCGCTTTGTTCACCCGCTCGCACCATGTTGATGACGAGCCCGGGGAAGATGTCGCTTTGCCGAAGCATCGCGTCGGACAAACTGCGGCCCTCCGTCACGTCCTGCTTCAACTGCTTGGCGACTTCCGCGGGAATCCCCTTGGTCGAAAGGCCCGACATGGAGTGTAGCGCCATGGTCAGCGGCATGCCGGCCCGCAGGAGGTTGGCCAACTGTTCGGTGAAGGTGGCCAATTCTTGGAGCTTGGGTTTGCGCCGGCGCGCCATTTGCGCCGCCAGCGTGGGCGGCAGGAGGGAGGCGAACGTGCGTGGCTTGCCCGGGGTCGGCTTGTCCGCGCCGCCCTTGGCGGCATTCACCGCGAGCGGGAAGAGTCCCAGTCTCTCTAACTGGACGAGCGCCGCAGCGCGGTCGGTGCCCTCGAGCAGGCCTTCGACGAGTTCGCCGGAACGGCGTCGGGCTTTGTAGGTGAACTGAGCCATGTGGCGACCGCGGTGAATAACCGGTCTGGCGCGAAAGTTCCAGTCGCGTGAACGAGGCGCCAACGGAGTGCCGGGCTCGCCCGGCGCCAATGCGGGTGCCTTGGTGGGTTGAGTTGGGTCTCCCGGGCTCGGCTTGGACGCGGGTTCAGGCGACGTGCGGAATCCGGGTGGACCTTGTCGGCCCGGTCGTTAACGTGCGCCGCGTGTTCGCGATTTATTCGGACATCACCAACCTCGGATATTTTCTGAGCCATCCAGTGGCTTGGCTGGCGTTTGCTTTTCAGGTCTGGATGTTTATCGACGCGGTGCGGCGTTCAGAATGGATTTGGGCGGCCTGCATCTTCTTTTTCACCCCCCTGAGCGCCCTGATCTACTTCTTCCTCGTATACCGCCAAGCGGGTCCGGCGGGCGGCGGCAGCGGGCGCAGCTTTGAATTCCCGGGGGCAAGCGAACGCCGGCGGATCAAGGAGCTCGAAGGCCGCATCCATCATCTCGACAAGGCGCGGGACCACTTGGACTTGGCGGACATCCGGCTTGCGCAGGGCAAATTCACGCTGGCGGAAACGAGCTATCGCGAGTCCTTGGCCCGGGATCCCGACGACGCGGAAGCGCGGGCGCATTTGGGCGAATGCCTGCTCCGGCAGAATCGACCGCAGGAAGCCCTGCCTTGGCTGCAGCAGGTGGTCACCACGGATCCGAAACATGATTACGGCCGCACCCTCATGGCGCTGGCGGAGACGCAAACCGCCTTGGGCGACAAGGAATCCGCCTTTCGCTCGTGGCAGCGCGTGCTGGCCAGCCACAGCTACCCCCGGGCGCGGGTTCAGTTGGCTGAACTGCTCGTGGAGCGCGGTGACCGGGAGGCCGCCCGACGTGAACTCAGCGAAGTAATTGAGGACGACCAACACGCACCGCGATTCCAACGGCAGCGTGAAAAACCATGGGTGCGCCGCGCTCAAGCCCTGCTGGGCCGCCTTTGAGCGCTGGTCCGGGGGCACACTCTGGGGAAGCGCATCAGTTTCGGTGGCTGAAAACCGGCTGCCAGTTTCGGCGCCGGTTGCTTGCGTCCCTGCGCCGGGCCCGCCATTCCGTGCGCCTAGAGTTCTATATTTTTGCGCCCGACCACACCGGCCAAGCTGTCACTGAGGCACTGATTCAGGCGGCTCGGCGTGGGGTGCGAGTGCGGGTTTTGGTAGATGCCTTGGGCACGGACAGCTTGCCGGCCGGATTTTGGATTCCCCTGCAATCCGCGGGGGGCGAAGTGCGGGAGTTCAACCCGATCGAGTTCCGCCGGTTCCCCATTCGCAACCACCGCAAAGTGGTCGTCATCGACGAGCAGCACGCGGGCGTGGGCGGCTTTAACGTGGCGGATGAATACACGGGCGACGGCGAGACCCAGGGTTGGGCCGACACGGGGTTGGCCATCACCGGGCCAGTTGCCCGGGTGCTGGCCGCTGAATTTGACCGCACTTGGATTAGCGCGGAGGAACCCAAGCGCTGGTTTGCCCGGCTCCGCCGGGGACAACGGCCCCCGGCGATAATCGTGTCGCCGGAGTTGGAGTTGTTGTTGAACGGTCCCGGGCGGTCGTTAAGCGCGTTTCAATATCGGCTGCGGGAAGATTTACGGACTGCCGGGCGGATCGAAATTGCCTCCGCCTACTTTTTGCCGACTTTGCGGCAACGCCAATCCTTGCGCCTGGCTGCCCGCCGGGGTGCCGTCGTCCGGGTCATCGTGCCCGGCCTCAGCGACGTCGGGATTTCCCAGCGGGCCGCTCGGCATCTCTACGCGGGTTTGCTGCGGGCCGGTGTGGAAATCTACGAATACCAACCGCAGGTATTCCATGCGAAGATGATCTTGGCTGACGGGGCGGTTTACGTGGGGTCCTCCAACCTCGACACGCGTTCGCTCCACATCAACTACGAGGTGACTCTGCGAGTGACTCAACCCCAGGTGGTGGCCGAGGGGCGGGCGCTGTTTGAACACTTTCGGGAGCGCTCACGCCCGATCACGCTGCCGGCTTGGCTGGCTTCCCGAAACCTTTACCAGCGGTGGCGCGACGCCTTGGCCTACTGGCTGTTGGCGCGGGTCGATCCCTACATGACTCGCTGGGTCGCTGCCGGGCCGCGTTAAACCGCTGTCGGGGCGGAGTGTCGCCGGCGCAATTGGCCGCACGCCGCATCAATTTCAGGGCCGCGCGAACGGCGAAAATGAGCGACCACCCCACGGGCGTGCAGTTGGGCGGCAAAAGCCTCGGCGGTTTCCTCGGCAGACGGTTCGTAGGCGACGCCGCGCAAGCTCAGTCCAGTCGGGTTGTAACGCAGCAGGTTCACGTGCATCCGGCGTGCGCCCAACAGTTCGGCGAGCTGGTGGGCGTGGTCTGGCGAATCATTCACGCCTGCGAGCAGGCAATACTGGATCGTCACGGGCCGGCCTCGACAGGCCTGAAAACGATCCGCCGCCGCGAGGATGTCGGTAATGGGGAACCGTTTGCCCATCGGCAGGAGCCGGGCGCGCGTTTCGTCGTCCGGGGCGTGTAACGAGACCGCGAGGTGGAGGTTGATCCCGGTGGCGGTGAGGGCATCGATGCCGGGCACGATGCCGACTGTGGAGACGGTGATCTGGCGCCAGCCCAGCGCCCCCAGCGTGTTATCGCCCAAGCGACGCACGGCGCCGAGGACGGCGTCGAGGTTGAGCAACGGTTCCCCCATGCCCATGAAGACGATCGTCTGGAGTTTCCGGCCCACGGCGTGCGCCTCCCGCCGGAGAGCCAGGAATTGTTCGACTATTTCCCCAGCGGTCAGGTTGCGCTCAAACCCGGTTTTCGTGGTGGCGCAGAAATCACAGCCCATGGCGCAACCCACTTGGGAAGACAAGCAACCGGCGGCGCGGTCCGGGCGAAAGTCGGGCATGAGCACGGATTCCACGGTGCGCCCGTCACCGAGGCGGAGGAGGAGTTTGGTGGTGCCGTCCGCCGCGACTTGGCGCACCGCTAATTCGGCGGCGCGGGCGGCCAAGTCGGTGGTGAGGCGTTCGCCCAATCCTTGCGGTAGCCGCAGGGCGGTGGGGTTGGGCGCACTCTGGCCGGAGTAATGGGCCCGGAGCACGCGGGTGGCGTGACTGGGCTTGTAGCCCCATTCGGCAAACAGTTGGGCCAGAGCGGTAGGTTCAAAATCTGCGAGTGCGGCCGGCACGGGCCTATCCACACAGGGAAAGCGGCTGAAGCCAAGCCACGGTTCGGGCGGATTTCAGGGATCAAAGGCTCATCGCCAAGCCACTTGTCGGCAGGAAAAAGCCGCTCCGGGCGTCCGAAGCGGCGGGCGGGAGAGCTTGCTTGGTTTAAGGCGTCAGCACGCGCTCAAGCAACGAGTTCATGCGCTTCAACATGGTGCGGGGATCTTCGAGCACGCCAGCAGCGACGCGGGCGTTGTCGAGGATCTGCTCGGCCACTTGACCGGCGAACGCGGCGTCCTTCTGCCGCATCTGTTCGAGGCGGGCAATGATCGGATGAGTCGGATTGATCTCCAAGTCTTGCTGAGCCGGTGCGGTCTCATCCGCATCTTTTCTCAGGGACTTGAGCATCCGACGCATGCTGGAAGTCATGAACTTGTCGGCGTCCACAATCACGGCCGGGCTGTCCACCAAGCGTTGCGAGAGGCGCACGCTGCCAATGCGGTCACCGAGTGATTCCTTGAGCCAGGCGGCGAGTCCTTGAGCGGCGGCTTCGCTGAGCGCGCCTTCGGTCTTGGGCTCGGTGAGATTCAGGTCGGCTTTTTCGGCGGCCTTCAGGGTTTTGCCGTCGAATTCGTGGAGGTGCTCCATGACGAATTCGTCCCAAGCGTCGTAGAGGAAGAGAACCTCGAACTTGCGGTCGCGGAAGACCTCGAAATAGGGGCTGCTTTCGGCGGCTTCGCGGTTGGGCGCCATCAGGCAATAAATCTCCTTCTGGTCGGCTGCCATGCGTTTCACGTAATCAGCCAGCGAGGTGAGTTTGCCCTGCTCGGTGGCGGATGACTCGTAGCGAATCAACTTTCCAAGGGCCTCTTTGTGGCTGAAGTCGGTGACGATTCCTTCCTTCAGGAAACGCTGATATTCGGCGTAGAATTTCTCGTAGGTGGCCGGGTCCTTCTCGGCGGTTTCCTCCAAGAACTTCAGGAGCCGGCCCGTCAGCACCTTGTTCAAGCGTTGCATCAGGGACGAGTCCTGCATCGTCTCCCGCGAGATATTCAAAGGCAGATCCTCGCTGTCGACGACACCCTTCAGGAAGCGCAACCACTCGGGGAAGAGTCCCTTGGCCTTGGCTTGGATTAGCACCTTCTTGCAGTAAAGATTCACCTCCGAATCAATCCGGCCCATGCCCATCGTTTCAAAGTTGTGGGCGGGCACAAACAGCAACGACTGGATCGCGAGCGGGGCATCGGCACTAAAATGCAGGCGGAGCAGCGGGTTCTCGTGGTCGTGGCCGATAAACTGATAGAACTCGTTGTATTCTTCGTCCTTAACCTCGCCTTTGCTGCGGGTCCACAGTGCTTGCACGGTGTTGATCCGGTTGCCGTTCAATTCGATGGGGAAGGGAACGAAGCTGGAGTAGCGTTTGATGATCCGCTCGATTGTGCCGGCCGAGGCAAATTCCTTGGCCTCGGCCTTCAGTTCCAGCGTGATTTTTGTGCCGCGCGGCAAATCGGCTGCTGGGGTGATCTCGTATCCGCCGATACCCTCGCTCGCCCACTGCCACCCCTGCTCGTCTGGGACAAACGAGCGGCTGAGCACGGTGACGCGGGTGGCCGCCATGAAGGCGGAGTAGAAACCCACGCCGAATTGGCCGATCAACTTTGCGTCCGGTTTCTGGTTTTCCCCGAGCTGCTTGAGGAAGGCCTTGGTGCCGGAGTGGGCGATAGTGCCAAGGTTGTCCACAAGCTCGCCATGGGTCATGCCGATGCCTGCGTCCGTAAAGGTAATCGTGCCGGCTGCCTCATCCGTGACGATGGTGATGCCGGCTGCCAGCTCGGGCTGGTGCAGGGGGACGCCCGACGCTTGGGTGAACCGCAATTTTTCGCATGCGTCCGCGGCGTTGGAGATGAGCTCGCGGACGAAGATCTCTTTGTCGGTGTAGAGCGAATGGATGACGATATTCAGCAACTGCTGAATCTCCGCTTGGAACGTATGCTTCTCGGTCGAACTCATGGTTGGCTTTTTCTTAGAGGGCGACGGCGCTTCGTCAAGGGGGAGCACGCAAACGTCGGTGCTCAAGCGGCGTTTTCAGTTGAAAACAAGGTCCGGATTCGTCCTGTAAATGAAAAAACCGCCCCGGTTTCCCGGGGCGGTTGGTGAAGGGTTTTCCCCAGTCGTCGCCTACTTCTTCTTCGCAGCCTTCTTCTTGGCGGCGGGGGCGGTCTTCACGGCCTTGCGCTTCTCCTCGATTGCGGCTTGGGCGGCGGCGAGGCGGGCAACGGGGACGCGGAACGGCGAGCAGCTCACGTAGCTGAGGCCGATCTTGTGGCAGAACTTCACGGAATCGGGTTCGCCGCCGTGTTCGCCGCAGATCCCGAGCTTGATCCCAGGCCGGGTCTTTTGGCCCTTCTCGATGGCGATCTGCATGAGCTGGCCGACGCCCGTCTGATCAATCGTGGCGAAGGGATTTTTCTTCACGATTTCCAACTCGGCGTAGCCGGGCAGGAAGCTGCCGGAATCATCACGCGACATACCCAGCGCGGTTTGCGTGAGGTCATTGGTGCCGAAGCTGAAGAACTCAGCGGTTTGGGCGATCTCGTCAGCCGTAAGTGCGCCACGGGGGACTTCGATCATCGTGCCGACGCTGTAGGCGATCTTGGCCTTCTTTTCGGCCATGACGGCCTTGGCAACCTCGTGCACGACTGCGACCTGGAGGTCGAGTTCCTTCTTGAAGCCGACGAGCGGGATCATGATTTCAGGCTTGGCCTTGAAGCCCGCCTTGTTGGCGTCAGCGGCCGCCTCAAACACAGCGCGAGCCTGCATGGCGGTGATTTCCGGGAACTTGATGCCGAGCCGGCAGCCGCGGAAGCCGAGCATGGGGTTGAACTCGTGGAGTTCATGCACGCGGTTCGCAATTTTCTCGTAGGAGATGCCCAGCTTGCGCGCCAAATCCATCTGCTGCTCCTTGCCGTGCGGCAGGAACTCGTGCAGTGGCGGATCGAGGAAGCGGATGGTGGCGGGATAGCCCTTCAGTTCCTTGAAGATGCCGAAGAAGTCTTCGCGCTGATACGGAAGCAACTTCCCGAGAGCGGACTGACGGGCTTCGAGCGAATCCGCGAGGATCATCTCGCGCATGGCGTCGATGCGGTCGCCTTCGAAGAACATGTGCTCCGTGCGGGTCAAGCCGATGCCGACGGCACCGAACGCCAAGGCGTTGGCCGTCTGCTCGGGGTTGTCCGCGTTGGTCCGGACTTGGAGCCGCGTGGCTTGCGAGCACCACTTCATGAGCTGGGCGTAGCTCTTGAACTTCTCGGTAGCTTGGGCGGTTTTGTCACCGTTGATGAGGCCGGCGATAATCTCGGAAGGCGCGGTCTTGATCGCGCCGCCGTAGACGAGCCCCGAAGTGCCGTCGATGGAGAGGAAGTCGCCTTCGTGGAAGGTCTGGCCATCCACCGTGACGGTCTTCTTGTCGTAATCGACTTGCAGCGCGGCAGCACCGCAGACGCAGACTTTGCCCATCTGGCGGGCAACGAGAGCCGCGTGTGAGGACACGCCACCGCGGGCGGTGAGAATGCCTTCGGCGGCGATCATGCCGCGCAAGTCTTCGGGCGACGTTTCAACACGCACGAGGAGGACTTTTTCACCCTTCTCAGCGGCGATGACCGCGCGCTCGGCGTTGAAGTAGATCTTGCCGGTGGCGGCGCCGGGGCCGGCCGGAAGACCGGTGGCGATGGACTTCGCCTTTTTGACGTCGGCGAGGTCGAAGATGGGCGCGAGCAACTGGTCGAGCTGGTCGGCTGGGTTGCGCAGAATCGCGGTCTCCCAGTCGATGAGCTTCTCCTTCACCATGTCGATGGAGAACTTGAGCGCGGCCGCGGCGGTGCGTTTGCCGTTGCGCGTCTGAAGCATGAACAGCTTGCCTTCTTGGATCGTGAACTCGATGTCCTGCACGTCCTTGAAGTGCTTCTCCAGCGTCTTGCGGACGGTGAGCAGCTCGGCGTAGGACTTTGGCATCACGTCCTTCAGCTTGAGCACGGGCTCAGGCGTGCGAACGCCAGCAACGACGTCTTCGCCCTGGGCGTTGACGAGGAATTCGCCGTAGAACTCATTCGTGCCGTTTGCGGGGTTGCGGGTGAAGGCCACGCCGGAACCGGAGGTGTCGCCAGTGTTGCCGAACACCATCGCCTGCACGTTGACGGCGGTTCCCCATTCGGTGGGGATGTTGTATTTCGCACGGTAAACCTTGGCGCGGTCATTCATCCAAGAGCCGAACACGGCGCCCGCGGCACCGCGGAGTTGGTCCCAAGGGTTGTTCGGGAATGCCTTGCCGGTCCGTTCCTTCACCAAGGCTTTGAAGCGCTTGACGAGTTCTTGCTGGTCTTCGGAGGTGAGTTTCGAGTCCTCGATGTCGCCGTGATACTGCTCATGCTTGAAGCCTTCGATGACTGTCTCAAACGGTTCGTGATCTTCACCTTCTCGCTTCTGCACACCCATCACCACGTCGCCATACATTTGGATGAAGCGGCGGTAGCAATCCCAAGCGAAACGCTCATTCCCCGTGGCTTTGACCAGCGCGACCACGGACTGGTCGTTCAAGCCCAAGTTCAAAATCGTGTCCATCATGCCCGGCATGGAATCACGCGCGCCGGAGCGCACGGCGACGAGCAGCGGCATGCCGTTGGTGGCGCCGAACTTCGTGCCCATGATCTTCTCCATGTTGGTGACGCCGGCCAGCATCTGGGCCTGGAGTTCCTTCGGGTAGGTCCGCTTGTGGGCGTAGTAGTAGG
>CAIJLV010000154.1 GCA_903821635.1 uncultured Verrucomicrobiota bacterium | reverse complement strand
TGTTGGAGCTGATCGGGCAACCCAAACCCGTGGGCCCGACGACGATCATCGGCGTGCTCTCCCAGTTCACCACCGGCCCCGCCTTTACCGGCGGCGGCGGTTACCAATTGCTGCCCAGCCGCTACGCCGACATTCAGAGCGCCTTCAAAGCACCGACCCTCAAGTTTACCAACACGCTCAGCCACCTGGTGCGGCCGGGCGACGCGCTCACCCACACCTGGACCGAACAGACCTTGCGACCGGGGGAAACCCTCACCACGCGCTTCGCCATCTCCGACCCCGACGGTCGGCCGGTCAACGTGACCCTTGGCCAAGCGCTTCCGCCCGGCGCCGAGTGGAGCTTCGACCGCCTCAGCGGCACCGAAGTGAACGGGCAGTTCACCTACACTGCGACCGCGGCGGCGGCGGGCAACGCCTACGAGGTCACCGTGCAGGCGGACAATGGCGCCGCGCGTTCGACCCAAACCCTTCGGCTCTACGTGCCCACCGCCGCCGAGCAACAGGTCGTCATCACCGAATTCTACGCCAACCCCGCCGCGACCAATGCCGTCGCGTGGTTCAACCCGTTGAACCGGGCGGAATTGCTCCCGGGCGATGCCGCCGGCAACCCAGCCAACCGGGATGAATTCGTCGAGCTCGTGAACCTCTCCGCCGAGCCCATTGACCTGTCCAACTGGACGCTTTCCGACTCCCTGCTCCGCCGCGCCTACCTCTACGCCGGCACCCCGGGGCTCGCCCTCGCCCCGTCCAATTCCGTGGTCGTTTACGGCGGACCACCCGTCGGTTACGCGCCCCAACTCACCGTGCCCGCCGTGGCGGCGGAAGTCGGCCCGGGCGACGCCTTCAGCACCGCGGGGCTCGCGCTCAACAACGACGGCGACACGATCCAATTGCGCAACGCGGCCTCAAATCTCGTCGTCCGCATCGTGTATTCGGCCGCCCAGACCAGCACCAACGGCTCCATGACCCGCTTCCCGACCGACCGCGACGGGTTCGTGGCTCACCGGCAAACGGGAGCGTCCTACTGGTCGCCCGGCAGTCAGGCGGGCGGCTTGGCGTGGACCGAAGCCCAGCCCGAGGTGGACGTGGTCCCGGCGTTCCAGACCGAGCCCCTCCCGCTGAGCGTGCTCGCCGGCACGTCGGCCACCTTCACGGTGGTGGCCACCGGTCGCCCGGCCCCGACCTACCAGTGGCAGCGCGAAACCACCGATCTGCCCCAGGCCACCGGCCCCAGTTACACCCTCGCCGCCCCGCAACTCAGCGACGACGGCACGACCTTCCGCGTGCTCGTGTCCAATCGGGCCGGTTCAGTCACCAGCAGCCCCGTCCGCCTGACCGTCACCGCGCCGGTCCCAGAAGTCATCGAAACCAACCTCGCCTTCCTGCGCCGGCAGTTGGACCCCGGGACGCTGACGCCGACGAACACGGTGCAGCTTTATGGGGTGGAAGGGGTGGTGACGACGCATGTGAACCTGACGGGGACGGCCAACAGTTTTTTCTACCTGCAAGACGCGACGGCGGGGATTGCGGTGTTTGTGAGCGGGGGAGCCGGGGTGGTGCC
>CAIJLV010000153.1 GCA_903821635.1 uncultured Verrucomicrobiota bacterium | reverse complement strand
ATTGGTTGCGGGGCTAGGATTTGAACCTAGGACCTTCAGGTTATGAGCCTGACGAGCTACCGGGCTGCTCCACCCCGCGAACGAAGTATCTATTGAGCGCTGAGTTTGAAGCAAGATTCATTTCTAAGTATTTACGTAACCTGCTCTGCGGTCAGGGCTTTGAGCGCTTCAAGGCCGGCGCGAGAAGGATCAGTTCGGCCGGATTTGGAGCGGTTTGGCGTGGGCTAGGTCGCGTCGCTCAGCCGCCCGTGGGGGGCCGGCGAGGTGGGCTTCAGTAGTCGGTTGGGAGGAGGCGAATTTCGTGGGCTTTGCTCAGCCGAAACGTGATGAACTGATCCACCTCGCACCGGTGCGCTTCAGCGATCGTTATGGCGTAAGGAGTCGATCCCGCGGCGAAAATGGTGGTTTGGTGGCGAAATGAGGGCAGTCGCACGTTGCCAGAATTTCCAGGTCCGCTTTCATTCGTGGCGGTTCGAAGCGATTCCATGAGCACTCAAAATCCGCCGGCCCGACGGGCTTTTTCTCCCATCTCCCTTCAGGTCGTCACGCTGCTGTGGCTGCTGTGGTTGGCGGCGCCAGCGCAGGCGCAGTCTGGCAAAAAGCCGGCCTTGGAAATCTCCATTGGCACTAACAATACGCTCGTCATTCCGCGCTCGGCCCTCGGTCAAGAGCACCTGATGTCTGCCTCGCGCATCCCCCAGGCGCTGGCCGCGACTTCCACCGGTTTGTCCGGCAAGATCGTGCGGTTCGAGGTTTTTCATGACGGCGTGGATCTCTACGAAGCGACCGAAGGGTTGGTGGTCACCAAGGAACTGCCGGCCCGCCGGTTGTTGACGACCTTTCCCATCGTCGAGCAGGACGCCGCCCGGGTGGTGATTGATTTCAATCGCGGTATGCGGCGGCTTTACACCGAGATTTGGTATGGTGGCAGTCGTGCGTTCAATGCCGTGGCCCGCGACGAATCGCTGGAAATTCCCCAGTCCCGCGTGTTCCTCGCGGAGAAGGAGGGGGATCAACTCGTCATCCGCCAAAGTGTCCAAGTGCGGGATCGCCAAGCGTTGTCTAACGTCGAACAGCAATTTGAGGTGCGCTACTTCTTCACGCCGTATTTCGCCGGCGGCTACCAAGGCAAGGAGGCGTCGGCGTCCGATCTGCGTTACGCCCGCTTCTTCGAGACGCAGGCGCGCTTGGAGGAAACCACCGGCCGACCGTCCCCGAAGATGGCTCGGTTCGACGTGACGAAACCCATCATCTTCCACTACAGCGCGAACACTCCCGAGTCCTACGTCCAAGCGGTTAAAGACGGTATCCTCTATTGGAATCGAGCCTTCGGAACCAATCTCGTTCGCGTTGAAAAGGCCCCCGCAGGCGTCACCGCGCCCGACTCGCGCTACAACATCGTGCAGTGGGTCCCGTGGGACAACGCGGGTTTCGCTTATGCCGACATTCTGATTGATCCGCGCAACGGCCTTTCCCAGCACGGCCAAGCCTACATGACCAGCGTGTTTGCCCTGGGCGGCAAAGCCCGCGCCCGGGCGCTGCTGCGTTCCATGCGCGACCTTGTGGCCGACAAGAAGAGCGCCGCTGCCCAAATTGCCGGCGGGGAAGCGGCGCAAGGTTTTCCGTGGATGACGGCTAATGGGCTTTGCCACATCAGTGCCGTCGAGTTCGCCCAACAGTATGCCCAAGGCCTCGAAGATCTCTTGGCCAACGAAACTCTAACCGACGAAGCCACGCTGCGCGCCTCGCAGGATTACGTCCGTGAAGTTGTTGCCCATGAAGTCGGCCACGTGCTCGGACTCCGGCACAACTTCGCCGGCAGCCTCGCCGCGACCCTGAACCGGCAGGAACTGGACGAATGGTTCGGGGGCTATGTGACCGGCACCAACAACCTCTCGGCGTTCACCAATCGCTACGCTTCGTCGTCCATCATGGAATACACGGTCTTCAAGTCCGCCGTGCAGGTGGGTTGGTTCATCCGCACCCAGACGGAACCGTTGCCCCATGATCGTGCGGCCATCCAATGGGGCTATTTCGGCGGTGCGGAACCGCGGGATAAGAAGCTACTCTTCGGCTCCGATGAACTGGTGGGCACCTACGGCGACCTCCAGCGTTTCGACGCCGGGGTCGAGCCCGTGATCGGCGCCTACTCCCAGTTGGCAGACGACCTCCGCCTGCTCCCCAACGCGCTCATCGAGACCTTTATCGCGGCCAAAGCCCCGCGCGATCCGCGCGACGGCACCCCGATTGCAGAGGTGAATCTGTTGCCCGCCCGCAATGCGGGCCAGATCACCGGACACTTCGTCAGCATGCTGTCCTGGTTCCGCTCCAGTGCCCGCTCGCTGCGGGTCGAGAATCAGTTCGAATTCATCGGCGAACTCAACGAGCGCGACCGCGCCAAGGCGCACTGGAAAGACTTGAACGACCAACTCGAACGCATCGGCGGCGTCGATCGTGCCCTGTTCAGCTTCCTGCCCGTGGAGCTCAAGCTGGAACTCAAAGACGCGCCCAAAGGTGTCCCGGTGGCCGAAAAAGTCAGCGCCACCAACCTGCAGACCCGCTTAAAAAAACTGCTGGAGGCGCCCGCCTACACCAACTTTGTGGGCTTGGATGAGAAGAAATACACCTTCACCGCCGAGGAGAAGGAAGTGATCCTGAAACGGGGTGAGAAATTTTTCAGTGAGTTTGAAACCGAGCTGGTGAAGTCCGTTGGTCGGAGCTTGGAAAACGCCGGCCGCGAACTCGGTATGGCGGCCAACGAGTCGCTGGAAGACGGCGACATTACCGCCAAGCTCGAACAACGCATCATCGACCTCGCGAAGCTGGTTCTGACCGCCAAGGACGACACCAAGCGCCTCAAGGGCAAGGTGGACAAGAGCATCGTCGAAATCATCGACTTCAAGTTTGATCAGGAAAGCCGCCTCGCCGCCGCCAAGACCTTGAACGACAAGACCGGCTCTTTCCGCGGCTGGGCCATCGACGCCAAGGGCGACCTGAACAAGCAGCTCAAGGATGAGATTGAAGGCGCTTTAAACATCGCGAATTTCAAGGAGTTTAAGGAATCCATGCTCTCCCGCACGCTGCGTGAATGGTATTTGAAGCAGCAGGACATCCTCGCGCTACTCCCGCCCAAGCCGACCGGTAAGTAGCCCGCTAGGGGCGGAATCACGACGTCATGGTCATGGACTGCCCGAACGTTGATTTGCCCGCGCCGCCTTCGTTCGCTGGGGCCAGGCTCGACTGAGGCGACGAACTTCAGCCGTTCCCGTTGCTGGTTCGGCAAAGAATCGTGCCTCCGCGACGCCGCGTGAGCTTGGACCGCGGCGTTGAGGGGGCGGCGGCCCGCTGCCGCTGGCGTCTGCGTCGGCGGGGAGTCCAAGCTGCCAGAACTTCGAGTTGGCGCTCAGGTTGAAGTTTTTGAGTAACCCGGTCGGCGAAGTTGGCGGCCGGAGGGGAGCACGTTAACCTGCCGGCATGAACGATACCGATTGGCAGACGCAGTTCCGGGCCGTCTATGACCGTGGTGTAGCGGCTTGGCAGGCGGGCCGGTCGAGTCCCCACTTGATGTTCTCGGCTGCGGACACGGCGTTCCTGGCCCGCATCGGCTGCACCGCGCAGGAGCTGTTTGACTTCATCGACGACGAACTCGCTCACGGCGAACCGGATTACGCCACCGTGCTCGCGGTGCAGGCCATCCGCCGAGATTACTTCCTCAACGTGCTGCGCGGGCAGGCGACCGGTCGGGTCGCGTCCATGAAAGATCTACCCGCCAAGTCGGCGGCGGTGGACGGCATCGCGTGGCTTCCGCGGCTGATCGTGAAGGCGCGCCTTAAGCTGCGCGGTGAGCTGCCGGCCGACCTGATGTATGGCTGCGGCGGTGATCGGCCGTTCCTGCGTGGAGTGAACTTGGATTTGCCCCGGTTCCTCGAACTTGTGCGCGACAGCGGCGACGATGACCGGAAGATCATTCAGGCGGTGAAGCAGTCGGCGCGGCGGTGAATGGGGTTGGGTTCGGGCTATTTTGACCTCGGTGGCGAAGCGTAGCGGCATCGCTGGCGCGCTGAAAGTGGCGGCAGGCCCCGCACGGCCATGGCTTTGCTTGGCACCCGGGCTCTCGTTCGGCACGCTCGCCGGATGCAAGCCGACTTCCGTCCCTCCCGTCGCGACTTTTTGAAGGTCGTGGGGGGCGCTGCCTTCGCTGCGCCCTTCGTTACTTCAAATCTCTTGGCCGCCCCGCCTTCGGGCATCGTGCGGCACGCCAGCTTTGGTGCCGCCGGCATGGCGATGGCCGACGTTTCGGAGCTCGCGTCCCACCCGAATGTGAAGGTGGTTGCGGTGGCTGAAATCGACGCGTCGCGGCTCGCTGGGTTCAAGCAGAAGTTCCCGGAGGCGCGCGTGTATGAAGATTACCGCGTCCTGCTGGAAAAGGAGCAACTGGACTCGGTCAACGTCTCCACACCTGACCACATGCACGGGCCGATCGCGTTGGCGGCGATGCAACGAGGCCTGCACGTCTATGGCCAAAAGCCGCTGACGCACAACCTCCATGAAACCCGCACGCTGACCGAGTTTGCCCGCAAAAAACGGCTCGTGACGCAGATGGGTATCCAGCTCCATTCTGCGGCGGAATACCGGATGGCGGTTGAACTCGTGCAGAGCGGAGCCATCGGCAAGGTGCGGGAAATCCACACCTGGAGCAGCAAAGATTGGGGTGATAACGGCGCCATGCCGAACCGCGTCGATCCGGTGCCGGCGGGGCTCAACTGGGATTTGTGGCTGGGCGTCGCGGCGGCCCGGCCGTTCATCGGCCAAGGCTGGTATCACCCCGGCAACTGGCGCCGTCGGCTCGACTTCGGCACGGGCACGTTTGGCGACATGGGTTGCCACATTTTCGACCCGGTGTTTAAGGCGGTTGGGCTCACCTCGCCGGTGTCGGTCCGCAGCGAAGGTGCCGCGCCCAATGCCCATTCGTGGGCGACCAACGCGATCATTCGTTACGTGTTTCCGGAAACGCCCTTTACCATCAAGGGCAACCTCCCGGTGACGTGGTATGATGGCAACCAGCGGCCCCCCGCCGAGGTGCGGGCGCTGCTTGAGGGACGCGAACTGCCCGATCAGGGATCCATCGTGATCGGCACGGATGGCGTGCTGGTGGTGCCGCATGTGGCGATGCCGATCCTGCTCCCGGACGCCAAGTTCAAGGGCTTCAAGCGTCCCGAAGTGAAAGGCGCAAACCACTGGCATCAGTTTGTCGATGCCGTTCGCGGTCAGGGCAAGACCTCGGCGAACTTCGACTATGCGGGCCCGCTGACCGAAGCCGTGCTGCTGGGCAGCGTGGCGACGCGGTTCCCCCAAACGACGCTCGAGTGGAATGGCCGCCGGTTGCAGTTCACCAACGTCAAGGAGGCGAATCAATTCGTCGGGCGTCGTTACCGGAAGGGGTGGGAAGTGAAGGGGATGTAGTCGATTCCCGCAGGGCAGGGGCTTGAGCGGGACGGGAATTTGTTGAGCGAGCCAAGCGCCATGGCCGTGAAACGCCGCCGCGCCTGGAGCGCACTCCAATCCAGTCGGGACTTGCAGCCGGGGCCAGTCGGCCGATTCTCCGCGCGCCATGTCGAATTCTGCTGAGCGCAAGCCCGCTTACTCGGACCCGTTGCTGATCCTAATCTCTGCCCTGTTGCTGGTGGCGTTGTTGGCCACCGTGTATTTCGCCGGCAGCCGGCCAGCGCATGAATTTACCAAGGAGCCCGCGGTGCGCCCCCGGCCGATTATTACCAATGATACCCGGGTGGTGTTGGTGACTCAGTCCGTGGCCCCGGCCGGGACTCACGGCGTGCCCGCAGCCGGCGCCGCTCCCGCCGCACTCCCCGCCGAGACGCAGCCAGCGGTTGCGGCCAAACCGACTCCGGCCGCGGCTACGGGCGCGGCGGTGACTGCGGCTGCCCCCGTGGTGAAAGCGACCCAAGACGGCAAGGTGAAGGGCAAGGCCGTCCTCATCGGCACGCCGCCGCCCGAGAAGGCGATTGGCGCCCTCAAATCGGATGCCAACTGCGGCAAGGCGAATACCGCGGCCCAAGTCACGACCCGCAATTACGTGGTTGACGCCGGGGGCGGACTGGCCAACGCGGTGGTTTATGTAAAGCAGGGCTTGGCGGGTTCATTTCCGGCTCCCGCTAGCAAGCCGTTGATCGATCAGGCGGGCTGCATGTATGAGCCTTACATTATGGCCGTGATGGTCGGACAGAAATTCGACGTGCGGAATTCCGACCCGTTTCTGCACAACGTGAACGCCGCCGCCAAAGTGAACAAAGGCTTTAATTTCGCGCAGGCCAACGCTGGTCAGGTCAATGAAAAGGTCTTCGACAAGCCGGAGCAGGTTCGGTTCGCCTGCAACGTGCATCCGTGGATGATCGCCTACGTTCACGTGCTGGAGAATCCGTTCTTTGTGGTGACCAACAACCGAGGCGAATTTGAGCTCCCCGCGGGGCTGCCCGCCGGTAAATACACGGTCGAAGTTTCCCATCAGAAAGCCGGCACCCAGACGTTCGAACTGGATCTCGCCGCGGGTGCCGGGGCCGACGTGGTCGTGGAGTTCGCGGTGAAATAATCAGGTTCACCTCTTGGAACGCAGCCAGCGGCGCCGTTCGAGGCGCCGCTTTTTCTTTGGGGCTGAGTCCGACCTGACGGTGGCGGCGGATTCAGGGGCTAGGAGAAGCGGGGCCGGGGTTCGCCGTCCGGCTTACTGACTGGGGCGCCAGGCGAGGAATCGGAGTCGGACGGCTCGGCGGCCGTTGTATTCTTCGACCTGCGGCACGGCGGCGACGTCAAACGTGCCGGTGGGCACGGCGGAACCTTCGCTGGCAGCCCCCCACCAGAGGGCGTCCACGTAGGCGGCCCCGTTGGTGAGCCGGAAGCGCCAATGCTGTTGGGCGCGGCCCAGTTTTTGGGGCAGCACGGCATTGGTGACGCCCGGGATCAGGATTTGGATGGCTGGATTCTGCTGGCCAAAGGGGGCGAGTTTTTGGAGTTCGCCGACGGCTTCGATCGTTAGGTCTTTCAGCGGCACCACGGCGTCGAGGCGGATTTCCGGGGTGAGCATTTCCGGGGTGAGTTTCAGCCGGGCGGCTTCATTCAGCCGGGTTCGCAGGGCGTCGACGGAGTCCGGATGGATCGTGACGCCAGCCGCCATGGCGTGTCCGCCGTGGCGGACGAGCAGGTCGTCACACTCGCGGAGGGCGGCGGCAAGGTCGAAGCCGGGCACGCTGCGGCCGGAGCCGCGCCAGTTGTCGTTGTCGCCCCCCAGAATGATCGTGGGGCGAAAAAATTCACGCAGCACCCGCGAGGCCACGATGCCGACTACGCCGATGTGCCATTGTAGTTGGCCTTCGACGATGACGAACTGTTCGTCGGCCTTGAATTTGGAGCGAACCACGCCCACGGCATCATCGGACATTTTTCTCTCGATGGCTTGGCGTTCGCGGTTGGTGGCATCGAGCTCCTGAGCAATGGGCATCGCGGCGGCGGCGTCGGGGGCCAGCAGCAGGTCGAGCGCGGCTTCCGCGGTTTCCAGTCGGCCGGCGGCATTGAGGCGCGGGCCCAGTTGAAAGCCGACTTCATAGACGCCGATGGGCGAGCGGGTTTGGGAAACTTCCTTGAGCGCCACGAGGCCGGGCCGGTCGGTGGTTTCGAGCCGTTGCAGGCCGGCGGTGACGAGGATGCGGTTCTCGCCGACCAACGGCACGAGGTCGGCGACGGTGCCGAGGGCTACCAGATCGAGGTAGGGCTTTAGATCGAAGCGCTCGAATTCGGCCAAGCTGAGGCTGCGCCCGTGCTTGAGCACGGCGTGCAGGAGCTTGAAGGCGAGTCCGGCGGAACAGAGTTCCCGAAAATTGGGGGCTTCGGGGGCGGCGCGCTGGGGATTGACGAGCGCCAAGGCTGCTGGCGGCGGGTCGCTGACTTGATGGTGGTCGAGCACCAGCACATCGACGCCTTTGCCGGCGAGCCATGCGATTTGGTCGAAGGCGGTGGAACCGCAGTCCACGGCCAGCAACAGGGTCACGTTAAAGCGGGCCAAGCAGTTTTCCACGCCGCCTTGGCTCAGGCCGTAACCCTCGTCCATGCGGTGGGGAAGATAGTGATGCACGGTCCAACCGAGCGTGGTCAGGCCGGTTTCCAGCAGCGTGGTTGCGGTGACGCCGTCCACGTCGTAGTCGCCAAAGATGACGAGCGCTTCGCCGGCGGCGCGGGCGGCAAAGAGGCGGTTCACCGCCGATTGCATGTCGGGCAACAGGAAGGGGTCGGCGAGCGACTTGAGTCGGGGTTCGAGAAAGGCGGCCGCCTCCTCCGGGGCGGTGTGGCCCCGGTTGACCAAGCATTGGGCGAGCAGGGGACTGACCTTGAGCGCGGTGGCCAGTGGACGCGTGAGGAGTGGTTGGGCTTCGGCTAGCAGCCAACGATGCTTCATGGCGTTGATCCCGGCAGGCGGCGTCGTTCCTGCCAGCCAAGGATGATGGATCCGATCATGGAAGTGAGAATAATCCCGATTACGAATCCGAGCGAGACATTGGTCAATTTGTCCCCGAGCCACGCTTTGAGCCAGTGTTCGGCCAGCATCTTGAAGCCGATGAACACCAAGACGAGCGCGAGGCCATATTTCAGGAGGCGAAAATAGCTCATCATGCTGGCCAGAACGAAATACAGCGAGCGCAGGCCGAGGATGGCAAAAACATTCGAGGTAAAGACTAGGAAGGCATTGCTGGTGACCCCGAAAATCGCCGGGATCGAGTCGAGCGCGAACACCACGTCGGTCGTCTCCACCATGATCAGCACCAAGGCCAGTGGAGTCAGCATCCGGCGGCCATCATGGACGGTGACGAAGTTTTCCCCCTCAAACTTGGGCGTCATTGGAAACAGGCGGCGGACCAAGCGAACGACCGGGTTGCGTTCCGGTTCGACCGAATCTTCCTCGCCACCGGCGCGGAACATCTTGAAGCCCGTATAGATCAGGAATGCGCCCATGAGGTAGAGCGTCCAATGGAACTGCTGGATGAGGGCTGCCCCGGCGAGAATCATCACCCCGCGCATCACCAAGGCGCCGACGATTCCCCAGAACAGGACCCGGTGTTGCCATTCCGCAGGCACAGCGAAGTAGCGGAAGATCAGGGCGATCACGAACACGTTGTCCATCGAGAGCGACAGTTCAACGAGGTAGCCGGTGAGGAAGGTGGCGGTGTCCGCGGGGCGCCAACCCTCAATGGTTCGGGGGGCGACCACAAATGCGAACGCCATGGCGCAGGCGACCCAGACGGCGGTCCAGCCCAGCGCATCGCGAAAATTGACGCGGCGGCTTTCCCGGTGGAAAACCCCCAGATCAAGGGCGAGGGCAAACAGGACGAATCCGGTAAACGCAGCCCAGTGATTGACTGTAATTTCGGCCAGCACGGGCGGGAAGTTACTGATCTTGAGCCCGAGTGCCAGTCATCGCTGCACGATTCCCGACCCGTGCGCTGGTCGGTTCACTGCCGGCCCGGACTTCTGGGGATCAACTGGGGTCCCGCCAATTGTCATCCGGGGCGGAGGCTTCCTGTTGCAGGAGGATTTCGCTGGCGGCCACGGGATCAATGGACCAGCGGCGGGCCAGCAGGGTGACCCGTTCGGCGTTCTGCTGATCCGACGAGCTTTCGCCGTAAACCAACGGCTCCGGTTCTTCCCCGTAAGGCCGGCAGCGGAGCCCCAGGAGTCGTTCTTCGAGCGTGAGGTCACCTTGATTCCACTGGGTCGTGCCGGCCCACATGTAGGCGCGAATCACTTCCCCAGCTTTCAGGCGCGCCCAACCGTGGAAGCTGAGGACCCGGTCGGTGTTGAAAAACTGAACGTCGCCGATGGCGATGGAGAGGTGGGAGAGAAAGCGAAAGACGAGATCGACGTCGTGGCTGGGGTCGGGCAGGGCGGCCCCGATCACTAGCGTCCAGCCATCGACCGGGGGCGAGACGAACAGAGTTCGCTCCCGGCTTCGGGCCAAGGCTTCCGCCCAAGTGGGCGTCGGCATTTCATGCGCGCCCAACAGATTGCGGATCAAGAGGGTGTTTTGGGTGCGGATCACCAGCCAGCGCGGCGGCATTTGGAAGGGCACGGCCCGGCGCCGCACGGGTGTCAGCGGGGCCAAGGGATCCAGTGTGCGTCCAGTCCGGCGCAGTGCTCGGAGGTGGCGCCGGTAAATTCCGAGGAACAGGACCAGTAGGCTAACGACGGTCGCAAGCGATCCCAGCAAGCCAATGACGACAGGGTCCACGGCCAGTTAGTTAATTCTCCGCCGGCCCCAACGCAATGGCTTTCCAGCGCGACTGCGGGACTTGCCCCGAGGGAAGCGCTGTGAATGATTCTCCTCGCCGCCCGTGAAGACTTTCGGGTCGCGTCGGGCGGCGGCGACCTTATCATGAATCTCGACCAAGCTCCCTTTGGAGTGCTTCCCGACGGACGCACCGCGCAGCTCTTCACCGTTCGTAATCGGAGCGGGACGACTCTAAAGGTCACCAATTACGGGTTGATCATCACCGAACTGCACACCCCCGACCGTGCTGGGCGGCTGGGTAACGTGGTGCTCGGCTTCGACAACCTGCCGCGTTACCTTCAGGGACACCCGTTCTTCGGTGCGATTGCCGGCCGGGTGGCTAACCGGATCGGGCAAGGGAAGTTCACCTTGGACGGTGTGGACTTCCAATTGGCGATCAATAACGGCGTCAACCACCTGCACGGCGGCAAGGTTGGCTTCGACAAAAAGCTCTGGACCGTGGGCCGCCAAACGGTGACCGACCACGAAGCGGCCGTGGAATTTCTCTATACCAGTGTCGAGGGCGAAGAGGGTTACCCGGGCACGCTCCAAGTGGCGGTCACCTACTCGCTGAATCAGGACCACGAAGTCCGCATCCACTATCGCGCGACCACGGATAAGGCGACGCCGATCAACCTCACGAACCACAGTTTCTTCAATCTCGCGGGGGGCGGTTCGATCAAGGAGCACGAACTTCAGCTCACCGCCGACCGGTTCACGCCGGTGGCCGCCGGGCTCATTCCCACGGGTGAATTCGCCAAGGTGCAGGGAACCGCCCTCGACTTCACGACCCCGCATCGCTTGGGCGAACGAATTGAAGACACCGGGCTTACCCCCACCGGCTACGACCACAACTTCGTGCTCAACAGCGGCGGCCGCTCGTTTGCTCTCGCCGCCCGGGTGATTGAACCCGACAGCGGCCGGATCCTCGAAGTGCTGACCGACCAACCCGGAGTCCAGCTCTACACCGCCAATTTCTTCCCACCGGCCGGGTTTGACTGCACCGGCGGCATCAACTTCGGGCGGCACGGTGGATTCTGCCTGGAGACGCAGAATTTCCCCGATGCGGTCAACCAACCCCACTTTCCGAAGTCAGTCTGGCGTCCCGGCGAAATCTACGACACGACGACCGTGTTCCGGTTTAGCGCCCGGTGACCGGGGTGCATTCATTTTTGAGGTTTCCCCAGTCGGTGCCAGACTCCCGCCGCCATGAGTGCCACTACCAACAAACCTGTCATTGTCGCCTGGATGAAGCCGTCGTGCGGCTGGAGCATGGGCGTGCGTGCCGTTTTCCAAAAATACGCGCTGCCCTTCGAAGACCGCGACATCATCAATAATCCCCATTTCTATCAGGAAATGGTCGAAAAGACCGGGCAGATGAAACAACCCAGCATGGAGATCAACGGCCAGATACTTGCCGACGTGAGTGGTGAAGAGGTGGAGTCATGGTTGCTTCAAAACGGGTTGGTAAAGCCCAATGCCGTGGTGCCCGAAGTGCCGATCAACCAACCCTGCGCCCACGAGCTGCCCGGTGGCGCCCCCCAACCGTCCGGCATCGGTTTCCGCCGCTGAACTGTGCTTCGTCCCGACCACGCCCGGCTTAAAGCCGGGCTTTTTTTTGGGTTTTCCGCACCGTTCACCGAGGCCTGCGGGGCTGCCGGTTCGTCGCGCGAAGGATGATTCGGGGGGCGTAATCGTCGGACTGGTGCGAAGCGATCCACCTTCGTAGGCTCGTCCCGATGCAGCGCAATTTACGCCGAGCCGCCGAGATCGAGGTCATCGCTCCGAACCTCAAGCTGCGCTATTCCGGGATCACTTCCACCATCGCGGCCCTGCTGCCCATTCAGGAACGCGACCTGAAGATTGCCTCGATCGGGCCGCGGCTACCGGCGGATTGGCCGCAATTGACCCTCTGGGATTTGCTCCGTCATGGCCGCACGCCGCCGCCGGGACGGCCCTTCCGCATCTGGCACGCCCGGCGCAATATAGAGATGCTGGCTGGGGTGGGGTTGCGGTTGGTTTTAGGGCGATCGCTGAAGCTCGTCTTCACCTCCGATGCCCAGCGGGCCCATACCGCTTGGACCCGGTTTTTGATTTCCCGAATGGACGCCATCATCGCCGCTTCGCCGGAAGCCGGGGCGTATTTGAAGCGGGCTTACACCGTCAATATGCACGGCGTGGACACGGCGAAATACCGGCCGGCAGAAGATCGGGCGGCGGAATGGCGGGCGACCGGGCTGCCGGGAAAATTTGGGATTGGTATCTTTGGCCGAGTGCGCTCGCAAAAGGGCACCGACCGGTTCGTCGAGGCGATGT
>CAIJLV010000152.1 GCA_903821635.1 uncultured Verrucomicrobiota bacterium | reverse complement strand
CGGATCTAGTCGGCGTTAATTGGGGAGGCAAGTAGCCCCTCCCGCCCCGCTCATCCTGATCCTGATCCCGGAGGGCGACTGCACGGACCGACTGCGGTTGAAATCGAGTTCGGTTTACCAGACTGCGATCTGAGTCGTTCTACAGCGGTCTGCTCGATCGGAGCTCCTGACGAAGGCTATGCCGACCCGATTCCGACTGGGCACTCGCTACTGCTCTGGAATGAGGTTGGCATTCGTCAACCGATCCGCTGGCCCGACTCCGCACCGGATTTCGTCTCGGGCGCCGGCGCCGGTTTCACTGATTGACCTTCAACGCCGTGCCTTCTCCCACTGCCCGCTCAAGCCGAGCACGCGCTACGGCGTAATCTCGGAGGGCTTGGGAGTAGGTTGTTCGAGTGTCGGTCAGGGCCGTCTGCGCAGAGAGCACATCCAGTTGAGTGCCGCTGCCGGCGTCGGTGCGGGCTCGGGCAAGGCGGAGGGCTTCTTCGGCCTGTTCGATCACCTTTTGCTGGGAATCAAGCACCTCCTTGGAATCGGTGAAGGTTGAGTAAGCAATCCGAACTTCCAGTTCTACCTGACGTTGTGTGTCCTCCACTTCAAGGCGGGCTTTTTCGCGCCGGGCTTGGGCCGCGTTGACCTTGCCTTGAGTCAGGCCGAAGTCCCAAAGGTTCCAGTTGATCTGTCCACCGGCTATCCAGCCGTCTTCGTATTCTTCCACGCGGCGGGTGAAGGTCTTGTTTTGCCAACGCCAACCGGCGCTGGCGGCCAGTTGGGGGTAGTAGTCGGCCCGGGCTTGGCGGATGTTTTCGGCCCGGATTTTTTCCTGTGCACGGAGCACGGTGAGCTCGGGACGACGGGACAGTGCTTGGAGAATTGCGGCCGGCAAATCAATGGGGAACGGGGTCGCAGCCAAGGAGTCGGCCAGTTCGAGCGGGAGGTCTTGCGCCGCGGTTCGGGGGATGTCCCAGCCGAGTTGAGTGGCGAGTTGGTTTTTGGCGGTGCGCAGGGCGTTGCGGGCCTTGATCAGCCGGGGCCGGGCATTGGCCAGTTCCACCTCTGCGCGCAGGACGTTGAAGCGCGGGACGGTGCCGGCGTCAAAACGGCGTTTCTGATCCTCCAATTCACGGGTCAGCAATTCGACCGAAGCTTCCTGAGTCTTGATCAGTTCAGCGGCCAGCAGGGCGTCGTCATAAGTCACGCGAAGTTCGACCAAGGTATCGGCGACGAGGGCTTGATACTGTGCCAAGGCGGCGTCTTTGGTCAGTTTGGCCGCCCGCAGCGACGCTGTGATTTTCCCCGCGGTGAACAGCGGCTGACTGACCTCGATGTTTGCCCCCCACTGGGTTTCATTTTGGAATTGGAGGGTGGCGCCGCCGACGTTGGCTTGCTCAATTCCACTGGCGTCAAGTTGCCGGGCGTTGCCGCCGGCGGTCAGGCGGGGCCGGGCGGCGGATCGCAGTTGGAGCGCTAGGCCGTAGGCTTCTTCCAAGTCCTGCTTCCCTTTGAGCAGGGCCGGGCTTTGGCGCAACGCGGTGTCCAAGGCGGCGGTGAGCGTCAACGGGGCGGAGGGCCAAGAATTGGTTTCGGCCGCACAGGTCACGACCAAGGTGGCGCAGGCCAGCCAGGCGGGAATTGTTTTCATGCTTTGAAAAGGGGTGAAATTAGCGAACGGCCGCGACGGGATTGGGAGTGGTGGAAGCGGGCTCGGAGCGTTCGACAAAGACATCAACTTGCTGTCCGACATAGATCGGGAAGGCGGGGCGATCAAATTCGTAGATCAACTGCAGCACCCGGGTATCCACCCGTTCGAGGCTGTCACCGGTCAGACTTCGCTTCGGAATGACAAACGGTTCCACCCGCACAAACCGGAGTTCCACCTTGAGTTCGGCGTGTCCCTTCAGCGAAGCCCGGGCCGGCCGGTTGGCTTCCACAAGGACTGCATTCTGTTCGTCCACCTCCGCGCGGATCTGCAACGTTTCGACGTCGCCCAAAAGCATCAACGGCTCGGCCAGCGCGGCGGCCGGGGCAAATTCACCCTCGCGCACGTTGACCTGAAGCAGCTCCCCGTCGCGCGGCGCCCGCACCGTGAGGACCGCGAGTTCGGTGCGGACCTGTTCGAGCTGCTGCTCGGTGGCGGCAATCTGCGCCCGGGTGGCGTGCAGGCGTGCCTTGGCGTTCTCCAAGGCAAACCAGCGGCGCTTGAGTTCGTCGTCGGTGGCCACCTGCTCGCGTTCCAGCTTTTGGAAGCGTTTCAACTGGTCGGTCAAATCGGCGACCTCGACTTCTTGGGCACCCAGCGCGGCCCGCACCGATTCCACCTGCGCAGCCAGGGCATCGACGCGGGCGTTGGCTTCGCGGTCGTCGAGTTGGAACAACGACTCGCCGGCCTTGATCCGGGTGCCCACCTTGACCAATACCCGGGTTACGAGTCCCGCTTTGGGGGCGGCTATTTTCACATTTTCGCGCCGAGCTTCGACGATACCGGTGGCGGCGACCGTGTTTTCGTAGGGCGACCGGGCTGGGGGCGAAACGGGCCCGGGATCGGCGGGCCGGCTTTGTGTCTTTTTAACCAGCGCGACGGCGGCGATGACCCCGAGGAGGGCGGCGTAGAAACTTGCTTTGCGGAACAACATGGCGGCGAGGGATTAGCGGTGGGATTGGATGAAAGTGTGGAGTTCAGGACCGGCGTAAACGTGCTTCACCCGGCCGTCTTCCATCTCGGTGATGCGGTCGGCGAAGCCATACGTGCGGTTGTCGTGGGTGACGATGATCACGCACCGTCCAGGAGCTCGAGCAGCGCCGGCGAGTAGGTCCATGATGTGGTGGCCGGTGGTGGAATCGAGCGCGCTGGTCGGTTCGTCGCAAATGATGAGTCGCGGTTGATGAACCAGCGCCCGGGCGATCGCGACGCGTTGTTGCTGGCCGCCGGAAAGATCGCTGGGCCGCTTGGTCAGTTTGTCGGCCAGTCCAACTTCCTTCAGCATCTCGACCGCCCGGGTTTCGGCTACAGCTCGGGGATGGCCGTTCAGGAGCAGGGGCACGCTCACGTTTTCGACCGTGGTGAGTGTGGGAATCAGGTTAAATTGCTGAAAAATGAAGCCGATATTCTGTCGTCGGAACGTCGTGATTTCGGCCTGCGACAGGCCGTTTAAAGTGAGGCCAAAGACTTCGATTTGCCCCTGATCCCAAGCGAGCGTGCCGGCAACGACGGAGAGGAGGGTCGTCTTGCCGCAACCGCTCGGCCCCACCACGAGATGCAGTTCCCCCTCGCGGGTCGAAAAACTGGTCTGCTTAAGCGCCACGGTGCGGCTGTCACCCTTGCCGTAGGTCTTGGTGACTGCGTCGGCCCGGACGGCAGTGCCGTCCGGGGCGTGAGTGTGAGAGTAGTCGGACTTCACGAGAATAGTTCAGGCGCGAAAGACAATGGCGGCTTCGAGGCGGGCCACGCGGCGGATACCCAGCAGCGCGGCGAAGCCACAGATGATGACGAGCGCCACGGCGGTGATGAGCATGGAGCGCGCATCGAGCAGAAACGGCGGTTGCCCTACGGGCATGACGGCGAAGCCGAAGCCTGCGGCTAGGCCGACCCCGATGCCGTAACCAATCAGGCCGACGGTGAAGGCTTGCAGCAGGAGCATGCGGGCCAACAGCCCATTGCTGGCGCCCATGGCCTTGAGCGCGCCGAGGTGCCGCAGGTTTTCCAAGACAAACGAATAAAACGTCTGCCCTGACACCGCGATGCCGACGATGAAACCCAAAATAATCGTCGTCATGAAGGAGGCCGGGATACCGGTGTTCTTCCAAATGAAGGCAATGGTGGCGACGGTGAATTCAGGCACCGTGAACGCTTTGAGATTGGTCTCCCGCTCAATCGCGCGGGCGACGTGTTCCGCGGTGAACCCCGGTTTCGGCTCCGCCAGAATGATGGAAAGCATCTTCCGTTGGCGGGGGGCAAATTGAAGCGCTTGGTCGTAACTGGTGAAGACGTATGGATAGCCGAAGAAGTGACGCTCGGTGCGGCAGATGCCCACGATGCGCGCCTCCCGGTCGTTGATTTCAAAGGTGTCGCCCAAGGCTAGTGGTTGGCGGCGCCCCACGCTGAGTCGTTGGACAGCCAGTTCGTCGATGACTACCGTGTTGGGCAGGCGCAGGTGACCCAGTTCGCCCCGCACCATCTGTGGAGGCCGACCGACCAACGTAGCGCCGTGCAGACCGATGACTTGAACCGGCTTGTCCGAGCCATCCGCGGCGCGGGCTTTGAGGATGCTCTGAAACATCGGCACGGCGTAATCCACGCCGCCGACGGACCGAACGCGATTCACGTCGGTGTCGCGCATGGCCTTGGTTTCGTTGACCTGTTCGACGTTTTTTTCGACCACCCAAATAGACGCCCGCATATTCCGCATGTGCGAGGTGGTCCACGAGAGGAGGCCTTGAAACACCGCGTTTTGCTGGGTCATCAGCAGCGCAGAGAACGTGAGGCCGCCAACCAACATCACGTATTTGGCGCGATCGCCCATCAGCATTTTCAGCGCAAGATGATACATCGTTGGAGTGGGAAAATTCGGTGATGGAAAAGAGAAAGGGGCGGTTCGTCGGCTTATCGCTGGGCGCGCCGAGGCGCTACCGGAGTTCGGTAATTTTGAACCCCAGCGAGGCTGAAGCCGGTGATGTGTTGGGCCAGTTCATCAATTCGCGCCGCATCCGCCGGTTGGTCAGGAAACAAACGTTGAATGACCGGCTGGCAGTGGCAGTAAAAAAGGATCTGGCCCACGACACTCATGCCGCAGAGTCGCAGCGTGGCGGCCGGGGTCTTCGGCCCGAGGAGGCGGCGCATGATGGCGGTGAGGCGTTCCGCGTCCGGTCGAATGGCCTCGCTCACCAACCGATCCAGTGCGGCGGTGGGTTCGACCATCTCACGCGCCATGATCCGGCCATGGCGGGCGTGCAAGTCGGGTGACAACACCCGCTGGAGAAAGGAACGGATGAAGACGCGGAGCTGCTCTGCGGGGGCGGCGTTGGCGGTGAGTCCATCCGTGCTGGGGAAACGCTCGCGGGCGACCCGGCTCTGTTCGGCCAACACCTCGGAATAAAGCCCGGTTTTGTCGCCAAAATGATAGTTGATGGCCGCCACGTTGGCGTTGGCCCGCCGACAAATCTCCCGGGTGGTGGCGTTATGGAAACCAACCTCGGCAAACACATCCGCCCCGGAATCCAGCAACGCGCGCCGGGTAGCGGCTTGGGCAGCGGAGGAATTGGGGCGCGAGGAGCCGGACATTGTTAAGCGCTAGTTTGAAACGCTTGTTTGAAGTGTCAACCAACGGCCGTAGCGTTTGTTTTGGGGCACACGCTTAAGCCGGACAAAGTAGCTGCTTCCGGCGGCCTAGGTTTATTCCAGTTTCGTCAATTCGCCGCTCGCCCGGGCATGCCGACCGTAAACGAGTTCAAAAATGGGCGATGCCATCAGCGTGGTCACGATGGCCATCAGCACCATCACTGAAAAGAGGCCGGGCTCGATGACGCCCTTTTGCAGGCCGATGTTGAGGATGATGAGCTCCATGAGGCCTCGGGAATTCATGAGTGCCCCTACGGCGAGGGCGGTTCGGTTGTCTTCGCCGTTGAGCCGGGCGGCGGCCCAGCAGGCGGCGCCTTTGCCTACTATCGCGGCGACCAAGACAACTCCGGCGATGGCGAGCATGGGCAAGTTGCTCACCATATCGAGCCGGGTATTGAGGCCGGAATAGGTAAAAAACATGGGGAGGAGAAACACCACGGCGAAGGGTTCGAGTTGGCGTTGGAGCTCTTTCGCAAACAACCCCCTCGGCATGGCCACGCCCAGCAGGAAACCGCCAAACACCGCGTGAATGCCGATGGCGTCGGTCGTCCAGCAAGCGAGCATGAGCAGCATCAACGTGGTGCCCAGCAACTGCGGGGTGAGTTGCCCTTCGCGTTCGGTGGCCTTGCCGAGATAAGCAAACAGCCGGCGACCGAGGGTCAGCACGAGGACACCGTAGAGCACGCCGCCGACAATCGCTTTGATGGCGACCACGGCGCCCCCGCCGAAGCTGGCCAGCACGATCGCCAAGACACACCACGCCGCCGCGTCGTCAATGGCGCCCGCCGCAAGAGCCAGCGTGCCCAGCGAGGTGCCGGTGAGTCCTCGCTCATAGATGATTCGAGCCAACATGGGGAACGCGGTGATCGCCATGGCTGCGCCAAGGAAGAGCATGGCTTCGGAAGTCGTCGCCTTAGCGGAAAAAAGGCCGGGAATCTTCACCAACCAAATCGCCAGCGCGGCGCCGAGCACGAAGGGCATCACCATGCCGGAGATTGAAACGGCAATGGCGCTGCGGGCCCGACTGCGCAACAGGTCCGTCTGGAACTCCACGCCTATGAGAAACATGTAGAGCCCGACGCCCAACTGCGAACCAACGTAGAGGATTTTGAGGGATTCTGGGGCGAAAAGTGCGGCTTGGGCCGTCGGAAACAAGAGGCCGCCCAACGAAGGACCCAAGAGCACGCCCGCGATCATCTCGCCCACCACTTGCGGTTGCCCAAACCGGCGGGCGAGCAGGCCTACGCCCCGGCCCGCTGCAAGGATGACAAACATCTGCAGAAAGAAGGCGACCGAAAGTTGGGCAGCGGACATGATACGCATGCGTATTAAATTAATGTTGGCCCCTGAGTCAACCGGTTAGCACGGCTGACTCTGTTTGGGTGAGTCGAGCAGTTGTCCTCCGGGGCTTCGTGTCGGTAGGTTGGGACGCATGCGCTCCCTGATGATGTTCGCGCTTGCCGTGGCGTGGTTGGCTGGACCGAATCGCGCCGTGACTGCCGAAGGAAGAACCGTGCCGCCGCCGTTCCGGTCAGCGCTGCCGCCCGTGCCGGCGCTCCAAGTTCCGGGGACGGGCGCCGAATGGCACCAGCAGCGGGACGGCATCAGGGCCAAGCTCCATCGTTTGTTGGGCGATTTTCCAACCCGAACGTCACCCCCGAAGGTGACGGTTTTGAGCCGGGAGGACCGCGGGATTTATCTCGTGGAACGGTTTCAGTTCGACAACGGGTTGGGCGAGCTCGTCCCAGGGGTTTTGCTCCTGCCCAAGGCTGCCCGAGGGCCGGTGCCGGGAATTCTTTACTGCCACTGGCACGGCGGTGAATACGACCGAGGCAAGGTCGAATTGTTCGAGACCAATCACACGCCGGTGGCCCCAGGGCCGGCTTTGGTAGCGCGTGGTTTTGCCGTGCTGGCGATTGATGCGGCCGGTTTCGGCGAACGCCAAGGGCAAGGGCCGGACGGATTAAAGGGCGGGGCAGGGGAGCTTTCGGCCTCAAAATTCGATCTCTGGGCTGGGCGCACGCTCTGGGGCCGGATCCTGCGGGACGATCAGATGGCTTTGGATTATCTCGCGGCCCGGCCAGAGGTGGACTCTCAACGGCTCGGCTCAATGGGCATGAGCATGGGGGCGACGCGGACGTGGTGGCTGATGGCCCTCGACGAACGGATCAAAGCGGGGGTCGCGGTTGCCTGCTTGACCCGGTATCAGGATCTCGTTGCGACGGGCGGCCTCAAACACCACGGGATCTACTATTATGTCCCTGGAATGCTGCGGCATTTTGACACCGAGGCGGTCATTGCGAGCGTCGCCCCGCGAGCTTTGCTTTGTCTAAATGGCGATCAAGATGTGGGGTCTCCGGTGAGCGGTATCCGCCGAATTGAAGCTGAAGTGGCTCCGGTGTGGCGCCTACTTGGGGCCCCTGAAGCCTTTCGAAGTGAGGTGTATCCCGGCTTGGGACATGTCTATCCGCCGGCCCTGTGGACGGAGACCACCTCGTGGTTGGATCGGTGGCTCACGCCAAATCGTTGAAACGCAGGCTTGCGATGCCGCGAAAATCCGGTATTCCAACCGGCCGCTACGGTCCGAACTTCGGAACCGTATTGCACTCCGGTTAGGGCCACACGCCCAATCGGACGCGGAGTCGGACCTGGCTGCAGGTCGGAACCGCGTTGCAGGGAAGGAGTGAATGTAAATTGAGCGAAATCAGACTTAAAAAAGGTGAACCGATCGACCGCGCGTTGCGCCGGTTGAAAAAGAAGGTGGAGCGCGAAAACACGCTGCGCGATGTCCGCGCCAAGCGCCATTTCGAGAAACCCGCCGAACGCCGCCGTCGGAAGATGAAGGTGGCAAAGTTCAACGCGATGTTGTCCCGCAAATACGCCGACGTTTAATTCGCCGTCACAGATTGCACTTCCACGCGCCGGATGTTGTCCTTGAGGACGCATCCGGCGTTTTGCTTTTCATGTATTCACTTTCGACATGTTGGAACTCGGGTCGCCATACCTGCGGCCGCGAACTGTTGCGCGAAATCCGTGAGCTTGGATTTGAGTATGCCGAACTCAGTCACGGCATTCGGATCAGTCTCCTGCCAGGGATTTTGGAGGCGGTGGACGCGGGCGAAATCAAGATTTCGACGCTGCACAATTTCTGCCCGCTGCCGATGGGGATCAATTGGCCGGCACCGAACCTCTTCAAGTTCTCCGCCGAAGAACGCCGGGAACGGGACAGCGCGTTGAAGCATTCCCTCAAGACGATTGAAACGGCCAAACGAGTTGGGGCCAGACTGGTGGTCTTGCACTCCGGTAGCGCCGACTTGAAGTCGAACTCGATTTTCTCCCGGAACATCGATTATCAGGAAAAATTGGAGGAGATGGTTCTCGCCGGCCAGAAGGACACCGACAAATACCGCAAACTGGTCGAAGATTTGGAAAACCGGCGGGAAAAGAGGAAAGATGAGCCGATGCAACGGTCGCTGGACATGATCCGTCAGTTGGCGGATGCGGCCGCGGAAAATGGACTCCTGTTGGGCATCGAAAACCGGGAAGCGGTGGACGAGATTCCGTTCGACCATGATCTCCAATCCTTCCTCGCTGAGCTGCCGCCTAACGTTCGTTACTGGCACGATTGCGGCCACGCGCAGATCAAGGAAAACTTGGGGTTCATTCCAAACCACGCGTTGCACTTGGAAAATCTTGGCCCGCGGCTCGCGGGACTGCATGTCCACGATGTCGTGCAAAGCGATGAAGGCATGCATGATCACTGTCCGCCTGGGGTGGGAATGATTAACTATGAGGCCCTGCGGCCGACGGTTAAGCCAGAGCACATCAAGGTTTTGGAGATGAGTCCCGGGCTTCCGTCCGAAGAGGTGGCGAAAGGGTTTGCCCATATCAAATCCGTCTGGGGGCCCGAGTGAACCCAGTCTCGTGAACCGCGGAAACTTCATCCGGTTGCTCCGGATCAGCGTCTGTCTGCTGCTACTGGCGGCGATCTTTCACGTCATCTTTTGCAACGAGGTGCAGTTGCAATTGGCGGCGGGCGCTGGCCCGAATTGGGATTCCTTGGATAAATGGGAGCAACGCCAGCTCGCGTGGACGCGTGGTCCGACTGGAGTCTGGGAAACGGTGCGGCGCTTGGATGCGGCTAGTTTGGGGATTTCATTCGTTTCGTGTGGACTGCTGGTGGCTCTCGGTGGGCTGCGCTGGCGAGAAGTGCTTCGGGCTCAGGGGATTCACCTGCCGCTGGGACCGGTTTTGCGGATTTCGTTCGTCGCTCATTTTTTTAACGCTTTCCTGCTGGGAACCGCTGGGGGCGACGTGATGAAGGCTTGGTTTGCGGCCAAGGCGGCGCCTCAGCGCAGTGCGGACGCAGCGTTCAGTGTGTTTGTGGACCGCCTGCTGGGTATGTTTGCGCTCCTCTTATTCACGGTGGTGCTGTTGGTTCCCAACGCTCCCCTGATCACCGCTTACCAACGTCACCTCGCCACCAGCTTGTTCGTTGTGGCCATGCTTCTGGCTGCGGGCGTGATGATCTTCCTCGGTTTCTTCACCGATACGTTGCGGCACGATGGCCCAGTCTTGCGGTTGGTCCGCCGCTTGCCGCGCGGTGAAGCCTTTGCCCAAGCCCTGTCGGGCTGCCGAGCGTTGGGGCGGCAGCCTAGGTTTCTTTGGCGCGTCGCCGGTTGGTCGGTTGCTGTCAATCTCGCCATCGTCGCGGCCTTCGCCGCTTTGGCCAAGGGGCTCGGCGTCGACATCAGTCCCGTGGCCCTCTGGTATGTGGTGCCAGCCATTGTGAGTGTCGCCGCGCTGCCCGTGACCCCAGCCGGGTTGGGCGTGCGGGAAAATCTATTTGTCTGGCTGCTCACCGTGCCAGCTCTGGGGGTAAAGCCGGGGGCCGCCCTCTCGCTTTCGCTCCTCGGCTACACCGTGAATCTGCTGTGGAGCATCGTGGGGGGAGTTG
>CAIJLV010000151.1 GCA_903821635.1 uncultured Verrucomicrobiota bacterium | reverse complement strand
TCCACAATCTGGTGGGAAAAACCGGGGTGCACTCGCAGGCCACCTTATTGCAGGCCACCGGCTTCAACACCCCAGGATTTCCGGGCATGGGTAGTTGGGTTAGTTACGCCTTGGGGTCAGAGAATGAGAATTTACCAACCTTCGTGGTGTTACCCGATCTGCGCGGGTTTCCGTCGAATGGCGCCAAGAACTGGGACGCGGCCTTTTTACCGGGGCAACATCAGGGAACTTTAGTGCGGGTAGGAGCTACGAATCCGATTGAAGATCTTTTTCCACCTAGGCAGGCAAAATACATCCGCCCGGCCTCCGAGGGAGCCAGCCTAGCGGTGCTGGAACGGATCAACCGCGCTCACGCGCTGGAACGTCCCGGTGATTCACGCTTGGAGGCCCGAATTCGCAGTTATGAGCTAGCCGCGCGGATGCAACTGGCTGCCCCCGAAGCGTTGGATCTAGCGCGTGAGCCCGCAGCCATGCTCGAACTCTATGGGATCGATAATTCCACGAAGAAATGGCCGACGGAGATCAACGTGCCGGAGGAAACCGACCTCATGGGGCGCAAATGTCTGACCGCCCGGCGCCTGTTGGAACGGGGCGTTCGATTTATGCAGATATGGTCGGGGAACGACAACAGCTTCCCTCGGCGCAATTGGGATTCCCATGAAGATATCGCCCGAGACCATGGGCCGCTCTCCCTCGGCATGGCGAAACCGATTGCGGCGTTGATCCAAGATTTGAAACAGCGTGGGTTATTGGACGACACGATTATTCTGTGGACCACCGAGTTCGGCCGCATGCCGTGCGCTCAATCGGGCAAAGGACGGGATCACAACCCGTTTGTCTTCACGAACTGGCTCTGCGGCGGTGGCATCCGCGGCGGTCTCAGTTTTGGCCCGAGTGACGAGTGGGGTTACAAACCGCTCGACCGCTCGAACTCGACCCAAGTTTACGACATCCACGCCACCATCTTGAAATTGCTGGGAATCGAGCATACTCAACTAACGTTTCGTCATAACGGAGTGGATCGCCGGTTGACTGACGTGCATGGCGAGATCATTAACGAGCTAATCGCGTGAACGTGCGTGAACGAATTTTCATGAAGCATCCCCGACTCAATCCCAAGTCCAAGTGCCCCGTTGCCGGCTTCACTCTGATTGAACTACTCGTAGTAATCGCAATCATCGCCATTCTTGCCGGAATGCTCTTGCCAGCATTGGGGAAAGCGAAAACTAAGGCGCAAGGCATCTCCTGCCTTAGTAATCTGAAACAACTTCAACTCGCCCATATTATGTATCCGGGCGACAACGCCGATCGGCTCACCGCGCCTGGCAACGCCCGCGATGAAGCCTATCAATGGGTCGGCGGCTGGTTGGGTTGGCCGGGGCCATTTCCGAGCGACAACACCAACACCTTGCTGCTCACCGATGAAAAATTCTCCAAGTTTGCCCGCTACTTGCAGAGCACGGCGATTTACAAATGCCCGGCAGACGTCAGCCAGATCAAACTTGGCACGCAAAAGCATCGGCGGGCTCGCAGCATGGGCATGAGTCAGGCGATGGGTGGCCCGGGAGAATGGCTCCCGCCCGGTGGCGCAATGGTTTCCGGGCAGAAGAAATACCGCACCTTTTACAAAACTTCTGATTTGGCCGCGGTTGGCGCCAGCCAGCTTTTCGTGTTACTAGACGAGCACCCCGACAGCATCAACGCCGGTGGCTTTGCCAATCAAATGGTGGAGGCGCCGGCCGCGGCCCGAATCATTGATTATCCGGCGAGCTACCATAATCGAGCGGCGGGATTGTCCTTTGCTGACGGGCACGCAGAAATTCGCAAATGGATTGATCCGCGCACTGTTCAGCCGGTGAAATTTTACGAAATGCCCCTGAACGTTTCGTCCCCCAACAATCGAGACATGGTCTGGCTGAGCGAGCGGACTAGCGCTAAAACAAACTGACACTATGAACTCGCGTGCTCTTCGGCCATCCGGCTTCACCCTGATCGAATTGCTCGTGGTGATTGCGATCATCGCGATTCTTGCGGGCATGCTTCTGCCGGCGCTCGCAAAGGCTAAGTCCACCGCTCAGAAATCGCTGTGCACGAGCAACGAGAAGCAGTGGGGCATTTCGCTGGGTATGTATGCCGCCGACTTCAGGGATTTTTTCCCCGACAACTCGGATGGTCTGCATCTGAGTTGGATGGGCACTAACATGGCCAACTTTTGGCAGAAGTATCTGCTCCCATCAAGCAAGCCGAAGTCGAAGAATGAAAAAAAAGCTGCGAACCACGTCGTCTTTTGTCCCACCGACGAATGGCATCGGCAGGCAGACACTTGGCGTTTTGGTGATGCCGCTTCGGAGCTGAAACCGATTATAACCGGGTATTTTTACCTTCCCGGTCGTGTGGTTGGCTCCGGTGAGAGTTGGCCCTACAACTCCGAAAAGCTTGGCCCTTGGCACGCCCGCAAGAAACTGGGTGGGGAGTTTAGCCGGGCGCCCGTGCTCATCGATCGACTGCAGGGCCTTGGGCCGCGCACGACCAATGTTTACGATGCCCGGTTGAAGTGGGTTACCAACGATTCCGGCAAAAACTGGAAAACCCCGAACCACGCTGGCCCGGGGGGAGCGCCTTCGGGAGGTAATTTCCTTTTCGAAGATGGCCACGTTGAATGGCTACCTGGCAAAAAAGTGGCGATTGGTTCAGGCAGCGGTGATTGGCAGTGTTTTTACAAAATTCCAGTCGATTGACCGGTTGGTAAATAATTGAATGTCGCTGAAAGCTCCGAGAGCAGACCTCGACGTAATTTGATCGGTTGCCGTTGTGGATTTGAGCGACTGACCCAACTGCAAAACAGGTCTAGACACCCCACTCGGCAACTCATACCGTCTGCGTTCGGATAAACGGATTAACTGGGCGGCTCATTGCTACCCGACACCGAATCAAATGGAAAACAAATCAAAAGTAATCACCGAGCATCGCACCCACGACAAAGACACCGGTTCGCCGGATGTGCAGATTGCGATTCTCACTACTCGTATCAATCACCTTTCTGAGCATCTCAGTAAGAATAGCAAAGACCACAGCTCTCGCCGTGGCTTGCTGATGATGGTT
>CAIJLV010000150.1 GCA_903821635.1 uncultured Verrucomicrobiota bacterium | reverse complement strand
TATCCGACTCGCGATGAGCTGACCGAGATCATCAACCGCACGACCGAAGGCACCCCGGTCGTGCCGCACAAGGTGCTTGATGGGGCGGGGTTGACTGAGCTTCAGCGGTTGGTTCGCGAAGTGCCAATTGCGACGCATGTGAAGGATTACGCCGTGCGCCTCGTGTTGGCGACGCATCCTAAGACCGAAACGGCGGCGCCGATTGCGAATCAGTATTTGCGCTTTGGCAGCAGCCCCCGCGGCGCCCAGGTGCTGATCTTGGCCGGCAAGGTTCGCGCGCTCACCCAGGGGCGCTTCAACGTCAGCTTCGACGACCTCGCCGCCGTGGCGACGCCGGCCTTGCGTCACCGCCTGATTCCGAATTTCGAGGCCGAAGCCGCCGGCGTGACCACAGATCAAATCCTCGCCCAAATCTTGCAGGATGTGCCGCGCGATGCCGCGGTGAGGTAACCGTCGGCGAGCCCTGGTTCGCGGAATGGTTTCAAGTGGCGCGCGGGCTTGCCCTCGGCGCCCTTCGACTCAACTCTTGTAGCGCTCATGAGTTCCGTCGCACTCAATCCGAATCTCGACACGCTACCGGTTTACATTCCGGGCAAGCCCATCGAGGAAGTTGCCCGCGAGGTTGGCCTCGAAGCCGCCTCCATCGTCAAGCTGGCCTCCAACGAAAACCCCCTCGGCCCCTCGCCCAAAGCGCTGGCCGCAATGGCCAAGGCTCTGCACAGCCTGCATTTGTATCCCGACGGCAACGCCTTCTACCTCAAGCGCAAGCTAACCGAAAAGCTGGGCGTGGAGCCGGCCAACCTGATTTTGGGCAACGGGTCCAACGAGATCATTGAATTCATCGGTCACGCGGCGCTTCAGCCCGGCGATGAGGTGTTGACGTCGCAATACTGCTTTGCGGTTTACCCGATCGTCACGGCGCTCTTCGGGGCCAAACTCGTCACCGTTCCAGCCCAAAACCTCGGCAGCGACATCCCCGCACTGCTTCAGGCCCTCACGCCGCGCACGAAGGTGCTGTTCTTGGCGAATCCGAACAATCCCACCGGCACCCTGACGTCCCCGGCCGACTTGGAAACGCTGCTCGCGGCGGTGCCGCCGAATGTGCTCGTGGCCCTGGATGAGGCTTACGTTGAATTCTTGGATGAACCGTTTGATGCCTTGGCTCTGATCCGTTCCGGGAAGCATCCCAATCTGATGTTGCTGCGGACCTTCTCGAAAATCTTCGGACTGGCTGGCCTGCGCCTCGGTTACGGCATCGGCGCGCCCGCGTTGATTTCCGCCCTCGAAAAGGTGCGGCAACCCTTCAACCTGAACTCGATCGCCCAAGCGGGCGCCCTCGCGGCCCTAGACGACGAGGAACACCTCGTGGCCACCCGCGAGAACAACCGCCAGGGGCGCGACTTCCTGCAGGCCGCCTTCACCCGCATGGGCCTCGAATTCGTGCCGTCCCACGCCAATTTCGTGCTCGTCAAAGTGGGCGACGGCGGCCGGCTCTTTGCGGAACTGCAACGCCGTGGACTCATCACGCGGCCGATGGCCAGTTACCAGTTGAGCGAATGGCTCCGCATTTCGATCGGCACTCCGGCGGAGAACCAGCGCTTGGTTCAAACGCTCGGCGAAGTGCTCGGCAAAGTGGGCTGACCTTCCTCCCTACGGTTCAGTCGGCACCCGGCGGCGAACCCGTCGCTAAGGCGCCAGCACCGAACGTCCCGGCTCCGCCGCGGCGTGCCTTGCCTGTGCTTACCTAGGCTGAGGTGGTTTCCCTGGCTTGGAATCGGGGCCGTCAAAACTCCAACGGTGGGCCGCTTCCAAGCTGGTGTGACTGGCCGACGTCAGCTTTTAAAGTCCTCCTATTCAATGGCTTCGGTGAGAGTGGGTGTGCCCTTTGGGGCGGTAAACTCCCGGTTCGAGGGGTTCAGCCCAGAGTCGGGTCTGGGGGGGATGTTCAGTGGGGCTTAAGTAATTTGCGGTTTCACCGATGAGAATAGTGTCGGAAGACGGGCGGTCGGCAGCCACCAAGGGCCGACAAGGAGTAAGGTGAAGCCTCAGTAAGTTCACCACGCGGCAAGGATGCCGCGACTTAAAACCCCGCAAGGGGTGACTCAAGGAAGGAGTCGGTTATGGTCATCAATACTAATACGGCGGCACTCACTAGCGCGCGCCTCCTCTCGGAATCGTCCTCATCGCTCAGCAAATCGCTGTCGCGGTTGTCCTCTGGCTCGAAAATTATTTCGCCGGAAGATGACGCGGCCGGTCTTGCCGTGTCGGTGCGCTTCGACGCACAGATCAGTCGAATCAAGGCGGCGAGTTCCAACATCGGCAATGCCGTGTCATTCAACCAGACGCAGGACGGTTATATGCAGAAGGTTGGCAAGGCGTTTGACCGAATGGGCGAACTCTCCATTGCGGCGCAGGACGTCACCAAATCAGATGCAGATCGGGCTCTCTACAATGCGGAGTTCACCCAACTGGGTGCCTACGTAGACGATATTGCCACCAAAGAGTTTAACGAGATCGCGCTGTTTGACGGCACGGCCCTCGACGTCACGGTGGATAGCGACGGCAACGCCTTCAGCACCACTGGCGTGGATCTTGCGGCGGCAGCCTATACCACCGCCACCGCTTCGACGGTGGATACAGCAGCCAATGCGGCCACTGCCCTCACCAACGTGAAGGCTGCCATCGACCAGATGGCCACGGATCGCGCCAACCTGGGCGCCAACATCTCGGTGTTGGGCTCCTATGGGGAACAATTGTCAGTCCTCAAAGACAACCTGTCCGCGGCCAACAGCCGCATCAAGGACGTGGATGTGGCTGAGGAAAGCACCAACTTCGCCAAGTTGAACATCCTGGTCCAGGCAGGCACCGCGATGCTCGCTCAGGCGAACTCCACGCCGCAGTCCGCCCTCCGTCTGCTGCAATAAGCGGCCGGAAGTTGATCGTGGCGTTACGGGTTCCGGCGGCGGGTGCTGCCGGAACCTTTGACCTTTTCGAGTCGGCCCTGAGCCGGCCTCAAGTTTCTCCAATTCAAACCGATTTCGCCTTATGGACCTGGGAGTGGCTGGCTTGGCCTCTAACTTTGACTGGAAGTCGCTGGTCGAGCAACTGGTCGAGGTCGAGCGCCAGCCCCAACAACGGTTGCTGGTCGAGCAAAACCGGCTCGAACAGCGCAACAACGCCTACGGCAGCATCAAGACGCAGCTCAACGTCCTGCTGAACCGGGTTCAGGCGTTGACCGACGGCTCACTCTTCAACGGCCGCACGACGACGGTGAGCAATACGTCCGCGGCCACGGCCACGGCGGCGGCGGCGACGCCGTTGGGCAGCTACACTTTCAATGTCACGCAGCTTGCCACCGCGGCGGCTCAGCGGGGCAGCGCCAACGCCGGCGCGGCGTTGAGCGCGACGGACGACGTGTCGGGCGTGAATCTCAGCACCGCCGGGTTCAGCACCGCCGTCTCGGCCGGCACCTTCACGGTCAACGGCAAGCAGATCACCATCGCAACCACCGATACGTTGCAGGACGTCTTTGACCAGATCGGGACTGCGACCGGCGGCGATGTGGTGGCCAGCTACAGTTCCGCCACGGACCAGATTTCCTTCACCGCGACTTCGGGCGAAGTCATCCTCGGGAGTGCGACGGATTCGAGCAATTTCTTGCAGGTGGCCCGGTTGCAAAATAACGGGACGGCGACCGCCACCAGTTCCAGCGCCGTGGGTGGAGTCGTGACCACGGGCACGCTGGCCAACTCCAATCTGGCGACCGCCATCACGGATGGTGGCAGCGGGGCCGGGGAGTTCAAAATCAACGGGGTGGCCATCGAGTTTGACAGCGCCACCGACAACCTCGGCAACATTCTCCAGCGGATCAACGATTCGGCGGCCGGGGTCTCGGCCAGCTACGATTCGGTGAACGACCGCTTCATCCTGACCAACAAGACGACAGGCGACCTCGGAGTCGCGCTGGAGGACGTCACCGGTAATTTTCTCGCCGCGACGGGACTCAGTTCGGGCACGGTCACGCGGGGCAACAATCTACTCTACACGGTTAACGGCGGCGGGCAGTTGAGCAGTCAGTCCAACACCATTACGGAAGGCAGTTCGGGGCTGACTGGTCTGTCGGTCACCGCGTTGGAAGAGGGGGCGACTTTTGACGTCGTGGTGGCGACTGATACGGCGACGATCAAGACCGCGATCACCGACTTCATTGCCGACTACAACAAGGCTCAGTCGGTCATCGACACTCAGACGGCCAGCAGCACGGATTCCAAGGGCAAGGTCACTGCCGGACTGTTGGCGAATGAGCGGGAACCCTTTGAAATCTCCTCCGCTTTGCGGCGCTTGGCCTACAACACAAATTCCGGGCTGACGGGCGTCTTCAAGAACTTGGCCGACATTGGGATCACGACCAACGGCAACGACAATTCCCTCGCGTTCTCCGCCGAGGGTGAGGCAAAGCTGGACACAGCCTTGGCCAACAACCTGAGCGCGGTCAGCGACCTGTTCACCAACGCGAGCGACGGTTTAGCGGTGGATTTGGAGACTTTTCTGGAAGCCACCGTGGGCGAGGAAGCCGGCGAGGAGGGCACCCTGATTGATCGCCAAGATTTGCTGACCAAACAAGCTGGCGGCATCGATACGGAAATCGAGAACCTAGAACGAATCGTGCAGCAGAACCGGCAGCGCATGATCGACAGCTTCATCGCGATGGAAACCGTGCAGCAACGGGTCAACCAACAACTGCAATTCCTCCAACAACAGTTGGGTCAATCGAGTGCTTCCAAATAGCGAGGTCCCTTTTGTGAGCCGTCCGCCGTCAACCTTCTGCGCCCAGGTTCGAGCCGCCCTCCTCGGCGGATTCCTCGCGGTCGGCGGTTGCGTGCTGCCGGACCCGGACGATCTCGTTCTGGGGGCGCCGTTTCGGCCGACCAATGTCCAGGTGGAAACCCGGCGGTTAAACCCCTTGTTGCGGCGCGTCCTAGTGTTGCCCCTCACCAGCGAAGTGGACAGTGCGGCGGCGGTCGATGCCCGCGCGGAGTTGGAATCTACCTTGCGGACCAGCCTGAAACAGACGCAGCGCTTTGAAGTCGTCTGGCTCTCGCCCCGAGAACTGGCGGAGGCTACGGGGCGGAGTGATTGGAGCGCGCTGGCCGAGTTGCCGGCCGATTTTTTTAGCCGGCTTCAGCACCAGTCGGGGTGTGACGCCGTGATGTTTGTGCGGTTGACCCGGTATGAATCGTATCCGCCGCTGGCAGTCGGGTGGCACCTGAAGCTGGTGGGCTGTCCGACACCCCAGGTGTTGTGGGAGCTGGATGAGGTGTTTGATGCCCGCGAAGCCAGCGTGGTCAACGCTGCCCGACGCTTCCAGCAGTCCGCCCGGACGCCGGGCTACCGGACGGGCGATTCGCGGATTGTGCTGAGTTCGCCCCGTCGCTTTGCGGCCTACGCGGCGGCCGCGACCTTTGCGACTCTGCCGGCGCAGTGAGCCGAGGTGGCGGATGCCGTTTGGTGCGGCTGGAAAAACTGCTAAAGCTCCCCTCGCTCCAGCCGATACTGATAGTGGAGTTGGAAATCAATTCTTGCAGCCTGCCAAAAGCTACAGGTGAACCGTATGGAAATTAATCTTAATCCCCCGGTGGAGACTGCCGCCAAGGTGGTCTCCGGCCCGGTGCGGCCCAAAGAGGCCGCGGCACGCACGGACGACGTAGTTCTGGATCAGTCGCAGGCATTGGAAGCACGGCTGGCCGAAGCGCCGGAAGTTCGGACAGAAGCCGTGGAACGCGGCAAGGCCCTCGCGACCGATCCCCGGTATCCCCCCGCCGAAACTATCAGAAAGATAGCAAACCTATTGGCGATTAACTTCGATTCTCCCCAATAAAACCAAAGTCACATGCACGCCGTGAATCCTTGGGCATCCTATCGGTCGGTGGCCACCCAAACCGCCAGTCCGGGCCAACTCGTCCTGATGTTGTTCGATGGCGCACTTCGATTCATGGAGCGTGCGCTCACCGGGTTCGGTTTGGAGGATCCGGCTGAATCCTGCGAGACGATCAGCAACAACGTGCTGCGGGCGCAGGCGATCATTCATGAATTGAATCTCTCGCTGAACTTGGAGCAGGGCGGTGACTGCGCTGCGACGCTACGGCGGCTTTACGACTACTTCGATCGGCGTTTGGACGAGAGTAACTTGAAGAAGATTCCCGCCGGAATCGAAGAAGTGATCCAGCGGCTGACCGTCCTGCGCGAAGCGTGGGCTCAGATGCTCCAAGGCAACACGTGGTCGCCGGCGGATGCTGCCGCCGAAAAACTACCCACGATGCTCGCCGCCTGAGCGGTGAAGGAGACCCTCCCCGGTGAATGCCGCCACTGAACTGCTCGACCTTTACGGCCGCTGGCTGGAGTTGACCGAGTCTGAAGCCCGCGCCATTCGGGCCGCCAGTTGGTCGGCGGTGACTGAGTTGCAGGCGCAGAAGGCCGGACTCCAGAAGTTGGTCGAAGCCTGCTCTCGCCGCGTCTCCCCGCTGGCGGACAGCGGGCGTGCGTGCGCCGCCGAATTGCAGCGCGTCATCCGTGATTTGGTTCGCCGCGAAGAGGAAAACTCGGCGTTTCTCGCCCAACAATTGGAAGCCCACCGGAGTGAACGGGCCGTTTTGGAGCAGTCTGGCCTGAACCTCCGTCGGCTGCGGTGTTCTTACGGCCAGGGCCAAAATTCCACCTGGCAATCCTATTCGTAGGCGCCGGCATCGGTGGGTAGGGCGGACGCGCGAACGTCTGCCTCCACCCGCCGGCCGGCCGCTTCAGCAGGGTGTCCACCTTCGCGGTTCTTCCCTCTGGGTTTGGCTGCGGGCAGCGCCGGCATCGGTGCTTCAAGCCGGTTCGGCGAGTTCGGCCGGTTCAGCGACCGGCACCACGTCTAGAATGCGATCCATGCGGGTGAACTGGAGCGTGCGCTGCAGGGTTGGGTTGGCCACAAGCGCCCGGAGTTTGAACCCGCGCTCCCGGCCCAATTTCACGAGCGTGACCAAGAGATTGAGGCCGGCGGAGTCCATTTGTCGGGCTTGGCGGAGGTCCAGTTCCATCGTTTTGGGCGCCATCTTGCGGACTTTGGGATCTTCTAGGATGCCGTCGAATTGGAGGCGGAACGCCTCGACTGAGGTGCTGACCAGATTGCCGGGCACGACTACGGCCAAACAATCGGGTTGAAGTTCATATTTCATATTGATGGTGGGTAAGTAAGGCCGCTCCCCGGGGTGAGCGCGAATTCAAGCGTCAGGCGGGCCCCGTTGCGTTCTGAGTAAACCGAATCGGCAAAGGCATTGATAAGGCTCAGACCGCGGTGTTCAGCGATGAGTTCTTCGAGTGCGCGTTGCTCGTGGGTCTGCCAGTCGAAGCTGTGGCCGGAACCGGGATCGTCGATGAGGACCCGGAGCCGATTCGGCCCGACTTCGTAGGCGATGACGACGCGGGCCGACTGATCTGGTTGTTGCTGGCAACCGTGCCGCAACGCGTTCAGGCAGGCTTCGCGCAGGCAGAGGCAGATTTCGTCCAATCGCTGGGGGGCGGCGGCTGGCAAGGCGAGCTTTAGGCTGCGTTCCCAGCGGGCTTGAAAGTCGTCAATCAGGGGCCAACCGGAGCCAGGATAGCACTCGTCCAGTAGAGTGTGAACCGCCACCTGTCGGTCGAGGCCCACTGGTAGGCGGACCACGAGGATGTCATCGGGGGCCTCTTCCAGCCGGCTGGTGGCTTCGTTGTCGGCTCGGAGCGTGAGCAGGCGGTAGGCGAGGCTCCAGTCGCTGACGCCCAGAGTGTGGGCGTGATCTTCCAATCCGTCCGTCCACAGGATGATTCCGCCGTCCAAGGGTAGCAGCAGTTGGTTAACCTCGGGTTTAGAATCTTCGAACCATCCCAACGGATGCCCGCCCAACTCCAAGGCGCGGGCGCAGCGGTCGAGTTCGCCTCCCATCAGCCGAGGGGCCGGAGCGCCGCTATTGAACACGGTGATTTCACCGGCCCTGCGGTCGAGCACTAGGGCGCAGACCGCGATCGAGGTGGGAGCTTGTTTCAGGCCGACTGGCCAATGGTTCCACTCGTGAATCAGGTAGCAGTTGAAGAAGTTCAGGATGGCCGTGATTTTCGTCTGCTTTTCCAGCATGCCCCGGGTGATGCCTTGAAAATACGCCGAGATGAAGGCGGCCTGGAGATCGTGTCCCGAGACGTCGGCCACCAGCACTAGCAAGCGGTCTTGGTCGAGCGGAAAGACGGTAAAAAAATCCCCCCCGGCCCCGTGCTTGGGATAATGGCAAAAGACCACCCCGTTGGTAAGGGTGCCGGAGCTGGCCGCCAGCAACCGGCGTTGGGTCTGGCCCACGGCGAGGGCCTCGGCCTGGGTCTGGGAAAGCCACCGTTGGTCGCGGGTGCATTTGATCGCCCCATCGATGGCGCTGGCCAACTCCATTTGCCGATACGGTTTTTCGATAAAATCGCACGCGCCGGCCCGCAGGGAATCGAGCACGATTTGCCGCTCCCCTTTGGCCGTCAGCATGATCGACGACAGGGTGGCATCCTGAGTCCTTAGCCAAGTGAGCAATTCCGCCCCGGTTTCCCCGGGCATCCGGAAGTCCGTCACGACGCAGTCGAATCGGGAACTACCGCTGAGTGTGAACTGGGTCCGGGCCTGCGCCGCGTCGCTGGCCATCACCGCATCAAACCCGCTCCGCTGCAAATGCAGCTCCAAGGCGCGCCGCGAGATGGCGTCATCTTCAACGCCAAGAACACGCCCGCGACGGGGCGAAAGCTGGTTGGGCGAGGAACCGGGCATGGTGGGACGAAACTTCGAACTAAGGGGGGGCTCGCCCGAGCCCGTTTCGCTATTCGTTAACGGGTGCGCGCCAACCGCTGGAGGGTTCATCGGCGGGCTAGCGTCCGGCTTTAGCTCCGAGCCTTGGTGGCGAAACAGAATGTGGCTCGGGACTCAAGTGGCGGCGCGTTATGCCGATGCCCCAGCACCGGCCCAAGAATTATCGGGCGGCGCCCTAGTCACATGATTACAAGACGGTTTCATAACGTGTGGTCAGCCGGTCGGATGCTTCCCGCCCGCTGGTGGGGTCAGATGCGGCAGACTGTCAGTCGTCACAACCCCGCCATCCGCCGGCAGTTGGCCCTTAATTTTTCCGTGGTCGAGGCCGAACGGCCCGTGCTCGGGGAAATCGGGACCCGCTTGGAACAGCACTTTCTCCAAATTGGGACCCGCCTCGAAAAGCTCGCCCAACTGAGCGAAGACGTCGTGGCCACCGGCGAACATTTGCTCCGGTTGGCCACGGGCCAAGCGGATGGCGAAGATCAGCTTCACGAAGCGATCAATGTGCTCCAGCCGCCGATCAAGGTGCTGGATGACTGCCTCGCTCGTTCAGCCGAGGTGGTTGAGCACCTGCGCCGGCACCAACAGTTGATCACGGAGGTTCGCCATCTCGAAGGAATCATGGAATCCGTCGTGGCGCCGTTACGGTTCATCCAAGTGGCCTTTCGGATTGAGTCTTCAGTGCTGGATGCCGGGGTTCGGGCGGTATTCGTTTCGCTGACCCGAGATATTGAGCAACTCCACGAGCAGGTGCTGAACCTGTTTTCCGAGCAGTTTAAAAGTCTGGAACTGGCCGAGTCTCAGCTCGGCGCCTTGGTGGTGCGGTTGGGGCCTCAAATCCAGTTGCACCAGCAGGCGGCGGTGCAGAAAAAAGCGGTGATCGCCCAAACCCTCGAAGGTCTTCGGCTCGCGTTGGAAGAGAACCGCGGCCGCGACGTTCGCCTAGCCGATGCCGCCCATGGCCTCCAAACGGCGGTGGCGCGGGTGATTGGGGCGGTTCAGTTCGAGGATATCACCCGGCAGAAGCTCAAACACGTCGATGACGCGCTCGTGGGTATGGGCCAGCGGTTGGCGGGAGCTGACCGCAATTCTTGGCCGGCGGCGGGCGCCTTCCTGAGGGAGACCGGGGAGGTGCAGGTGGGGCAGGTGGTCGCGGTGGAGGCGGAACTGAGCCAGGCGGAACTGGCGATTGCCGAGGCGTTTGACGCCATCATCGAACGGACCGACGAAGTGGATCGCGAGTGCCTGACGTTGCGCGATTTCCGGACAATTTCGGTGCAAGAAGACGGCGTGGTGCAGGTCGTGCTGAATTCGCTGGATGAGCTTGCCGGCCTCGTGCGGCAGACCTTTGCGATCCAGTCCGAAGTGTATGAAACGCTGAAGCCGCTCGCGGGCATGGCTTCCGACCTCACCGGGGCGATGCGCCGGCTCTCCCAAAGCATTCGCATCATCGCCCTCAACGCCCAGATCCAAGCCGCCCAAGTCGGGGTGGGCACGGGGTTGGAAGTGCTCTCTCAGCGGACCTGCCAGATTGCCGATGAGGCCTCCGTCGCCAACAACGAGGCCGCGGCGGGACTAGACCGGTTGATCACTGGATTCGATTCCTTGGTGGCGGAGTGCAAGGAGCTGCAGGATGCGGTGGCCGCCCAGCAGCAGTGGCTGGAGGCGGAGGCGGAAGCGGTGAAAGTGCGACTGCACCAACACCGCGATGTCACCCTCGATACGTTTCAAAAATTTGGCGTGATGGTGGGGCAGACGCGTGACGAGGCGCGGGCAGCGGTGGAGCACCTGCCGTTTGCCGAGGCGGCCAACGCCGATTTGGAACAACTTGTTGGTGCGATTCAAACGGTGGTGGATCAGACCGCCTCTTTTGACTTGTTGGCCGATTCGCAGGGGGCCCAAGAAAGCGCCCGATTACAGGCCAATTACACGGTGGCTTCGGAGCGGGCGATTCACGAGACGATCCTCGCCCGCAAACAAGCGGCCACGGCGGGCTCGGCGCCGGTCGGGGCGATTGTTTCGGCCGTCGCGGCCGCGCCGGCGGCGGCAGATTGCGTTTTTTTCCAAGCGGACGAGCCCCCGACCAATCCGCCTACCGCCGCCCCGGTGGCTGCCCCAGTGGCCGCCCCCCCGCCGGCGGCCGCGCCCGCCCCGATGCCGTTGGGTGATAACATCGAGCTGTTTTGACCCGCCGCGGGCGCGTCGAGCGGGAATTCATGCCTCGGTCGCTTCAAAGTTTCAGTCAGAGCGCAAAGTTCGCCCCGAATAGCAGTTTAGTTTTGAGCGCACCAACCGATGTAAAAGTAATCCTCAATGCCGGTGAGATCGCCTTGGTTTCCGTGGAAAAGGCGCTGTAGCCGGACTTAAGCCAATTCGGAAGCTCCCCCCATTTCCATGAGTAAGACGATCATGACGGTAGACGATGCGACCACGATGCGGCGGATGATCGTGTTCGCCCTGAAAGCGACGGGGCACACGGTGGTCGAGGCGCCCGATGGGGTGGTGGCGTTGCAGATGGCCCGCAGTCGGCCCATGGATCTGATCATCACCGATGTCAACATGCCCAACATGAATGGCCTCGATCTCACCCCGGGAGCTCCGGGCGCTGCCGGCCTACAGTCGGGTGCCGATCATCCTGCTGACCACCGAATCCGATCCCGAAATGAAGAGCAAGGGACGGGCGGCCGGCGCCACAGGTTGGATCGTGAAGCCTTTTCAGCCGGAACAACTCGTCGCGGTGGTGGCCAAGGTTTTGCCCGCCTGAGGTTCCGCCTCTTCCCACCCCGCTTCCATCTGCCTCGCATGAACATTCTCGTGGCCGACGACAGCAAGCCCATTCGCACGATGTTGCGGGCTCTGCTCGAAGCTGAGGGACACCACGTGGTGGAGGCCCCCAATGGCACTGACGCGCTGGCGATGATGCTCGCGCCGAATGCCCCGGGCATGGCGATCATTGATTGGCACATGCCAGGAATGGAGGGCGTGGACGTGTGCCGGGAACTGCGGACTCAACCGACCACCCAGCCCCCCTATCTCATGCTGCTCACGGTGCACTCAGGGCGGAACGAGATCATTCGCGGGTTGAAGTCCGGGGCGGACGACTATGTGACCAAGCCGTTCGATGAGGAGGCGCTCTTGGCGCGGGTGCAGATCGGCGAACGCATGGTCGGACTGCAACGCTCGCTGGCCGGGCGCGTGCGGGACTTGGAACAAAGCAACCAGGAGTTGGAGGCGTTCAGCCGCATGGTCGCCCACGACCTCAAAACGCCCTTGGGCGCCATCGAATCGCTGACGGAAATCGCCCTGTTGGATTTGAAGGCTGGGTGTCCGCAAGAGGTGCTGCCGCATCTCGCGGAAATTTCCCAGGCCTCCGCCCACGCCCGGAATATCATCGACGATCTCCTGAAACTGTCGCGGGCCGCCTTGAGCCCGCTACGACAAGACGAAGTGGACCTCACCGACCTAGTGACGCAGATCGCCACCGACTTGCAGTGGAACTCCGACCGGCGCCGGGTCGACTGGTGTCTCAGTCCCGGACTGCGCGTCAAAGGGGACGCGGGCCTGCTGCGCTTGGCGCTCGAAAACCTGCTGCGCAACGCGTGGAAATTCAGTTCCCGCTGCCATCCGGCCCGCATCGAGTTCGGGTGTAGTGGAACCGCTGACGCCACCCGGTATTTTGTGCGCGATAACGGCGCCGGCTTTGCCATGGACAAGGCGGCCCGTTTGTTTGGGGCCTTCCAGCGGTTCCACTCCCCAGCGGAATTCAGCGGCACCGGCATCGGTTTGACGATCGTGAAACGCATCGTCGAACGCCACGGCGGCCGGATCTGGGCTGAATCCGCGGTCAATCAAGGCGCCACGTTTTTTTTCACCCTCCCCCATGGCGGAGTGCGAGGTGAATCCGCCTCCTCCCTGCCAACCCAGCCGGCGTCTGACTCGACCTTTTGAACCCGATGAAAACCGACCTCCACGAACAATTGATCAAGGACCTGCTCATCGAAAGTTTCGAGGGGCTGGACAGTTTCGACCGTGACCTCTTGGCGCTGGAAGCCGGCACCGGCGGGCCGGATATCCTGAACCGGATGTTTCGCGTCATCCACACGATCAAGGGCACCGCGGGTTGTCTTGGCCTCCAGAAGATCGAGCGCGTGGCGCACGTGGGGGAAAACCTCCTGAGTCTGGTGCGGGAGCATAAACTAACGGTCACCCGGGCGATCATTTCGGCGCTCCTGCGTTACGCTGACGTGTTGCGCGAGATGCTGCACTTGCTGGAAACGACCCGCTCTGAAGGCGACCGCGATTATTCCGAAGTGCTCCAATTGCTGCGCGATCTGCAAACGCCCGAAGCGGCGGCTCCGGCCGAAGCCGCGCCGGCCGAAATTGCGCCGGTCGAAATGGCGCCGGTGGGTGCTCCGGTGGTGTTGGACGAGGAGGTCGCCGCCGAAAACGGCTGGGGATTGTTTGACGATAGCGCCCCGACTCCGACTCCGACTCCGACTCCGACTCCCGCTGTGCCCCTCAGTGTGACGCCTGCTCCCGCGGTGCCGGCTGCCGCTGTCGTAGCGGCCGTCAAGGCGCTGCCCAAGGTGTCAGTTCCAAGCGCCCCAGTTCCGGTCGCCGATGCGGGGGCCAAGACGTCGGTGGCGGAGACGGCGATCCGCGTGGATGTCGCGCAGTTGGATCGACTGATGAATCTCGTTGGCGAACTGGTTTTGGCGCGCAACCAAATCGCCCAGCACTTGGTGACTTCCCGGGACGCCGGACTTCAGGCCGTGGCCCAGCGGCTCAATCACATCACCAGCGAGTTGCAGGAAGGCGTGATGAAGACGCGGATGCAGGCGATCGACAGCGTTTTGACGCGTTTCCCGCGGATCGTTCGCGACGTGGCGAACGAACTTGGCAAGCAGGTGCGGTTGGAAATGGCGGGGCGGGAAACCGAACTGGATCGCACCATCATCGAGGCGATCAAGGACCCGCTCACCCACGTCGTCCGCAACTCAATCGATCACGGCATCGAAATGCCGGACCTCCGCACGCAGGCGGGCAAATCACCCACGGGCCTGCTCTTCATTCGCGCCTACCATGAGGGCGGCCAGGTCAACATCGAGATCGCCGACGATGGCGCGGGCATCAACCCCGAGCGGGTCAAACAAAAGGCCCTGGAAAAGGGGTTAATTACGCCTGATATGGCGGCCCGGCTCAGCGATCGCGAGGCCGTCAGCCTGATCTTTCTGCCCGGACTCTCCACCGCCGCCAAGGTGACCAATGTGTCCGGTCGCGGTGTCGGGATGGACGTGGTGAAGACCAACGTCGAACGCATCGGCGGCTCGGTGGACATCCACAGTGAGCTGGGGCAGGGAACCACGATCAAGTTTAAGATCCCCCTGACGCTGGCCATCATTCCGGCGCTGATCATTACGAGCGGCGGCGAGCGTTTTGCGATTCCCCAAGTGAGTTTGCTTGAGCTCGTTCGCATCGAAGGGCCGGACGGCAAGAACGGCATCGAAACGGTCTTCAATGCCCCCGTCTTTCGGCTACGGGGCAAGTTGCTGCCGCTGGTCTATCTCAACCGCACGCTCGAATTGGGCGGCACCTCAGAAATGACCAGTGCGGACGACGTCAGAAACTTGGTGGTTTTGCAGGCCGACGGGCGGCAGTTCGGCATGGTCGTGGATGCGGTCAACGACACGCAGGAAATCGTGGTCAAACCCCTGGGGAAACAACTCAAGGGGCTGACCTGTTTTGCCGGGGCGACCATCATGGGCGACGGCTGCGTTGCGCTGATTCTCGATGTCCTCGGAATCGGCCAACACGCCGCGGTGCTCGCGGAAAACCGGGCAGGGACCAACACGTCTACGGCCGCCGCAGAAACGACGGACGAGGGGAACCGGCAGACGCTGCTGGTCTTCGATGCCGGCGAAAACTCCCGCTTCGCCATGCCCCTTTCCGAGGCGGCCCGGTTGGAAGAATTCCCCCGGGGCAAGATCGAACGCAGCGGTCGCCGGGAAGCGGTCCAGTATCGCGGAGCCATTCTCCCGCTCATCGATGTCGCCAACCAGTTGGGCCGGGGTCCCGGAATCGTCAGTCCGGACGTCCTGCAGGTAGTCGTCTATTCCGATCAGGGTCGCAGCGTCGGTCTGGTCGTGGACCGGATCATCGACATTGTGGAGGAAAAGGTGGTGGTAGAACGGCACGGACTGGAGGAGGGCATCTTGGGTTCAGCCCTGGTGCAGGGGCAGGTGACCGACCTCCTGGATGTCCGCGGTGTTATCCGCCGCGCGGCCCCGGCCTTCTTCACAGTTGCCCCTTCACTCTAGCCCTCAACCGAATCGCTTCCATGACTCACCAGTTCTGCACCTTTCATGTGGCTGACTTCCTGTTTGGAGTGCCCGTCCTGAACGTTCAAGAAGTCATCCGGCACCAACGAATGACCCGGGTGCCCCTGTCGCACAAGACGGTGCGCGGGCTCATCAATCTCCGAGGTCAGATCGTCACGGCCATCGATTTTCGGCAGCGAATCGAACTCCCCCCGCTCGCGACCGGGAATGACCCCGTCATCATCGTCATTCGCACGGGGGACGGCGCCTTCTGCCTGCTCGTGGATGGGGTTGGCGATGTGATCGAGGTGGACGACAGCACGCTGGAGCCGGCTCCAGGAACCATTTCGAGCTTGGTGCGTGAAATGGTCACCGGGGTTTACCGCCTGAAGGAGCACATCCTCATCGCCCTCGAAGTTGAAGAAATCACGTGTCAGCCCGCCACTGTTGAACGCGTCTGCTGAAACGGCCCGCCCGAAAATTTTCCAAGAATCCACTAACTACCAGAGCTCAAATAACTGCATGAAAACCTTACTGCCTCCAAGTAACGTGGCCCTCAAAGCTTCTGCCCACGCCCCCTCTACGAGTCGGCCCCACCGCCAAAAACAAAACGGCGCGGCGCCCGCGGTAGACCTTTCCGAGGAACTGGCCAGTGCCCGGGCCCAGTTGGCCGCCCAAGCCGAAGAGCTCATCGAGCTAAAGGTTCGGGCTGAGATCACCAACATGACGAGCATTGTCTCAGAGTCCGATCTCAAGGGGGACATCCTGTCCATCAACGATAAGTTCATCGAGGTCTCCCAATACGGGCGCGATGAGCTGATTGGCCGGCCCCATAACACGACCCGCCATCCCGACATGGCCAAGGAAGTGTTCCGTGAACTCTGGGCGACTATCGGCAAGGGCAAACCCTTTCGCGGAATCATCAAGAATCGGAAGAAGGATGGCAGCCCCTACTACGTCGATGCCGTCATCGCGCCGGTGCTCGGCGAGAATGGCAAGCCCCGCAAATACATAGGGGTGCGCTATGACATTACGGCGGCGGAAATCGAACGGCAGAATAGCCGGGGGATTTTGGCCGCCATCGACAGCGCCTATGCCTTCGTCGAGTTCGACCCCAAGGGCGTGGTGACCAACGCGAACAAGAACTTCCTGGCAACCTTGGGTTATGCCCTCGAAGAAGTGGTGGGTAAACACCATCGCCTGTTCGTGGATCCGGCCTTTGCCCGCACTGCGGAATACATCCAGTTCTGGGCTGACCTCAATGCGGGGGTATCCCAATCCGACATGTTCAAGCGCGTTGCCAAAGACGGTCGCGAAGTCTGGATTCAGGCAGTCTATGCACCCGTCAAAGATGAAATGGGGCGGGTGACCAAGGTGATAAAAATCGCCACTGACGTGACAGCCCAGAAGGTGGACGCCGATAACAAGGCGCGCCAGATCGCGGAGAGCAACCGCACGCAGGCGGTCATTGAGTTCTTGGCGGATGGCACGGTAGTGACCGCTAACCAGAACTTCTTGAACGTCATGGGATATACGCAAGACGAGATCCGCGGCCGGCATCACTCCACTTTTGTGGATCCAGTTTATCGCGGCACGGCGGAATACCAGCAGTTCTGGCGCGACCTCAACGAAGGCAAATTCCAGACCGCAGAATACCAACGCGTGGGCAAGGGCGGCAAAGCGGTTTGGCTGCAAGCCACTTACAATCCGGTCTTTGATTCGGCCGGCCGGGTTCACAAGGTGGTAAAATTCGCCTCCGACATCACCGGCCGAAAAGTGGCTGAGGCGGGCCTCATCACCACGGTGGATCAGGTGGCCAGAAACGCGCAGACGCTGGCCTCGGCGGCGGAAGAACTTTCCGCTACTTCGCAGCAGTTGAGTTCAAATTCGGAAGAGACCACCGCCCAAGCGGGAGTCGCAGCCGCTGCGTCCGAACAGATCAGCCGGAACGTGTCCACCGTGGCGACCAGCGCCGAAGAGATGAGCGCGAGCGTCAAAGAAATTGCCAAGAACGCCTCCCAAGCCGCCCGCGTGGCCAGCGACGCCGTGCTGGTCGCCCAGACGACCAATAAGACGGTCGCCAAACTCGGCGAGAGCAGCACTGAGATTGGTAAAGTCATCAAAGTCATCACTTCCATCGCGCAGCAGACGAATCTGCTGGCCTTGAATGCGACGATCGAAGCGGCCCGAGCGGGCGAGGCTGGTAAGGGCTTCGCGGTCGTGGCCAACGAGGTCAAGGAGTTGGCCAAACAGACTGCGGCCGCTACCGAGGACATCAGCGGCAAAATCGAGGCGATCCAAACCGACACCCGGAGTGCCGTCGGCGCGATCGAACAGATCAGCCAGATCATCAACCAGATCAACGACATCCAGAACACGATCGCCAGTGCGGTCGAAGAACAAACCGCGACGACCAACGAGATTGCGCGCAATGCGTCTGAAGCCGCGCGCGGCAGCGACGAGATCGCCCGTAACATCTCCAGCGTCTCGCAAGCGGCCAAGAGCACCTCGGAAGGGGCGGCCAACACGCTGACCGCCTCGGCGGAGCTGGCGAAACTGGCTTCCGAGCTCCAGCAGGTGGTCGAACATGCAAGAACCCGCTGAGTCTGGACCCAGCTGTTGGTCCCCTCACGTTCCGCACGCCGCCGCCCCAGCGCCGGGGCCCTGCAACGGGTCTTGGTCAGTGGGCGGTGGGTGGGCGGGCGTTGGCGCGAAGGAACGCAAAGTGGGCGCCATTTTCTGAAGTGTCCGCCGAAACCTACTGAAGCATGAAAATCTTAATTATCGACGATTCGCGAACCATGCGGCGCCTGCTGTCATCCTTTCTAGCGCCCCTGACTGAAAACATCGCGGAAGCTGGCGACGGCCAGGCCGCCCTCACCGTCTTGGGCCAAGAAGCGCCCTTCGATCTGGCGCTGGTGGATTGGGACATGCCCATAATGAATGGCCTAGATTTCGTGAAAACAGTTCGGGCCGATTCCCGTTATGCCGATATGAAACTCATGATGGTCACGGCCCAGAACGGTTTCGATACAGTGTCCCAAGCCATCGAGGCGGGAGCGGACGACTATCTGATGAAGCCGCTCACCGAAGAAATGCTGTTCGACAAACTACGAGTGCTGGGCATGGCCGAGTAACGCTTGAGAGGACCCCACCCATGTCTAAAATTAGAGTTTTGATTGTCGATGATGCGGTGGTGATGCGGCGGCTGATCTCCGAAGTGATCGCTGGTGATCCCGGGTTGGAAGTGGCTGGTGTGGCCGCCAACGGCAGCATCGCCCTTCAAAAAATCAGCCAGGTGAATCCGGACGTGATCACGCTGGACGTGGAGATGCCGGAAATGGACGGCGTGGCGACCGTTCGGGAAATTCGCAAACAGTATCCCCGCCTGCCGGTGATCATGTTTTCCACTCTGACCCAACGGGGGGCGGAAACGACCCTAGACGCCCTGACCGCCGGGGCGACCGACTACGTTACCAAGCCCGCCAATGTCGGGAGCATCAGTGAGAGCATTAGCCGGCTGGAACGGGAATTGATTCCCCGGATCAAGGCGCATTGCCGCCATGTAATTCCTTTTGAAACCCCGTTGGTGGTCCGGCGTTTAGAACGGCCCGCCACTCCGGTTACGGTGCCCCCGCGCCCGCCCGGCCCGCAGCAAGTGGGACTCCTGTGCGTGGGGTCGTCGACCGGGGGGCCCAACGCGCTGGCCGACCTGTTTTCGGGCCTCGCCAAACCGTTGCCCGTGCCGGTGCTCATCGTGCAACACATGCCGCCGGTGTTCACTCGGATCTTGGCCGAGCGCTTGGGCAAGGTTTCCGGTTTGCCCTGTCACGAAGCCGAGGCCGGTCAGTTGATCGAATCCGGCCACGTTTACCTCGCCCCCGGCGGCCGGCATCTGGAGTTGGCGCGGGAAGCCAACAAACTGGTGGCCCGCTTGCACGACGGCCCCCCCGAGAATTCCTGTCGCCCCGCCGTGGACGTGCTGTTTCGCAGCGCCGCGACCTTGATGGGGCCGAGCGTCTTGGCGGTGGTTTTGACCGGCATGGGCCAAGACGGGTTGCGTGGTTCGGAAGTGATCCGGGAACGGGGCGGTCGGATCTTGGCCCAAGACGAAGCTTCCTCGGTCGTCTGGGGAATGCCGGGGCATGTCGCCAATGCCGGTTTGGCGGAAGCGGTCCTGCCGTTGACCGAATTAAGCGGTGAAATTTCACGACGGTTACGGGCCCGGGCGGGCTGAGGCAACCAACCCAAAATCATGGCATTAAAACCGGAAGAATTCGCTTACGTGGCTGACTTGGCGCGGTCTAACGCGGCAATCGTGCTGGAGCGGGGCAAGGAATACCTGGTCGAGACCCGGTTGGGTCCAATCGCCCGGCAGGAGGGGTTGGCTACGCTCGGGGAGTTGATCGGTCGGCTGCGTGCGGAGCGCACGTTCGGCAGCCTCCACGCCCGGGTGGTGGATGCGTTGACGACCAATGAGACCTTCTTTTTTCGCGACTTCCACCCGTTCGAAGCGGTGCGCAAGCACGTCATACCCCAATTGATCGAACAGCGCGCCTCGGTGAAGCGCCTCACGATCTGGTCGGGGGCCTGCTCGACCGGGCAGGAGCCTTACAGCTTGGCGATGTTGCTTCGGGATTCGTTTCCGCAATTGCGCGACTGGACATTGAAGATTTTGGCGACCGACTTGTCCGCCACGGTCTTGGCTCAGGCCCAGGCTGGCCGCTACACGCAATTGGAGGTGAATCGGGGGCTGCCGGCGCCGCTGTTGATCAAGTATTTCGAGAAACGTGAGGCGCACTGGTTCATCAAGGAAGACATCCGAAAAATCGTCGAATTCAAGCCCATGAACTTAATCCAACCGTGGCCGATTATGCCCGGTTTCGACTTAGTCTTTCTCCGCAACGTGATGATCTATTTCGACGTCGAGACCAAGCGCTCGATCCTCCGGCGAATGCGCGGTTGCCTGTTGCCCCACGGCCATCTGTTTTTGGGGACGGCCGAGACCACGATGAACCTCGACTCGGACTGGAAGCCGGTGCCGGTGGGCTCGACGGTCGCGTATCAGCCCCTGAAAACCGGCGAGTGAATCGCCCGGACAATTGCGGCGTGGGTTTGACCAAAATGGGCTTATCAAGTCCCCCGGCGATTGAGCCGAAACAAGCGTTGAAGCAGTAAGCAACTCCTCCCCCGGCTGAACGCATGTCCCTCTCCTCTATTTCCTCCGCCGCGGATGACGAGATCTACTTTGATGAAGAGTCGATCATCGTCAGCAAAACCGATCGCCGCGGCATCATCACTTATGCCAACGACGTGTTTATCCACGTCTCCGGCTATGCCGAGGCGCAACTCATCGGTCAGCCCCACAATATCCTCCGGCATTCCGACATGCCGGCGTGCGTCTTTCGGTTGCTGTGGGACACGCTGGAGGCGGGCCGCGAAATCTTTGCTTACGTGCTCAATCGCTCGCGTGAAGGCCGCCCTTACTGGGTGTTTGCCCATGTGACGCCGAGCTTTGATTCCAGCGGCCAGATCGTGGGCTATCACTCCAGCCGCCGGGTGCCGTATCCGGACGCCTTGCCCAAGGTGAAAGCCTTGTATGCAGAATTGCTGCGAATGGAACGCGCCGCCGCCTCGCGCCGGGAGGGAATTGAAGTTTCGTTGCAGTTCCTTAACCGCACTCTGGAAGCGGCCGGCATCAGTTACGGCGAATTCGTCTTCAGCCTATCCGCCTCCACCCGCCTGGGAGCGGCGGCCTGAAGCCCCCTTTTTCCCATGAGCAATTCCACTTTGGACCGGCTCCCTGAATTGGCCGAGATTTGCGAACGCGCCGCTGGCGGAGATCTGGAAGCCCGGATCGTGCCGCTGCCCGAGGACGAAACGCTGGCTCGCCTCTGCCGCGCCATCAATCACCTCCTAGACGTCTCCGATTCCTACGTCCGCGAGACGACGGCGGCGATGGACCATTGCAGCCACGGGCAATACCACCGGCCAATCCTGTTGCGTGGCTTGCCCGGCGCCTATCGCGACGCCGCCCGGGTCATCAATCGGGCGGCCTCGAAGATGCAGGAGGATTCGATTCAAATCACCCGGTTCGAAGCGGAACGAGCGCGGGTCGCCCATCGGGTCGGGGTCGCCACTGAAGCCGTTTCTGACACCGCGGGCGAAGTGGACTTGGCGGCCAAATCCATTTGTGAATCGGCCGATGAATCCAAGCGACTGACTGACGAGGTCAATGAATCCGCGTCCGTGACCGCCGCCAACACGACGGCCGTGGCGGCGGCGTGTGAGGAATTGACCGCGTCCACCGCGGAAATTTCCCGACAAACGGGCGAATCGGTGACCCTAACCCAATCAGCGGTCGAACGCGCCGACCAAGCCGTGATCACCGTCCAAGAATGTGGGGCTGCGGCGCAGCGTATCGAATCCGTGGTCGCGCTGATCAATAAGATCGCCGGCCAGACCAAATTGCTGGCCCTGAATGCCACCATCGAAGCCGCGCGGGCCGGAGAATACGGGCGGGGGTTCGGGGTGGTTGCGAATGAGGTGAAGACGCTTTCGCAGGAAACCGCCGCCGCGACCGACTCGATCGCCAATCAAGTCAGTGCCATGCGGCGGGCGACCCACTTGGTGCAGACCGCCATCACCGGCGTCAGCGCCACGATTCAAAAAATCAACGTCAACGCGGCCACGATCTCGGCCTCGCTGGGAGAGCAGGTGCTCGCCACCAGCGAAATCTCCCGGCGCGTGAACGAGACCTCGGAAAGCACCCAGCACATCTCAGCCCTCATCGCTTCCGTGGCGACGTCGGCCGCGAAGTCCGAAGCCATGGCGGGCCGCCTAGGAATGGCCGCCGCGCAGTTGTTTGAGCAAGCCTGCGGCCTGCACGGCGAAGTCGCCGGCTTGAACCAACAATCGGGAGGGGGAGCGTCGCCCCTGCGGTTGGCCGCTTAAGGCGTTTTTGCCGGGGTGGGCAGGGCGTTTGTCGTCCGTTCGAGCACGACAAGGCCCGTCGCCGTGCGGCGTTCATGGCCGTAGCAAGGACGGTTCAAGATGCGTCCGCGCAACCACAACTCCGTGGAGCCACCGCCGTCGAGATTTAGCGCCTCAGTGCAGCCCAAGCGTGCGAGATATTCCGACCATTCATCCAAGGTCATACCGACGGAGTGATCGGGTTGGCGCCCGTCCACCACCACGAGGAAAAAGTGGCTGGCGTTCCAGCCCAGGGCTGAGCGCGGATGTCGTTCGCGGGCCTTGAGCACCCGGGACGCTTGGGGCTGGCCCGCCCGCACCAGCACTGGGCCGCCGCCGAGGGCGGTCTTCACCCCCGGTAGTGCGGGGGTGGTCTGGGTCGAAATCACGACTTCGCTATCGGGCCTCAAGCGGGCCGCTTTGGTCCGCAGCGAGGCCGGTAGTCGCAGAGTGAATTGATCCGCTCGGTTGGTCCCAGCGGCCACGACGCGGGCAGAAAACACCGCGTCCACGCGCAACGGCAGCCACGGACCTGCGCCGACCGGCTCGAGGGTTAGCTGGAGGTCCCGCCCCCGGGCCGCCCGGTTACCCGCCGCCGCAGTGTAGAGCACGGCGGCCGTCGCCTCGGCGTTTTCGTTCAAGCCGAGGGGGGTGCGTTCACCGTCTGGCCAAGTCAGGGTAAAGGCGGAGCCGATGACGCCGAGGTGGGGTTCGCCTTGGGGATCCAACCAGAAACACGCGCGCTCGGTGGGCGCACTGACCAGTTCTCCGTCGGCGATGAAAAGCCCGCGAGGATCGCCGGGAAAAGGCGTGCCTTCGGTGGCGTAAAAATCTCCGTTGATCGCGGCGAGCGGAGTGCCCAGCGCGTGCGGCACGCGCTTTACCTGTTCCGTCAACGGGCCCAGTCCGAGGCGATTGCCCAGCCCCAGCGTCGGGTGGAACTGGAGGTTGGTGCGGGTGCGTTCGAAGCGCACGATCTGGATGGACCAAGGCTCGGACGGAACCCGATCATGACGCACGGAAAAGCCCTCGCCGGCATCCCGAAACGGCCCGGCTATGACGACAGCGCTCAGCCACAGGCCGAGGAATCCGGCCAGCCGATTCCGGAGCCAGAGCCGCCTTCGCAGCTCGGCCCACAAAGGCGGGCGAAAAGACCGTCGAGACGGTTGGTCAGCGGGACGGTTACCCGGGCCGGGCTGGTTGCCCCGCGCGGGGCCTGTTCGGCGATACGGCACAGCGGCAGCTTGGTTGGCGCCCACGCGGGAACGCAACGCTCAGGTCGCGGTCAGGCGGCCACAGGCTGAGCACCGCCGGTCACCCAGGTGGGAAAATTTTCCCAGTCGTCGTCGAAAAGGTGGCGTGGCAGATTTCCGGCCATGGAATCTTGCCCGCTGCGCACCTCGGTTATTGGCAGTTATCCGTTCCCCGGTTGGCTGGAGCTGGCCGCGGCCCACTTGGAGCGTTTTGGTCCCGACGACCGGTCAGAGTTACAGGAGGACGCCGTCCTCGCCGCCCTGCACGACCAGCTCGCGGCCGGGCTGGATGTGGTCACCGATGGCGAACAAACCCGGTTCGATTTCAACCTCTCCTTTTATGGCTACATCCAAGGCCTCGACCTTGAATCAGAGCCGCCGCGCCGCTTCGGTCCCCCGGCGCATGATCAGCGCGGGAAACACCGGGTGATCGCGCCCCTAACGGCGACTCGGGGCTTGGGCGCGGTGGAGGAATTTCGTCGTTTGCAACGGCTGGCGGCTCCCCATGTGGCCGGTCGTTCGACGCCGGTGACACTGAAGGCGAGCGTGCCCGGTCCCTACACGCTTTCCGGCCGGCTGCTGCCCAATGCGGAACTCGGTTACACTGACCGCTGGGCACTGACCGAAGCCCTGCTGCCGCTGGTGCGGAAGGAACTCGAGGACCTCGTCACCGCCGGCTGCACCGAGCTGAGCGTGGATGAGCCCAGCATGAGCTGCTACGCCTACAAGGAAGACACCCGGCGCTTCGTGGACCTCTTCAATCGCACCGTGGAAACGGTCACCGGCAAGACCCGTGTCTGCACGCACCTGTGCTTTGGCAACTACAAGGCCCGGGCGGTGGGGCCGCGGCAATTGGCGCCGATGTTCCCGGCGTTCCTCGACTTCAAATGCGATGAAATGCACGTCGAAATGGCCAGTCGAGAATTTGCCGAGCTGGAACTGGTGCGCTTGATCGCGGCTCGCTGCGACGTCGCCGTGGGGATTGTAGACGTGAAGAGTTACTACGTGGAGACCGCCGCGGACATCGTTCAGCGCGTGAAACGCTGCTTGGAATTTGCCCCGGCCGAGCGGTTGGTATTCGCGCCTGACTGCGGGCTGAGTCAGACGGCGCGGTGGGCGGCGAAGCGGAAATTACAGGCACTCTGCGAAGGGGTTGGGCGCGTGCGCTCTTCGCTGTGAAGTCGGGTGACGCCACCGGGAATTGACCCTCGATTCGAGCTCGTTGTTCTCCTGCCGGAGCGGGACGAAACGCGGCTGGCCGTCGCCGAATAAACGGCTCAGTCCCAGTGTGTGATCAGGACGACGTTGGGGGCCTGCTTGGGCGGAAAGCCTTGGCGCAACAGCAGCGCCCACTGAAACGGGTCGGGGCGTTTTAGGAAAGTGGCCAGAGCCCCCACGGCGAACTCAGGAGCGAACGACGGCGGCGCTGGGAGGTCGGAGGTGGATCGGGGTGGCGATTGAGCCGACCGACACCCCGCCCCCACGCCTGCTAGCCATGCTAGCAAGGGCGAGGAACTCGCCCCTAGGCACGCTAATCCGCGCGACGAGTGTGGCCAAGTGGTGCGGCCTAGAGCCTCGGTTGGGGCGCGGTCTTGGCCTGCCTCCTCCTCGAGCACCTCCGTTAACCAACCCGCCGGCAGGTGTTGGTGAAACTCGTCCGGCACGGCCACGCCCGCCTCGGTGCAGTGGGCGCCGTGGGCGAAGCCGAGCGCCAGCCAGCGGGGTAAGTCGTGCCTTGCGCCGCCCCAGTGCCGACCGCTTCCGAACCCGCGGACGAAATGGGCCCAGTCGCTAGCGGCCAGGAGCGCTGTCTCCGACCACCAGCACCAGAGCAGGGTGGCGGGGCGGGCATCATCTAGGCCCTCGCCGGAGTCTGGCGCTAGGCCGAAGACCCGCACGCTGGTCGAACTGCGCCGTCCTTCAGACAGTTTCGGTGGGGCCGAGTGGAGGGACGGGATAGGTCTCATGCGGCGCCCTGAGTTTTATCCCCGGGGGTGGGACATCGGCGGGGTGAGGCAGGGGCGGTGAGCCCGGAGCAGCGGGAACTACCGGGGGATGCCCTCCGCAAAGCTGGCTCGGGTGGTTGAGATAAGCCTTCAAGTTTGTTGGTTTGGCGCCGATGGGTCCCCCGACGGTTTCGAAATCATCGCGTGAGTGAAGTAAGTCTGCGCTCCGGTGGTTGACTGTGGATCCAAGGTTGCATGGCCGCCGAACTGGGTTGAGGGCTCGAAGTGCTGGGGAGGAATCAAGTTTCGTCCGGCGCGACGTTGGGTGGCTCACCTGGACGGGCACTGGCTCAACCGCAGAAAACGCAACGGTGGGTATCGGTTCGCCTCGCGGTGCTTGGTTTCGTTGTAAAGCGGCTCCCAGCCGCAGCGTGCAGCAGTTAATACCTACTATTGTCGGTGTCTGAACGCGGTGTTGCGGACGTAAAGTTTTGTTCGGCAGGCACCTTGTGCCGTCTTAAAAATGGAGAATTCCCAAGCCCCCAACCGAGCGCCAGTGGAGCAATGGTTTAAGGGCGTTGAAGCCGTCGAGGCTGGCATCGTGACTGGGTTCGAGCGCCGCGCGCTTCAGTTTGCGGTCGCCGCTGGGGGCGATTCGCTCCGCCCCAAGCACTCCGCCTCTAACCGGCCGGAGCTTCAGGCCGTGCAAATACGGTCGCCGCGGATCCCCAAGTGTCCGGCGCCCGCTCCGCTCGGTCAGGCTGGCTTCGGCGGCGCCACCAACGCCCTCCGTCTCTGCCCAACGGAGCCGCCCTCAGAGTTTTCCCTCCGCCTTAAACAGCCCCAATCAAGCTTGGGAATTAACCTTCACCCGTCTTCGAACGTGCCCCCACCAAGCCGCGCCCACACAGTTTTAGTTCCGCCCCCGCTCAAACGGATTCTGGAGGCTACGAGCTCCCGGCTACCGCGGTTCGGACGACAATCGGCTTCGGCCGGGGCGGGCCTAGGCTCGCAATCAGTCAAGGCGCGGTGGGTCGATTCCTGGGCGAGGGTTTCGCGTTCCGCGGCGGCGGGGCTTGGAGTCCTTGGGCTGATGGTTTCGGCCGGTAGCGCCCAAGCGCAATGGGTCACCGAATCCTACCTGCTCAAACCCGGTTGGAACGCCATCTACACCCACCTCGACGCGTCGTATCTGAGCTTGGATTCGCTCTTGCCCGATGCCAACGGGCCGGTGGCTGAGGTTTGGCTCTGGAAGCCGACGTTTTCCACGATCCAGTTCATTGATTCCCCCTACACGAACGCGGTGCCCGACAGCCAGTGGGCGGTGTGGACCAGCGCGCGGGGCGACACGGACACGCTGACGACCCTTGTGGGCAACGGCGCGTATCTCATCAACAATCGGACCAGCAGCGACTTCGTCTGGGCAGTGAAGGGGAAACCGGTGCCGCCCAGCTACCAGTGGACCACCACCGGGCTTAACCTGCTCGGTTTCCCCACCCCCACTAGCGCGGCGCCCACGTTCGCCAACTACCTGAATCCGGCGCCGGGTTTGGATCTGGCGAAGACCCTTCAGAATCAGGCGCATGTCTTCCGGTATCCGGGCGGAAACTTGGGTGCGACCAACCCGGCTGAAGTGGTGTCCTTCACCGCTTCGACCACGCCGGTAACCCGGGGCCAAGCGTTCTGGGTGCGCGGCAGTTCCGACTACTACAATCGTTACTACGGCCCGGTAGAAGTCTCCTTGCAGAGCCCGGCGGGTATTCAGTATGGCGATACCCTGGGCACCTACAGCCTTCGCCTTAAGAACCTCACCACGACCAGTCGCACTGTGCGGTTTAACTTGTTGGCGTCCGAGGCCCCTCCAGCCGGTCAGTCGCTCATCACCGGTTTGCCCCAGTTGCTGGTGCGAGGGGCGCTCAGCACCAGCACGTTGACCTACGAGTATGCGGTCCTCGCCGGGCAGCAATTTACGCTCGCGCCGCAAGGTCAGGTGGGCTCGGAGCTTCAAGTCGTCTTGGGCTTGAACCGCACAACCATGACGGCCGCCGCCGGCTCGCTCTACGGCGGCGTCCTGCGCATCACGGACACGGCTGGATTGCAGCAGTTCGACGTGCCGGTTTCCGCCACGGTGCCCAACGCGGCAGGGCTCTGGGTGGGGCAGGCGAGCGTCGGACAGGTGGGGCAGTATCTTAAGTCCTATCCCAAGGTAGACACGACGCAGACCAACCAGTCGGCGCAGATCGACGCGGCGGCCGCGGCCGCCAGCCGGCCGCCCAATGGTGCCGAAATGCCCGGAGCCGTGTGGACGGCCCGGGAGACCAATGTCGCCCGCGCCTATGCCTCGGTGGCGTCGTCCCTGGATGGCCGCACGCTGGTCGCGGCGCACACCGGCGGGACACTCTATGTCTCCCAGAATTCCGGCACGAACTGGACCGCGCGGGACTCGAACCGCAGTTGGGCGGAACTCGCCTGTTCCGCCGATGGCGGTGTGATGGCGGCCACGGTGTTTAACGGCCCGATCTACGTTTCTTCCAACTACGGGACCAACTGGACAGCCACTGCCAGCGGTTCCGCTGCGTGGGTGGGCTTGGCCACCTCGGCAGACGGGAAAGTCTTGGCGGCAGTGGTGCAGAATGGGGCGCTCTACACTTCGGCTGATCGGGGCACCAGTTTCGTGGCTCGTTCCGGCGCCGGCACCCGCAATTGGAGCAGCGTGGCGCTTTCAGCCGACGGCGCCCGCGTGGTCGCCGCGGTTAATCCAGGCCAGCTTTACACCTCCACCGACGGCGGCGCGAACTGGCGCACCAACGCCTTTTCCGCCGCGTGGAGCGCGGTGGCGTCTTCGGGCGACGGGACGCACCTGATCGCGGCCGTAAACGGCAGCTTTCTTTACACGTCGGCGGATGCCGGCACGAACTGGACCGCCCGGGCGAGCACCAACCGTTGGAACTCCGTGGCTTGCTCCACGGACGGTCAGCGGCTCACTGCCACGGCGGCAAACGGTCAGATATATACTTCGGACGATGCGGGCGTGACGTGGCTGGCGCGGGACCAGAACCGCAACTGGGACGACCTCGCAGCCTCGGGTGACGCCACCCGGCTTACGGCCATCGTAAATGGTGGGTTCATCTACACCCTGAGTCGCACGTTTGCCAGTTACTCGGTGGACCCGACGACCGGACTCGTGCTCGACCAGAATGGGCTCTACCTCTCCTCCGGCGTGAACACGAACCTAGCTGCGGTGGGCCAGGTCTTTCCGCTCCGGCTCATCCTGCACAACCGGCCCGCAGCGGCCCAAGTTAGCCTGTTTCAGCAGGTGTTCGTGGGGCCCGGGAGCAACTCCACGAACACTGTGATCGCCACTCGGGAGAGCCTGCTGGATGCCGCTCAATTGACCTCCGCCCGGCGCCTCACGGCCACCCATTTACCCTTCTCCAAGACCAACCTCCCGTGGACCGTGAGCGGCACCTTCAATCCCGGCAGCGTCGTGGTTTTTACGGTGCTCGAGAGCTACAAGGATCAGGCGAGCAACCCGTTTCTCCACACCTTCCATCCCGACCACGACAATCTGGACGCCAACTTCAAGGCGGTGCAGCCGCGCGGGGTCGAAGCTTACGACATCACTCGCACTCTTCGGCTGACCTTTACCACCCCCGGGACCGACTTCAGCTCCTTGACCGCCTCGGCCCAGAGCCGGAGCGGTATCTATGAAGAGACCATGACCCTCGGTGCCCAAGGCGGTGCCAGTCGTGATTTTCGCCTCAGCGGCAGCTTCACGCTCCAGCTCATCAGCCCGGTGGCCACCCTCACAACCCAATGAACTCTTTCCGAAGCCTACTCCTATCCGCAGTGCCAATTCCTCCTGTTATGAAGCGAACATCCTCCGTTCTCCTCGGCGTGCTGTGCACCGCGCTCCTCTTGGCGCCTGCGGGCCGCACGTTGGCGCAGAGCAATGCCAAGCCACCTACGCAGCTCACCTATCAGGGTTTCCTGACGGATGGTAATGGGCTGCCCTTTGGCAACACTGCTCCGGTAAACAAGACCGTTATCTTCCGGGTTTACGACGCCCTCAGCGGCGGCACGTTGAAATGGAGTTCGCAGCAGGTCGTCACCGTGGACAAGGGCTACTTCAGCGTCCTGCTGGGCCAGGGGAGTGCGGTCGGTAGCGAACCGTTCAATGCGGACCTTACCGGCGTCTTCACCGGCGCTGGCGCCTCCGACCGCTTCTTGGAGTTGAACGCCGACGGCACGACGATCTCACCGCGGCTCCGCTTCCTGCCGGCGCCCTCGGCGATGCTGGCCAAGAGCGCGACCGAACTACAGGACCCAATCTCCGGGGCCACCGCGCTCTCCGTCAACGGGGGCAACATTTCGGTCGGGGGAAGCCTGACGGCAGCGAATCTGACTGCGACCGGGAACCTGACGGCCAACGGAAATCTGTCCGCCAGTGGCACCGTTTCGGCCGCCAACCTGAGTGGCTTCGGTTCAATTCCCCTGGGCTGCATCGTCATGTGGTCGGGCGCGGTGAATGCCGTCCCTGCGGGATGGGCGCTGTGCGACGGCCGGAGCTCGAGTGGCCGGACCACGCCGGATTTGCGGGGCCGTTTTCTGGTGGGTGCGGGATCCGGGGCGGTGGGATTGACCAGCCGTGATGTCGCCGCCACCGGCGGTAACGAACAGACCACGCTGACGGCCGGACAGTTGCCAGCGCACAGTCATCGGGTAAGGGGCAGCACGGGGAATAATGGCCACCACAGTCATGCGGTTTATGAGGCGCCGCGGGACGACCGCAATTTTAGTGGGGGCAGAACTCAGGCGCTCGGAGTGGTTGGCGATGCGGGGTCCCCGGGATCTCCGGATACCAACGGTTCGGCCACCACCTCAACGGCTGGGGACCACAATCACTCGTTCGATGTCACCTCCGACTCCGCCGGCAACGGCGAGGCATTCGGGAACCTGCCGCCCTTCTACGCCTTGGCTTTCATCATGCGGGTCCAATGATTTGGGCTGAGAACCGACGTTCCCCTTTCCAGACTCTATGAAACGGCACTTCCGCCTTTCGGCTTTCGCTTGCGGGTGGGTCGCCCTAGCGACCTTGGCCATGCCCACGTTTGCGGACGTCGTGCAACTGGACCAGAAGGCGGTGCTTTACGCGCCGAACTACCAGCGGGGCGTGAACTACGGTTCCGTCCGCGGGGCACCGGGCAAAGCACCCGCGTCGGCGAGTTCCGATGGCCGGGCGCCGGCGGGGGCGACGCTTTATCAGTTTCAGGGCATCGTCAGTTACGGCGCGGTGGTGGCTCCCAAACTCAACACCACCCTTCAGGCGGGCAAAACGTTTGAGCAGAATGCCACGGCGTTGAACCTTCCGCGCGGCACGGTTGGGGGGGTGACGACGATGGTGTTGCGTTCGTCCCAAGCCGGGGCCGCGACCTTCTCGCAAGTGGTGTCTTTCTATTTTGGCTCGATCATCACACCGCCAAATACCGACGAAAACGGCGCGCTGCTGACGGCGGTCACGCCCGCGCAGTATTGGAATGCCGAACCGCACACGGACAGCGTCCAGACCGGTGCTGGATATTATTACAGCCCCCATGCGCGGCAGGTATTCGCCACCGTGCCGGGTCCGATCCAGATTACTTGGCGCAAAAGCGAATCGGGCGTCAGCGCGGGCAACACCAACAAGGTCACCGTCGGCGGTTTGGACTACGCCCTGACCAACCTGACGTATGTCGTTTCGGGTGCCGCCGTGAAACCAACCCGAAAACTGTATTGGACGGAGAAATCTTTTGCCGGAACGGGCAAGGCCGTGTCCGTGCCTGCCGCCAGCGTGGGGGCGGTCCATTTCGCCTATAATCCGGCGCTGCCCGAGACTGTTCCCAGCGAGTTTGATGACGGCTACTCCAGCGCGGGGGCGGGCACGACGAACACGTCGCTGCCGGAGTTGCGCACCGTCTGGTATGATCCTGGCCAAGGTCTCATCCTCGCCTACAACGCCGAGGGCCGTGTCTTTATGGAGCTACTCGGAGACACGACTTCCAGCGGCGTGCGGGAATTCCTGGGCTACGAGATTGTGGACGTGTTCCAGCAACCGGTCGCCCAAGCGCTGACTAGCGAGTTGGGCGAAAAAATCACGGCCTACGGGGATGGCCAGTCGGACGCTGAGTTGGAGCCCGCTCCGTTGCAGGCCACGTTGGACAGCTCCTTCCTCTATCAGGACGCTTCCGGCACCAGCGGCCGGACGGAATACTACTCGGCCGCACTGACCGCGAACCCGAACGAGGTGCTGGTGCATTGGCTAGAAGCCGGCGGCATGGGCCTGCGCTGGCCCGCGGTCTACAACCGCTACCAACAAATTTGGCCGGAAGATCCGGCTAAATACAGTCACTACCTGCGTCCCCCGGTGGCGACGGCGGCCGAGGCGGCCGAGACGGCCGTGCAGCTCTCGGCCAACAACGTCCCGGCGATCCAGTATCAGGATGCGCTGGATTACCCACGCGGCATTCTCGACGAGAGTGCCCGCTTCTCCACTTTTTTGGGCACGGACCAACCCCAGCATCGCACGCTCCTGCGCTTCAGTTCCGGCACGACGGTGGCTTTTGAACGAGTGTTCTCGAGTCTGAGCACGTCGTTGATCCGGGGCGACAGCGCGAGCTTCGCCGACGTCAAGGGCGTGTTGCCGCGTCCCGACCGACTCTCCGCCCTCACGCTGGATGGCACCGGCTACGGCCAGCTTCCAGCCGGTGTCTATTTCGGCGGCGGCTCCTACACCATCGAGTCGTGGGTGAAGGTCACGGCGGTAGCCAATTGGGCCCGACTGATGGACTTCGGCAATGGGGCCAATCTCCAGAACGTCCTGCTGGCCCTGTCGGCCGACACGTCTGGAAAACCGGCTGTAGGAATCACCGCCACCACCAGCGCCAACATCTATTCGCCGACTGTGTTGGGCACCAATCAATGGGTGCATCTGGCGGCGGTATTCGATGTGGGTAGCTCGAACCTGACGATCTATGTGAACGGCGTTTCGACCGTGAGCAGCCCTGCGGTCGCCCCAGCCAACACCAACCGGACGCTGAACTACATCGGCAAGTCCAACTGGGGCTCCGACGCTTTGGCGAAGGCGCAGTTCGACAGCTTCCGCATCTGGTCGACGGCCCGGACGGCGGATCAATTGCAGAGCGGCATGCTGACCAACGGTTACCCGGCGGGCACAGCGGGCTTGCAGGTTCAGTTCACCTTCGATGAGGGCGGTCGCGTTGCTTACGATAGTAGCGGCAACAATCGGCACCTGACCCTTTACAGCGGAGCGACGCTCAACTCCGCCGAGCTCGCCCAAAGCGCCTCGCCCCGCTACCTCTACCAAACCGCCTATGTGGGCGACCGGATCAATCCTCCCGCCGGCGAACTCGGCAGCACGGGTGACTATACCGCGGGTTACATCCAGCAAAGCAGCGGCCAGTCGTTCCACCCGGGAGCCTATGAGGATCCCTTCGTCGCGGGATTCTCCGCCGCGAACCAAGGCGCGATCATTCCGGTCAATGCGATCCCTGGTGCGGGCACGTTGGAGGTTTGGTGGTTCCGCCAAAATGCGACCAACACGGTCCGAAATTCTGCGAACGGCTTTGACCCCATCTATTGGCCGGCGGTGATCGGCCGGTATTCGTTGGCTTGGCCAGACAGCACCGCGAGCCAGATCGTCATGGCTGGCAACGCCGGCAGCGGCGGCTTGGTCAGCCTCCAGGCCAAGGGCACGATCTACACCCAGAATGACCCGTCCTTAGTCGGCTACAATCCGAACGAGGAACACGCCCTGATGATTGGCGGACAGGCCTATGCCTTGCGCGACGATCTGAACGTCACGGCGGGCTCGGGCTTTTCCTCCCTGCCGTATGTATTGCTCGACTACACCGAGGCGGACGGCCGGCCGGCAATGCGTCCCTTCAAGGTGCTGCGCGAGAACGCCGCGTTGGGCCAAGTCTTCGATTACGTGGTCGAGGCGGGCAAACAACTGCAAGCCCCCATGCCGTTGCCCGTGATTCCGCTCCCGCTGGCGACGATCACCAACACCACCGCCACCGACACCACGTTTTACACCACGAACTATAACGCCGAGAACTCGGGCAACGGTGGGGACCTGCCGGTGGGTTGGAGCAACTCGGAGGCGACCGGCCCGTATGGCAGCTACACCGCGTTCACCTACCGCGACCGGAAGAACGGCTTTTGGGTCATGCGCGGTCAACATGTCGGTCTGCCGGCGCTGGCAGCAGGCACCTATTCGACTTCGACCAATGGCTTCTCCAGCAGTGTCGCCGGTGGTGGCACCCTGAACACGCCCTCGACGAACTACATCCACACGTCGCGCCGCATCGAGTCGCTGGTGACCTCTGTTTCTCCCCAAACACCGCTGCCCTTGGGGATAACTTTCGGGGCGCTCCCCAATGGACTGGCCGTCTACGGCACGTGGACTACTTCCAGTGGCGGCCCCTACCAGTTGAGCCTCACGGACGGCGACGGTTCACAGGCAACTGTCAGTTTCAGCTTCAGCAGCAGCAAGGCGGCGCAGCCCGCGCTGGCCGTGAACGGCTTCCTCGGCCGCCCGCCGCAACTCGCGCAGACCGCGACGAGCACGAACTCGTTTACCATGCGTTTCTTTTACCAGACGCAGGCCGGGTTTGCCTGGCCCAACGACCTGAACCCTCCGCCCACTGGCACCATCGTGCCTTACCTGCGCCCGCTCGCCGGGGGCGTTTACTCGGGCACGGGCGACGCGGCTACTGCGCCGGCCCAACCGATCGTCTATCGGCCCGTTTGGCCGGGCGCGCCGCCGGAACTGGCCTTTGGCGAAACGCTCACCGTGGCAAGCAAGGGCCGGCCCGCCATCCGGGGCCAGAGCAGCGCCCACGTGCTTTACCAGCAGTCCATCGCGCTGGCGCCCACCAACCGGGCCAACTACCCGGCCGTGACGCTGCACGATCCCACGCGGCAGAAGAGCTTCGCGTTGCTGGCCAATGCCGCCGCGGGGCTGACCCAGTTGCCGGGCGGAGTCTATGCCCAAGGCTACCAGGGTAGGACCTACTTCCCCAACCTCCCGCCGCATTTGGCGAACCGGTTCTACTTCGATCCGAATCTGGGCGCCCAAGGCAGCTTGGTCTTGAAGGGTGAATTCAAGGACGAGCCGACCGGGGAAAAATACGTTCAGCTCAACATCTTGGCCGGCTCCGATCTGGCCACCGTCCAAGGCCTGTGTCCCAGCACGGACCCGGACAAGTCGAAGTGGGACGCGGCCGTCAATGGGCTGATGGCGGTCGTGGAAACGTTTTACGAGAACCCGCTGATTCCAGGACAGTTCATCGTCAACCCCAGCGCCACCGTCAATCGGGGGCTGGGCGACTTGGTCACCGTGACCAATAACAACACGCCGGTAGACAGCTACGCGCTCAGCGCCGCCGGCCCCGGGCAGGGCTATCTCTCGGTGATCGTCGGCAACGGCGACGCCTTCACGCCGCCGTCCGAGTCCGTGTCGATGTATGTGCTGCGGGTGACCGGTGATCTCTATCAGGGTGAGGTGAAGGTCATTCCCTCCGACAACCCGCTCAGCGAGTTGATCACCTTTGAGCACACCGGCGACTTGGCCGCCAAGACGGCGGACTATGAATACGAGTGGAAGGCGGCCCCGCCGGTGGATGGTTTTCCGCCCGTCACGGATGCCACCATGAGTCGCTATCAGCCGCTCACCAGCGGCCTGGATCTCCCGCGCTACACGCTCGGAGCCAGCGGGATTTTGATTCTCTCCGACAACTGGTTGGTCCTGCGCTACCGGCCAAAGAACCCGGCGCATCCGCTCTACAATGTGTGGTCGGACTGGACGCCGCCGCAATTTGCCGAGGGCTATGTCAAACGGGTGCTGGCCGGGATTAACCCGTTCAACCAACGCACTTCCGATCTGAACAACAACGCCGTGAACACCGGCGCCAGCATTCTCACTCAGGCGGGTAAACGGTATGAAGGCGACATCGCGTTGAACCAAGATGCGCTGAACAGCTACGGCCTGATCGAGATTTACGAGACCGTCCTGAACCGGGCGCGCAATCTGAGTATCAACGCGGGCATCAACTACGGTCCGGCGAATGACTCCCTGCTGCTGGCGGCAGGCTACCTCAGCGACCTCTACAAGATTGTGGGCGACGACGCGGCCGACGACGCCGACAACCCGACCATCGGGATCGGCACGAAGGACAAAACGTATGGCGATGTGGCCACCGCGCTCTTCTCCTTCAAGGGGCAAGTGCCGTCGCTGATCGAGGAAGAATTGGCCCTGCTCCAAGGTCGCGATGACGTCGCCTTGCCCGGGGTGCAGTCGGCTCCGGTCTACAACCGCATCGTCTGGAACTACACCGGCGGCATCGATTCGGGCGAAGTCATCTACGCGCTCAATTACAACATTCTCGATCAGAACGCCGACGGCAAAGCCGACGCCGCCGACGCCGCCGTGCTGTATCCCCAAGGCCACGGCGATGCCTACGGTCATTATCTCTCGGCGTTGAAAGGGTATCACTCCCTCTTGATGAACCCCTATTTCGATTGGGTGCCCCGCGTGCAGGCGGTGACTGTGTTGGGCTTACCAGTGACCGTCGGTTACATGGATGAACGCAAATTTGCTGCTGCCGCCGCCGCTGTGGCGAGCACGGGCCGCCAGATCTTCGACCTCAACTGGCGCAAATATTACGTGCCGGGTCAGGCTACCGGTTGGGCGAGCTTCGCCACCAACCGCGTCTCGACCCGCACGGTCACGGACGGGACCAACGTGGTCAGCCTCGTCCGCGAGTGGGGCGTGGACCAATGGGCCTCCCGCACGGGGCAGGGGGCTTTGGTTAACTGGGTCATTGGCAACGCGCTCTTGCCCGACATCGACCCCGATCCGAGCCATGAAGGTATCCAAAAAGTGGACCGCACCACGGTGCCAGAGCTCAATCAACTCGTCGCCACCGCCACTGATCTTCAGGCAGCGATGGACAACGCGGAAGGCCGCCTGTCGCCGCTGGGCGTCACCCAGGGCAGCCTCGCCTTTGACCTGAACCCGGCGCAGATCGTCGGCTCCGATCCCAAGACCCACTTCGAGCAGGTATATGAACGCACCAAACTCGCGCTCAACAACGCCGTGGCGGCTTTTGACGACGCCAAGGACATCACGCGGCTGATGCGGTCCGAAGGCGATTCCCTCGCTGAAGTGCAGGCCCAGATGAACCAACAGGAACTGGTCTTCACCAATGCGCTGATTGAGCTCTACGGCACGCCCTATCCGGACGACCTCGGACCGGGCAAGACCTACGTTCAGGACTACGCGGGGCCGGACCTTTACCACTACATGTATGTGGAGACTCCCGAGCTGACTTTCCCGGGCATTCTCGAACCGGACAGCACCCAAGTCTATCGCCTCGACGTGCAAAACCTGCCGGAGGGTTGGGTGACGGGCTTGCAGACCAAACCGGAGAGCTTCGACTTCCTAAAGCTCGGCGACGATGGCAACGGCAACGACGAGCGAGGCTCTACCGACTACATCGAATACACGCTGACCTCTCACGGTTTCTTTGGAAAGCCGACCAGTTGGACAGGCAAGCGGCTCAGTCCGGGCGAACTTCAACAGGCGATCTCCGAGCAGATCACCGCCCGGGGGGCTTTGCTCCAGGCACTGGATGATGCGGCCGGGGCCAAATCCAGCCTCGACGGACTGGTGCGCATGTATAAGTCCGGGTTGCAGGCCACCGACAAGGTCACGGGACTCAACCGAGATTTAATTTTGGCCGAGCAGGTCACGGCGAACATTGAGCGCGCCAGCCAGCTCTTCAAAGACATCCAGGATTCCATCGCTGAATCCGTGAAGGACGCCGCCGAGGCCGCCAAGGAGGGCCTGCCCACTTCGTTAATCGCCGGTGTGGCCGCCGGTGGTGATCTGACTTCCGGTGGTCGGGCGGCGATTCAAGCCGTGGCCGCAGGGACCAAGGCGACGCTCGACGCCACCGAGATCGCCCGGTTGGCGGTCACGGCCGCCATCCGCGCCGCCAATGACGCCGCCGCCGTGGGCGTGCAGTTCGACGAGATTGATCCCACGGAGCGGACGGAAGAGCGCCGGGGTGCCTTGAACGATTTGGAGAGCGCCTTGGGCGATCTTCAGGGAACGGCCTACGGCATCAATCAGTCGCTCCAACGTTACGACGATGCCAAGCGCCAGGTGGCCGCGCTCATCGCCAAGGGCGACCGGGTTCAGCGGACTCGCGAGATTGCTCGCCAACGCACGGCGGCGGTGATCCAGGGCTTCACCACGCGGGACACGGCCTTCCGGCTCTTCCGCAGCGAAAAGCTGGAGCGCTATAAGACGCTCCTCGACTTGGCCTCCCGTTACTCGTTGCTCGCGGCCAACGCTTACGACTACGAGACCGGCTTGCTCGGCACCGACCAAGGCAAGGCTTTCATCAGCCGCATCATCAATAGCCGTGCGCTGGGCGTCATCCGCAACGGCGAGCCCCAATTCGCCGGCAGCAATACCGGCGACCCCGGGCTCTCCAGCGCCTTGGCCGAGATGAAGAACGACTTCGACGTGCTCAAGGGCCGGCTCGGATTCAATTCGCCGGACGTCTACACGACGCTGGCGTCCATTCGCACCGGGAACCTGCGGATTTTGCCGGACACCAACGGGCTCTCTGGTTGGCAGGACTACCTCCAGCAACACGTGCTCGAGAACATCCTGGAAGATGCGGACGTGCGTCGCTACTGCCAGCAGGTGGACCGGGGCGACGGTTTACCGGTGCCTGGGCTCGTCCTCACCTTCAGCACGTCCATAAACGCGGGGCAGAACCTATTTGGCCAGGCGTTGGCGGCCGGCGACGCGTCGTTCCACCGGAGCCATTTCGCCACGAAGATCAACTCGGTCGGCATCGCGCTGGAAGGTTACAAGGGCATGAATGTGCCTGGCGCGAACAACACGAGCGATCCGAACCTGTCTTACCTCGATCCGGAAGCGCTCTCGGCCAATCCGTATGTGTATCTGATCCCGGTCGGCGTGGACACGATGCGCAGTCCGCCCTTGGGCGACTCCAGCCAGTTGCGGACGTGGACTGTGGACGACGTGGCTATCCCGCTGCCGTTCAATCTCGGGGGCTCCGGTTTCTCTGGGAAAAACTTCTACCAGTCGGCCGATTCGCTGACCGAGCCGCTCTTCACTCTGAGGAAGCATCAGGCCTTCCGCCCGGTGGACTCGGTGAGCCAATTCTCGGGAAATCCCTACTTGGGCACCGGCTTGCAGTTCTCCCAGTTCACCAACCGCCGCTTGGTCGGACGTTCGGTCTGGAACAGCCAGTGGAAACTGGTGATCCCAGCGGACTCCTTGCTGGCCGATCCGAAGGAGGGCCTTGCGCGTCTCCTCCAGACGCTGACGGACATCAAACTCCACTTCACCACCTACTCCTACTCGGGCAACTGACGCGAAATCGGCATGAGCACTCAATCTCCCACCCCGTTCGTCCCTGCCCGAAACCGGAGCTGGCTTGGGCTGGTTCTGCTGCTGGCTGGAGCGATCCAGTCCGGCCCGGTTCGAGCCTATCCGCCCGCGCCCTTCCACCTGTTCTACGGCACGCTGCGCGACGAATACGGCACCCCGCTCAACACGGTCGAAGCCGAAGTGATCTTGGAAACCTCCAGCGGCGTTCGGGTCAAGACCGCGGTTAATCCAGGGATCGAGCCGGGAGCCAATTACCGGTTGGAAGTCCCGATGGACGCCGGGTTGATGGCCGCGCCTTATCAACCCACGGCGCTGCGGCCCTTTGTGCCGTTTCGGGTCAAGGTTCGGATCGGTCGCACGACGTATCTGCCAATCGAGTCGGCGGGCGATTACACCAGTCTCGGCCAACCCGGCTTGCGGACACGGCTGAACCTGACCTTGGGTGAGGACGCGAATGGCGATGGTCTGCCCGATGCGTGGCAGCGGTTGATCAACGTGGATATTTCCCAAGTGAAGCCCGACGCGGACGCGGGCAACGGCCTGACCTATCTCCAGACCTACTACGCCGGCACCTACGCGGTGGACCCGAAGAACGGCTTTGTCCTGAACCTCATTAGCCTCACCGGCGACGCGCCGCTGTTGGAGTTCCTCGCCGTCACGGGGCGCACTTACACGCTGGTCGGCTCTGCCGATTTGACGACGTGGAATCCGCTGACCTTTCGCCTTCCGGCTGAAGGCGCAAAGGCGGTGACCCGGGCAAGTTACCAGACCGACTCGGTCAAAACGGTCCGAGTCGAAGTTGTGAACTCGGATCCGCACCCGCCACCGACCTATTTCCGGTTGCTGCTGCAATAGCCCAAGCGCCATGAACCCAGCCCCTCACTCCCCCTTGGCTTCAGCCACGCCCTGGCGATTTCTACTCTGTCTGCTGGGGTTGGGCCTCCTCGTCGCCCTCGGGACGGTCTACGGGCTGAAGCGGGGACGGACCACCGAACCGGCCGCGGCTTCGGTCGACCGTTTGCAGTTGGAACTCCGGCAGGGGAAGTTTTACCGCCCGGACGCCCCCGAGCCCTTCACGGGTTGGGTCATCGACTATTTTGAGGACGGCACCGTGAAGCTGCGCTCCGCCGTGCTGGCTGGTCGGTTACACGGTGAATCCAGCGGCTGGTTCACGAACGGCGGGCCGGAATTGTGCGAACACTTTCAAGAAGGTCTGCCCCATGGCCTCCGCACGACGTGGCATCCCAACGGGCAAAAGCGCTCCGAAGGCCAGCTCGAAGCCGGGCGCCAGCAAGGGGTGTATCGCCAGTGGGATGAACACGGGAAGCAAGTGGTGGAGGCCGGGTTTGTGGACGGCAAACCGCACGGCCCTTCGCTCGCTTGGTATCCCAACGGATCGCTCAAGGCGGAAGCCTTGATGCAGCACGGCGAAGTCCAAGCCCGCCAAGTTTACCCTGCTGGCACCCGCTCGGAGCCAACCCTAGTGGCCCGGAACCCAATTCCCCTGAGCCCTGCTCAATTGAAATGATCACCTCCACTTTTTCTCCGCGCGAGTCCGCTGCGCCGCCGCCCCCGGCGCCCTGTCCGCTCCCTGTCCTGGGTCGGTTCGCCCGCTGGGTGTTGTTGGGCTCGGCGCTGGTAGCCGGACACGCCGGGCCGTTGCTGGCCCAGGCGCCGGCGAATGATTCCTTTGCCGGACAATCGGTTCTCACCGGGAGCACGAACAGGGTTCACAGCTCGAACGTCGCAGCGACGGGCGAAGTCGGGGAACCCAGCCATGCGGGCAACCCCGCTTCCGCCTCCGTCTGGTGGACGTGGGTGGCACCGGACACCGGCCTCGCAATCGTGGACACGCAGGGCAGCCCAATCGACACGGTGCTCGCGGTCTACACGGGCGACGCAGTGGGCGCGTTGAACTTGATCGTCGCAAACGACGATGCGCCGGGACTTTCCACCAGCCGAGTCGGCTTCCCCGCGATTCGAGGCACGCCCTACCGCATCGCGGTCGATGGATATCTGGGAGCCAGCGGCGACGTCCACTTGGGCCTCTATCTTCTAGTCGCGCCTTCCGCCCCAACCATCACGGGCCAGCCGGCCAGTCAGACGGTGCCAGATCAAACCGGAAGCAACGTCACGTTCAGCGTGACGGCCACGGGTAGTTTTCCCCTCGTGTTCGATTGGCAGAAGGACGGAGTAAGCCTGCCCGGCGGCACCAATGAGAGCTACACGGTCACCAACGTGACGCTCGCGGCCGCGGGCGGTTACCGGGTCGTCGTGGCCAACGACTCCGGCAGTAGCCTCAGTTCGGTGGCGGTTTTGACCGTGCTCGCCACCTTGGAGCACGACGTTTTTGCCGACCGGGCGATCCTCATCGGAGCGACCAACACTGCGACCGGCCACAACTTCGGTGCGACTAGGGAAGCCGGTGAGCCGGTGCATGCCGGGGTGCCCAGCGGGGCGTCCTTGTGGTGGTCGTGGACCGCCTCTCGCAACGGGCTCGTGCAGTTGGATACCGCGGGAAGTTTGACTGAGGACGGAACTGGGTTGGACACCGTGCTCGCCGTGTATGTGGGGGATAGCTTGAGTTCGCTGACTCCGGTGGCCGCCAACCACGACGAACTGCCCGGCCAAGTTTCTTCCAGCAAGGTGTTCTTTCGGGCGGCTGCGGGTGTGACCTATCAGTTCGCCGTGGCGGGCTTGCAGGAGCCCAACGGCACCGTGGCGGTCGGTGCCATCTCGCTCCAGTTGGCGCAGGCGCCGGATAATGATTTCTTCGCGCAGGCACTCACGTTTCCCGAGGGTCTGACGCAGGTTCACGACCACAATGCGGGCGCCACCACTGAGGCGGACGAACCGCGCCACGCCAGCAATCCGGGCGGGAAATCCGTCTGGTGGACTTGGGTGGCTCCAAGCACCGGCACCTACGTGCTGGATACCGTGGGCAGTGCGATCGACACCGTGCTGGCCGTCTATACGGGGTCGGCGATGACTTCACTGACGGTCGTTGGTGAGGACGACAATCGGAGCGCTGCCGGTGCGTCCTTGGTCAAATTTCAAGCCGTCGGGGGAACTACCTATCGTTTCGCGGTCGATGGTTATGCCGGTCCCTTGGGCGTTTCTGAGGGCGAGATCGTGTTGAACTTGAACCCGTCCCTGTGGCTGAACGATGCCTTCGCCGAGCGGGTGACTTTGTCCAGGCAGACGAATCGAGTCACAGAGCTCAACCTAGACTCAAGCAAGGAACCGGGTGAGCCCAACCACGGGGGCAACGCCGGCGGCCGTTCGATTTGGTGGACGTGGACAGCCCGCGTCACCGGGCCGGTGCTTGTCACCACTCGAGGGAGCACGTTCGACACGGTGCTAGCCGTTTACACCGGCACGGAACTAGCCTCGCTCCAGTTGATCGCGGAGGATGACGACTCTGACTTCATGGGGGCGCTGGCGAGAAGTGGAGCGCTCTTTTCCGGAGAATCGGGCGAGGTTTACCAATCGCAGTTGGCCTTGCTCACCTCGCTCGCCAAGAGATTCGACTCTGCCCCCACGAATGCGACCGCCGGCAGTTGGGTCCTGTTCCCTGGGGTCGCCGGACAGACCTATCAAATCGCGGTGGATGGGTATCGGGCGGATGACCAAACAGTTGCTGCTGGCACGGTGCTGCTCAACCTCGTGCAACCCACGGTCCCGGCTCCCGGAGCGAATGACGTGTTTGAAAACCGTTTTGCGATCACGGGGCAGACCAACTTGGTCTTTGGGGTTAACCTCAACGCCACCCTAGAAGTCGGCGAACCGAACCACGCCGGAAACGACGGCGGCCGGTCGGTGTGGTGGTCTTGGGTGGCTCCCGCCACGGCTCCCGTGCAGTTGAACACTGCGCTCAGCGGTTTCGACACGCTGCTGGGGGTCTACGAAGGCTCCCGCGTGGACCACCTCACGCGGGTGGCAGCGGACTGGGGCAGTGCTGGCGGGGGCCGGAGCATCGTCACCTTCGAAGCTGTGGAAGGCGTGGAATACCAAATCGCGGTGGACGGATTCAATAATGGCACTGGCGCTGCATCCGGTCGGGTGGCTCTGGGTTTGCGCCAGTTTCCTGCCGGAGCGCTCCATGCCAATGATGCCTTTGAACACGCCTCGCCGATTGCGGATCCGTTCCTCACCGTGGTCGGTTCCAACATCGGCGCCAGCCGTCAACCGGCAGAACCGGCGCACGCCGCGGTTTCGCAGGGGCATTCGGTGTGGTGGACTTGGACCGCCGCAGCCGATGGGGCGGTTACGGTTTCCACCGCTGGCAGCCAGTTTGACACCCTCTTGAGCGTCTATACCGGAGACAGTGTGGAAGCGCTCTCGAGGGTCACGGAAAACGATGACCTCGCTCCCGGCCAACTTCAGAGCCAAGTCCGCTTTCAAGCAATCGCTGGCACGGGCTACCGGATCGCGGTGGATGGCTACGCCAACCAAATCGGACTGATCACGCTCACGGTGTCGCCCGCGGAAATTACGCCGTCGGCGCCGCACATTCTCCAGGCTCCTGTCGACCAAACCCGCTTTGCTGGCGGGACCGGAGGGGGGAGCAACGTAGTCTTCCAGGTGGTCGCCACTGGCACGCCACCGCTGGCCTATCAGTGGCTGCTCAACGGCGTGCCTGTGCCTGGATCGACCGGCGATGCGCTTACTGTCACCAACGCCGGTGTTCACGACTCAGGCACGTATCAGGTCGTCGTCAGCAATCTCTTCGGCGTCAGCACCAGTGCCGGGGCGGAACTCGCGGTGTTCGAAGCGCCTTTCAACGACGACTTCGCCCATCGCTTTGCGGTCGCCGGGACGTCGAAGGTGGTGCGGGGCTCCATCTTCGGTGCCAGTAAGCAACCCAACGAACCCCACCATGGCGGCGAGCTCGGCGGTCGGTCCGTCTGGTGGAGTTGGACTGCCCCCACAAACGGCCCGGTGGAGATCCATACCCTCGGCAGTTCCTTCGATACTCTTCTGGGAGTCTACACGGGCAGCGCCCCTGACTCCCTCACCTTGATCGCTGAGAACGACCAACTGGTAATGGATAGCAGTTACGCCAGTCGGGTGCTGTTCAGCGCCGTCGCGGGGCAGGAATACCAAATCGCCGTGGACGCCCCGAAGACCAACCACGAGGGCAACGTCGTGCTGACCATCACTCAACCGCCCCCGCCCCCGGTGATCGCAGTGCCGCCCCAGAGTGTGAATTCGGTCGAGGTCACCAACCGCGCGTTCACGCTGGAAGTGCAGGTCGCGGGCGTCGCGCCGTTGGTCACGTATCAGTGGTTTTTCAACGGCAACCCGCTCGCGCACGCCACCAATGCAACGCATGTCTTCGGCGCGCTCAGTCGGGCAAACAGTGGTCGCTACTCGGTGGCGATCACCAATGATTTTGGCCATGTCGTATCGAGCGAAGCACTGGTCTGGGTGCGGGTTCCTCAGCAATTACGGGCCCTGGAACGCACGCCGGATGGCCGCGGGCAGTTTCTTTTCAGTGACCCGGACGGAGTGCTTTCCTCCGAGCCTAGCCGGTTTGAAGTCCAGCACACCGCGGACCTGAGCGGTGCGACTACGGTCTGGGTTGTTACCCCCGGCACCATCAGTCTCAGCAACGGACAGTTCCTTTTTGAGGAGCAAACGGCAGGGACGAATGACTTCCGCTACTATCGCGTCATCGAACCATAACTCGCCCCGGTTCCGGGTGATTTTTCCCCGCTGGCGAACGGCCCGAGGCTGGCCTGGCCTTTGTGGGGTGAAGGTTGCATTTTAAGCCAACCCGAAGGGGTAAGCGCTCGGGCTGAGAAACTTCGCCCGGGTGCCTAAGATTCGCTCTATTCGAAGCGGACGGGGCGGGCTTCGGTGTGGGGCTTGCCCCAGTGTCCGCTCAAGCGTGTCGAGGCCGGGTTGGGGTGCTTCGCCAGCGATTTTCGTAGCCGCCCCGTCGCGGTTTATTTAAGCCGCCCGCCTGCCTACAAAAGTCAGGTAAGAGCCTTGCTGAGGAAGTGGTGCTCCGACCTGGAATTGAACCGGGATCAACGGTTTAGGAAACCGCCGCTCTATCCATTTGAGCTATCGGAGCAACGTTGCTTACTAAGAACTTACGATGGGCGTTTGAGATAGGCGAAACATGCTGTAAGCCGTTTTTGTAACCCGATGCTGAGCGGCATGAAAAACACGCCGAGCCGGCCCCAAAAAACGGGTTTCAAAAAAGTCGATGAATGCCTGAATCGCCACGTCCAGTCCGGTGGTTATTACGCTGTGGCTAAGCGGGCAGGCAAACAGTTTCGGAAATCCCTCAAGACGAATGATCGCCAGTTGGCCCAAAGGCGCCGGTCGGACTACCGGGAAAACGTCCATCGGTTGCCGGACGATTCCGGGGCCAGTCGAGTTACGGTTGCCGAATTTGCCGAGCGATGGTTCGGCGTTGCGGCGTTGCGGATGAAGGAAAAATCCGCCACTCGGAAAAAACTAAGCCTGAAAAATCTGGGCGGTTATTTCGGGAAGCTGCCGCTGCGAAAAGTCACCGCCCGCGACTGCGAGGCTTGGATGCAGGCCCGTTCCTCGCATGTGGCTGCTTCCACCTTCAACAACGAGCGGGGAACGCTCCAGTCGGTTTTCGCCGTGGCGAAGCGCGAGAAGTTGCTCCTCAACAATTCGGCCGAAATTCTACCGCGGAGCAAGGCGGACAAGTCCAAGCCGGTGATTCCCAACCGGGAACAGTTTGCGAAGTTGCTCGAAACCTTGAAGGGCGTGGACCCAAGGGCGAAACACGCCGTCACGCTCGTTGAGTTGCTGGCCTGTTCGGGTATGCGTCTTGGTGAAGCTGTGGCCTTGCGTTGGGAGGAGGTGAATTTTGCCGGTGAACGTTTCACTGTGACTGGCGGCGAACAGGGCACGAAAAATCACAAAGCTCGGTTGGTTCCCATTTTTCCGAATCTGCGGTGCCTTTTGGAGCTGTTGCGTGAAGGCGCAGAGCTTTCTAGTGCCCCGTGGAGGCGGGCGTTCCGTTCGGTTTTTCGGAAATATACGCGAATGACGAAGGGGACACGAAAGCGCTGGAACGGCACGAGGTTTCCCGGACGGAGGCAAGCGATTGGCTGAGGAAGAGGGGGCTGTCCGCGCTTGAAATCGAGGTCGTGCTTTTTACCGGTTTTGAAAAGCTGTCCGGCCGGCAGATGGCCCCCAAGGTGGGCGTCAGTCAGTCGAAGGTGGCCAGCCTCCGAAAGAGCCTCGCGGTGGCCGACGGCATTCGCAGCCTCGGAACGGCATTTACTCATGGGCTGCCGCCGAGAGCTGCCGAGGCGGGGTTTGCCCGCAATACGCCCTGCGCCGGGAAATCCCTGCCGGAAATCCGCGAAGGTCGGCCCATCTCCCCGGTTCAATTGGCCAAACTGCTGAAGCCCTTCGGGATTTCTCCCCGTGACGTGCGCTTAGGAACTGAGGTTCTGAAAGGCTACCACGCCGAAGACTTCGCCGAGGCCTGTGCGCGTTACCTACCACCCGCCGACGGAAACGCGACACCCGCGACAAACCAATGAACACGGGCCTTCCGTCCAGCAAACCGAGCCGCGACACAGTTCCGGCCGTCGCGCTTGGCCAAGGGCGACAAACCTCAGCAATCACGGGCCTTGTCGCGCCTGTCGCGCCTGAGCGGGGGGGCGGCCGTTGGGCCTGCGCCGCGGCCGCGCCCGGCGTTGGTAAACAGTCAGGCTGGCCGATAGGGCGCCCCGTCGTTGCGTTCCACCGGGTTCCCCCTTGCCAAGTCGGGTAAGACGGGTAAGACGGGTAAGACATCGAGACGTGAGCACGGCGACACTTTCCACCAAGGGTCAATTGGTCATCCCCAGCCGCTTCCGGCTGGCCCTACATCTCCAACCCGGGGACAAGGTGGCTCTGGCCCTCGAAGGCGACCGCTTGGTGATTGAGCGGGCCAAGTCCGACCAGGCCCGGCTGGTGAAGGGCAAGGACGGCCGCAAGGTGCTCGTCGCCCCGGCCGGTGCCCCGCCGATGACCGCGGAGTCCGTCAAAGCGCTCCTTGCCGATTTCCCGTGAGCCATCTGTTGGACGTCAATTTCCTGCTGGCCTGTGCGTGGAAATCCCACGCCGCCCACGCTCAAGCCTCTGCTTGGCTGGCGTGGCAAAAGACCTTTGCCACGTGCCCCATTTCGCAGCTCGGCTTTCTGCGGGTGAGCCTGAGTCCCGGCTACCGGGCCAGCTATGCCGACGCCCTCGCGGCCTTGGAAGACATCACCCACCGCGCAGGCGCGGAATTCCTCGCTGCCGATGCCACCTCCGCCAAGGTGCCCGCGGTGACCCGCCATGCCGACGTCACCGACGCCTACCTCGTGACCCTCGCCAAGGCCCACAAGCTCAAACTGGCCACCCTCGACGGCGCGCTTTGCGGAAAACCGTGGGCCAAGGGCGTCGCGGAAAATCCGCTTTAGGTTTACCGCTCCGGTTTCGGGTAGATCACGACGTTGCTTCTCCGGCAGCGAGTTACTCCGCTTCCTTTTGCAGCCACTGGGAGAACCGGGGGGGATTTTCGCCGCGCCCTCCGCTTCCAGTCGCTCGAATTCGCGGTGGCCGAAGATCGGGGATTCCACCTGCCCGTCGATGGTGTCTTTCATGGCCCCTGCGGCCGCGGCCAACAGCCGGTTCAAGTCGTCGAGGTTCTCCCCCAAGGCCCGCTCCGAACGTCGCGGCCAATAGTCGCCTTCGTCGGAAATCCGCACGCGAAAGCCCAGCGGGCGCAAGCCGGCCAACAGCGTGATGATGCCGACATGGCAGCGGCGGAAATGTTCCCAGCCGTGCAGGCTCGCAAACTGCGTCTTGGAGAAACCGGACAGACGCCAGCCCTTGCCCAAGCGGGTCGCCAGCGAACGCCCCGCCAACGTGGCCCGCGGGGGATAACGGCAGAGGCCGATCCAGAGCGGCTCGCAATCCCGGCCCACGTTCACCGGAAACAACGCGCCTGCCTCCGGGGCAATTTCCAGCCCGGTGGAAGTATTCGGTTCACCGGGCACCGGGAGAATCAGCCACGCCGTCGCGGCGGACTGGGCGGCGCCCCCCGAAACCCACTTTGCCCACGGCCTTGAAGATGCCTTCCGCCTGCATCCGCGACGCGATCCGGTGCGCGCCGCGGACTAGGCGCAACGCCTCGCGCTCCGTGCCCACGCCCGGAGCGGTCAACGTGTAGTGAATCGTCAGGCTCATACTGCCATTCAGTAGGAAATTCGACGCACTCCCGCCACGCGGTCAAACGCCCGGTCCCGGCTGATGACCGGCTCCCGGTAGTAGCGGGCAAAGCCGGCAATCCAGTTGTCGTTTTCCCCTAGCCGGGCGCCGCGTCGGATTTGTTCCCGGTCCACATCGGTCGCGGCCAGCACGACGCCGGGATGCAGCCGATAAACGGTCCACGCGTTGACCCATTCCTAGGCGGCGGAGGAGAAATCGAATAGCACGGCAATTTCGCCGGCCGTAATGATCGTTAGCCGGATGGATTGCGCTCGCTCGCGCGCCAGCAAGCGCGTCGCCGGGCCACTCTTTTCGGCCACCTGTTCCGATAACAGGTCCGAAAAAAGGTTGTGTCCGCAATCATGCGCGGGGCGCTGGGCGGTGGGAACGGCACCGGCGGCCCTTGCGAAAGGCGGTCAACTGCTTGCGGTCAAGCGCCGGCAAAGGCAAGTCTTCCAGCCGGTCCAAAAGTTCACCGCAGGTGTCTGCGGGCGGGCGCATCGGTCGGCGCAACAGATCACCGAAACTCTCCCCCGGCTCCTTTTGCGCGGAGAGCAGTTCATGCACGTCGGCGGGAACGGAAATGGTGCGTTGTCCGATGCCTGAACCATGCACGTGCCTCCGGTCGGAGTAAGTGCGGGAGCAGGCGGGACGGCTAATCCCGGCGGAATGGAGTCAGGTCAACCGGCGCGGAAGCCTGCCCTACCTTCAAGCTCTTGACCGATGCTTTCAGCAGCTTGGCGACCTTTGATGGCGGGGCCGTTTCTGGCTTCCGTCCCTTTCCAACCCGGGGGGGGAACCTTGTCAGGCAAGCCCGGTTCAATCTTGCCCCAGTGAGCGTGTGCGGGGATGGCCCGTCGTGCTCGTGCGGTTTTCGGAAAGGCGATAATCCAGCTATCATCACCATCACCACTTTCCCACCAAGCAAAGTCGTCGCCGACTTGCGCCGTCACCACTCCGGGAATGCCACACTTGCCATCCCGGTCAACGACCCCCACCCAATGACGTTTGGGGGCGGTAACAGGCGGACGGGGAGCCGGCTTTCCCTTTGCTGCTCGGCAGCTTGGCTTTGTGTTTCACAGTTCCCCCCTTGCTCTTGTTGCTTTGACTTTGCTGGCCGCGCCTTTCCTGCCCGATGGGGAACCTTGGCCGGCAAAGTCGGTTCCACCTTGCCCCAGATTGCGTGCTTGGGGATTTCGCGCTTCGCGGCTGAGAGTCTTGGAAAAAACCACGGTGATTACGCCATCGGTCGCCCACGCGGCGAAGTCATCGCCAATGTTGACTGGGAACTCAGGCGGGACGGGGATTCCGCTTTCCCGGTCTGCTATCACCCGATAGCGCTTCCTTGGCGACGGGGCTTCCTTGGCGTCTGAACCGGGCTTCGCTGGCGTGTTCTTTCTCACAGCAATTCCCCCTCGCCTTTGGCGCGTTGGGGTTTCTTGGCGGGCTTGGTGGCTTTGGCCGTCTTCGCTTCCTCCGCGGCGCGGTGGAGGTTGAGGGCGAGGAGGCGTTCCAAGATATGTTCGTCGGTCAGGTCGGCGGGCCAGCCGTAGGCGGCATCGAGCGTCTTGTGGGCGTGGGCGAGCCACGCGGGGCGCTCGTTGTAGAGGTTGGTGAGCGTGCGTTTCTTGAGCTTGGCGGCGTGTTCCGCGTCCTTGGGTTCAAGGCGGGGATAACGCACGGTGCCCACGCCGGTCTGGGCGTTCACGGTGGCGGGGTCCACGTAGCGCGCCCACGGGCCGGACACGCTGCCGGGGAATTCCAGCGTGAGGGTTTCCGTCCATTCAGGCGAGTTAAGCCAGTTTTCCCGCAGCTCGTAACCGGAGGATTCCTTGCCGGTGAACTTGGACAATTTCTTTTTGAATTCGGCAGGTGTCATGGAGTGCGTCCGGGAACGGGGCAGGGTGGCGAGGCAAACCCGCGCAAGGCAATGGGGGAGTTGCGGGAGCGTAAGCGCCTGCGGGCCGCCGACTTTCGCTGGGCCGAGTGACAACGGCGGGTGACAACTGGGAGCGGGGGTGTTTTGCGGATGCCAAATCGCGGCGCCAAAAACCCCCAGCCAAAGCGCCATTTTTCGGAGGCAAGCCCGGCGGTTTTCCCCACCGCGGGGCCAGCCGGCCCGGCGGTTGGAATTTGGACGACTTGGGAAAACGGTTCGGTTCACCGCCGCTCGAAAGCGATCGCAAATCTACCCCGGAGCGCTGGAATTTAGTAACCCTGTTTGGTAACCCGGCGGGAAAATGTGGGCTATTTCAGGATTACACCCGATAACGCAAAATCGTCAAAACGCTGAGCAAACCGAAAGATTGACGCTTGTAGATGACTCCAGATTTCTCAGTAAAAACGCCCGGCTCAAATTAGGCAACCGCCGCTCGATCCATTTGAGCTATCGGAGCCAAGGGCAAGTCACTGACGGGCTGCGTTCATGGCCGGCGCGCCGACGGAGTCAAAGCCAAGGAGTCAAAAGAGCGCGTTCAGCGGGGCGCAAGCGCTTGAGTTCAATTTGCCGAGCCAGCCGTTGGGCGGCGTCGCGTTGCTGGTTTGCGCCGAGGGTGAGCACTTGGGAGAGCTGCATTCGGGGCGAGAGGGATTTGGCGGCGGCGGCCGATTCCTGGATCAGTGCCAGCGCCTTTTGGGGGCGGTCCATCTTCAACTCGGCCAGCGCCAGACCGAACCGCCAGTTGGGATCGGAAGGCGTCTTTTCGTGGAGTCGCAAGAGGGCTGCCCACGCTTCCGGAATTTCTTCGTTGGCGACCAGATTGGCCCAAGCCGCTTCCGCGACGAGGGTGTCTTCCTGGGGAAACGCCTTCGCGAGTCGGCCGGCCACTTCGCGAATCTGTTTGATGTCTTCGAGCGCACCCAAAAGGCGCACGCACTGACGGGCCGCTTCGAGAGTGATCGCGGGATCGGTGGCCAGTCGTTGGTATATTTCCACGGCGACGCCCGGCAGTCCGGCGGCCTCGGCTTGTTGGGCCAAGATGCGCGCGTCGAGGACCGGAATTTCTTGGGTGCCTCCGAGGCTGCGAAACAGAGCTTCGGCCTCCTTGGTATTGCCTTTGGCCATGGCCACCCGGGCGCGAAAGCCAGCGGCTAAGGTCTTACCAATGAACGATTCGCCGCCGCTGACGAATTTTTCCAACTCCGCCCATTTGCCACTCTCGGCGAGGACCGCGGCGTAGGTGGGCGCTACCCAACGGTTGGTTTCAGCGGCAGCGGCGGGCAGGGAGGCGAGAATCGGGGCGAATTGTTTGCCCTTGGCGGCCCAAGTTAGAACGGCGGCGAGGCCGGCAGTGGGATCTTCCCGGGCGTAGCGATTGACTGCCTCTTTGACGAGGGCGGCGGCTTGGTCCGGGTTTTGCCGACGCCGGAGGTCGTAGATCAGCACTTCGTCGTCATGGGTGAGGTTGGTCCGGCTTTGAATCTGTTTCTGAAGGACGGCGGCCTCGGCTTTGGTCAGGTCTTGGGCTTGGGCGATGCGGTTTTGGGCGTCGATGTGTTCCGGGCCCTTGCCAATGGCGAGGGAGAACAGTAGGCGACGCCCCTCGTCCTGATATTTTCCGCCGCGTGGATCATCAATGAGCAGGGAGCCGAGCGTGAGCTGAAACCAAGCATTGGTGGGGTTGGCTTTTAGTCCAATGGCGGCCGTCTTGATGGCGCGGTCGCGGTCTTTGCCGAGAATGTGATTTTCGACGAGATAGCGCAGCGCTACGACGTCGTTGCTGTTGGCGGTCAACATCTTGCGAAGTTCTTCCCGCGCGGGGCCCAAGCGACTGGTGGCGTGGGCCAGCGCAATCAGGTTGGTCTTGTCCGCCAGCGTGCCCGCCGGGGTGGCGAGGATCATCTGGTAATAGTTGATCCCGGTCGGGTCACCTTGGAGCGAGCAATAGCGGGCGGCGGCGCGGAGCACTTCGGGTAACTTGGGCCCCATGGCCAGCGCGGCCTTGACCTTGGTGCCGGCGCTTTCGAGATCACCTTTCCGCAGAGCGGATTCGGCTTCGGCAGCGTGCTGCCGGGCGCGGGCGGCTTTGATTCCCGGGTAGGCCAGGGTGACTCCCCCGGCGAGCAGTCCGATTGCCAAAACGGCGGCTCCCACGAATAGCCAAGTGGATTTTTTCCGGTTGCGGCGGCGATCGGTGGAACTGGTTGCCCGGGCAGCGCTGCTCTTTTCGGGCGTTTTTTCGGACGGATTCATCGGCTAGGTTCAGTTTTGGACGGCGGCGGCAGGACATCAAGGGCACCTATTTCTGCCACTGGACGACCTCGGGAAGGAGTTTTTCCACCAGTTGCGGAGTGGGCGCGGGAGCGGTGCGATAGGGCATGAAAATGGAGAGAATTTCAATCCCCATCAAATGACGACTGCTGGGGTAGGGATGATAAACTTCCGGGAGGGCGGTCATACGATTGGAGTAATCCATTTCCACGGTCTTGCCATTGCGCCAGACACCCCAAACAGAGAGAGCCTTGAAGCCTTCGCGTTCAAACCGGAAGACATAGAATTCACGAGGTTGGCCGACGAGATCGAGGGTCACGCGTTCGACTTCACCAATTTGGGTCCAACCCGAGCCGGGCATGCAGATGTCCGGGCGATGGTGGAGCGCCAATTTGCTCATCGGCGACGGCTTCCAAAAGAGGTGGCTGACGTTAAAGCCCGATTCCAATGGGGCGAGCGGCGAGCGGCGCCGAACCTGTTCATGGTCGTTGCAGCCCAAGGCCCGAAGGACGGTTTCATCCATCGGGACCTCATCGTTGCCCGAATCTTTTCCCAGCTTGAGCGCCAAGGCGGGAGTGGTTTGCGGATCCGCCTGAAGCTGCAGGATGAAATACCAAGCGTGAACGGAAATGAAGGTCGATGCTGTAATCGCCGCGAGCGGGCGGAAATCCGGCAGGCGATGCCACCGCAGGCCGGCGACCCGGGGACGCCATTCGGCAAAGCTGGCCGGCCAAGGCGCAATGGTCTTGCCCTCGAGCGCTTTGCCCACTGCCCAGATCAGGATATAGAGTGTATACATGGCCACGTTGCCTGCGGTGTCGTGGACTTTGTGCATCGCGTCCGGGCCGCCTTGTTCGGTGACCCAGCAGAGATAAAACGTCCGGCAGAGATTGCTGAACATCGCCAAACCGATGCCGGTGCTGACAAGCACGGCCCGTTTGGTCCGGGTCAACATGAGCAGTTCGCCGACGGCCAAGCTGACCATAAGTCCCGATTGCAGAGAGCGGATGCCGCTACAGGCCTCGACGATGCCAACCGTGCCCTTGGTCAGGTGCAGGACGGCGCCTTCGAGTTTTACGGGGACGCCGAGCCAGAGCAGCATTTCGGTGACGACCGCGGCCACGCTTTGCATCAGCCCTTGCTGCACCGGGATGGCGATTTTTGCCGGCCAAGGCACGGCGGTCAGGAAGAACAGGATCGGAAACATCACCAAAATCGTCAGTTTCCGTCCGCCCAGCCACCAAGCGCCCAATAACGAGAAGAAGACTTTGGCCAAGTTGATTCCCCAGAGCACAATTCCTGACTGGTGGTATTCGGCCCGGTAAACCTCCAAGGGAAAGAGACTCAGCCCGATCACGGCGAGGAACCAAGGCGACAGTTTCGAGCGCTTGCGTTCGTCATCGCGGCTGATTTCTGCCCAAAAACTGGCCGGCTGTTCGGCCAAGCGGCGCCAGAGGAAAAAAAACATCAGGAACGGCACCACCCAGCCGTAGGAGTAGTTGGGGTCCAACTCCCAGAAGGGAATGCAGACGATGATCGACCAAGCCCAAAGAATCACCTCCAGGGTCGTAAACGCCCAATTGGACCAGACTGGGGCAAACAATCGGCGGTTGGGGGGGACAGCGGCGGTTGGGGCCGGGGCGTCGTGCATGTGCAAGGTGGTAGCTGAGGCGACCGGGGTCGGTCAAAACGAAGTGACCGCCGGGGCCGATTCTACATCGGCTTCACCAGCGGCCACTTAAGGGAGGCCGGCGGGCTTCAGTTGTTGCGGAGATACTCGAGCAAGTTGCGAAGCTCCACCGGCGTCAACAGGTCGCCGAAGCCGTCCGGCATGCCGCTCAGCCCCTTTTCGCGGCTCTCGATGTCTGCCTTTTTGAGCTTCACCAAACCGTCCTCGGGCGAATTGAGCTCTAGGAGATCGGCCGTTTCCGACTTGATCACGCCGGCGTAGGCCGTGCCGTTCTTCAAATTGACCAACACGGTTTCAAAGCCTTGGGCGATGGCCGCGTTCGGATGCACGATGGCTTGCAGGACGTAATCCAACCCTTTTTGAGCCGCCAAGCCGGTAAGTTCGGGACCGACCTCGCCGCCTTCGCCGCCCACCTTGTGGCAGCGCACACAGCTCACCTCGGCTTTTTCAAAAAACACCTTTTTGCCGTCCTCCGCATTCCCACCCGCCAGCGTGAGTTTCCACGGGGTGGTATCGAAATCCGATTTCTTGGTGTGGGCAGCGCGCCATTTTTCCACCTCCGTTTTCAACGCCGGGCGGGCATTCGCAGCTTCGAGCACGTCGAGTTGCAGTTCGGGCGTCACCCGGCCGGCGAGCAAATCACCCAGCCACTTGCCGGCCAAGGCGTCGGCGGCCGCTCCCGGCACTTTGGCCAAGGCGGCAAAAGCACCCTGCTTTTCCGCGGTCGTGCCGGCGGTGATGACCGCGGCCAGTTTGGCGGTCGGATCAGCGGCGGGAGCCGAGGCCGAAGTGCCCGCGGTGGGCGGGACGTCCACCGACAGCTTCAATGCCGCTTTGCGGACGAGTTCTTCCGCATCGTTTTGCGCGGCGGCCAAGGCGGTGGCGTAGTCGGCGGTCTGCAATTTCGACAAAGCGGTCAAGGCGGCCACGCGGGTGCGGGCGCTGCCTTGTTTTTCCAGCACCAGCCGGCCGAGGGCGGCGGCGGATTCCTTGACCTGCAATTCGCCGGCGGCGGTGGCGGCGGCGGTGCGAACCCGCTCGGGAGCCGAAGCCAGCAGCGTGTTGAGCACGGGTTGGATGGCTTGACCGGGGACTTGGGCATCCCGGGCAAAGGCGGTGGGGCGCCACAGGCCGCTGATGCGATCACGGCCCCCGTTCTTGGGCCACGCGCTCAGGGCTTCCAAGGCTTCCGCCCGCTGAGCCTCCGTGCCGGTGGTGCGCGTGGCGAACTGCGCCATCGCTTGGGCGGTTTCTTTGGTGCCGAAGCGGTAATTTGCATTCACCACGCGGCGGACGAGGGCGTCGTTTTGGTTGTCCAGCGGCTGCGCGATCAGGGCGGCTAGGTTATCCATCGCGCCCGGGATCGGTTCGTCATTGATCGCCCGGGCGGCTTCGGTGACGAGCTTCGGATTGGCGTCGTTCAGGAAGCTGCTGATCTCGTTCCGTTGCAGCCGTCGCAGGGCCAACAACACGCCCATGCGGACGGAATCGTGCGGATCCTTGGCGGCGGCTTGGAGGGCGTCGAAATCGTTGCAGGCGACCAAGGCGGTTACGGCCGCGTGGCGCAGGTGGGGATCCCGGTCGGCGTTGGCCTTGAGCACGGCGAAGACGGCTGGAATCGCTTCGCGGCGGCCGAGCTTGCCGAGGGCAATCGTGCCGAGCGCGCGGACGTGGGCGTCGTTGTCGGTGGTGAGTTTCAGCAGCGCGGCGTAGGCCGGCTGATACTTCGCGTCGCCCAGCACCCGGGCGACGTTGGCGCGGACGTGGGCTTCGTGATCTGCGGCGAGGCTGTTAATCGCCTCAAGGGCGTCGGATTTCGCGCCTTCCTTCGTGGCGTGGCTGGCGTTTGCGATTTGGCCCAAACCCCAGATTGCGTGCAGCCGGGCGTGCCGGCTGGCGGAGGATTTGGCGAGCTTGGCCAAGGTGCCGGTCTGTTTTTCGCCGCGCCCGGCGAGTTCAAACTGCGCGGTCTGGCGGACCCGGTAATTGGCGTGGGCCAGCAGCTTCAGGAGTTCTCCGTCTTTCTTCGCCGAGAAGTCGGACGCGAGCAGCTTCTGGGTCTCTTTGACGACCGGAGAATTGATCGTGTTCGGATCATACATCCGGTAGATGCGGCCTTTGCCGACCGGTTCCCAGCCGTCCACCCAGTCGAGCACCCAGTAGGCGCCGTCCGGTCCCCAGGTGCCGTCCGTGGCTTCGACCGCCCAAATCATCTTCTTGTCCTCGACGAGCTCGAAGCTCGCGCCCTTGGGCTGATGCTTGAATTGCATGATGCCCGAACCGCTGCCGCTGCCGCGGAAATCGCACAGCGTGAACGTGCCCTGCCACTCCGCGCCCAGGCCGGTGCCGGGGTAATAGGCATTGCCGCTCGGGCCGGCGGTGATGTTTTTGATTGGCGGGGTGATGTAGGCCGGGTGCGCCTCGTTCTGCGGCGCCCACATCTTCTCCATGTTCCACGGGCCGCGCGGCATCGGGGCGTCGGAACGTTCGAGGAACTGCCAGCCGATGCGCCAACCGCTGTCGCCGCCTTCGATCAGGTAAGTCCAGCGGGCTTGGTCGCCGCCGTCGGAGTTGTTATCGCCGGTGAAGAGGTTGCCCCATTCGTCGAAAACCAGTTCCTGCGGATTACGCAGGCCCTTGTAAATCATCTCGATGTTCGAGCCGTCGGCATTGCAGCGGAACACGGCGCCGCAGTCGGGCGTGCCCACGTCGCCATTCGGCGTCTTCAGCACCGAGGCCCGGTCACCAATGCTGAAGTAGAGTTTTCCGTCCGGTCCCCAAGTGAGGCCGTGAAGGTCATGGCCGAGGAAGCCCACCCGCACGCCGTGGCCGTAGCTGATGCTGCGGCGGGCGTCGGCGAGACCGTCGAGGTTCTCGTCGCGGAGGTGCCAGACGTTCGGAATGTTGGCAAAATAGACATCCTTGCCGCGGGCCAGCACGCCGGAGGCGACGCCGTCGAGCGGCGTGGCGAAGTTCTCGGCGAACACCTTCGAGACCGTGGCCTTGCCGGCGCCGGTTTCGTCGCGCAGGTAACGGACGCGCTCGGTGTTGCGGTAGTAATCCTTCATGCCTTCCTCGCCGAGGTGGCGTTTCATCATCATCAAGCGGTCGTCCACCGACTTGCAGGCCAGATCTTCGTCGAGCCACGGCATGATGCCGCGGATGTCCGGCACGCCCCGCCAGGCGCGGAACGATTCCGCGACAAACACACGGCCGTCGTTGGCGAGGTCGAAGGCGACGCCGTGAGCCACGTCGGGCTCGGCGGCCCAGAGCTCCACCTTCCAGCCCGGCGGCACTTGGAAGCGCTTGATGTTCTTTTCGCCTTCGTCGGAACGCGGCGCGAGTTTGGGCGCCTCAAAGCTGCCCTGCGGGCCCAGTTGATGCTGGGCGAAGGCATGGGTGGTGGCGGAAACGGCCAAGGCGCCAAGCACGGCACGGCGCAGCAGGGTGCGGACGGATTCAGGCATAAAAGACGCGCGACGATATGGTCGGCGCGCGACGACGCAAGGAGCGGATTGGGCCGATTCAATGCAGGGAGCCACGCCGGCCGTGGGGCGGTCGTTCGGCGCCGTTCGGCGCCCGGCTTCGAAGTCGGCTCGCCGGCCTGCAATTTCAGTCCGTTCGTAGCCGTCGAGTGCGACTCGGCCCGCTGGCGGCTAGGGGGGCCGGTGGCGGGTTCAATTTCAGACTTGGGCCCGCTTTGCGAACGATTCAGTGCATTTCCACCGCGCAACTTCCGAGTCCGCCGCGGTAGTAGTTGAACTGCACGTTGGGATGGTCGGCGAGCAGCGACAGGGGCACCGACGTGTCCACGAGGCGCTGGGAAATCATTAGCGCAGTGAGCCGCTGGCCGAGCGGGTTGTCGTGGCTGCCGGCCTGCCAGATGGAGACCTTGTCCGCCTGCCACGTCTCGACGGGGCCAACGGTGATGGCTTGGGTGGGCACCATCGTGATGTTGCCGCCGCCGCTGGTGCGGGCGTTTTGCGCGAGCGTGAGCGGATGGAGGTCCACGACCCGCGTCGCTAGCTTGCGGTATTCGGCGGCGGTCGGCGGCTCGTGCTTCCACTTGCCGCGCCGGGGCAGGGGGTCGTTAAAGGCCCAGTGTTTGGTGTCGCCTTGGCCGCCTTGCATGACGGCGCAGCGGACGCCCGCGTTCCACGAGGCGCGATAGGCGGTCGGGTCGCCCTTGGGGAAATGCAGGTTGGCCTCGGGCGGACGCAGTTTCCGATCAATGCGATTGAAGCACAATTCGCGGTCCGCCCGCTCAAACGAGAGCGGATGCGTCACCGGAGTTTCGCGGCCGGTTGCGCCGTCGAACCACTCGTCCATACCCCAAAAATGAGCCGAGCCCAGTTGCAGGCCGAGCGCGTTGACGAGCCGGGCCACGAGGGGGAGTTGTTCCGTGGGGCCGATGGGGCCGCAGAGGCCGACTGGATTATCGGGTGTGCTCTGGCGCCAAGCGGTGATGTATTCGAGGGCTTCGGCGAGGTAGAAGTCTTCGAGCGTATCGTAAAAAACGATTTTGAAGCCGGGCCGGGACAGTTTGGCCAGTTTCTCCGGCGTGAGGCGTGCGGCGTCGTCGATGAGTTTGGAATCGAGCGTGGTGTAGTCCCACCAATCGGGAGCGATGGCGCTGAGCTTGCGAGGCATGGGCGGAGGATTGCCAAAGCGTCCCGCCCCGGAAAGGCAAAGCTGGCGGAACTCGTCCCGCCGGCTGACCGACTGACCCGCCCGCGGCTCAATCCGTGAGCACGTGGCAGTTGTAGCCGCCGGGATGCTTGATCAGGTATTTCTGGTGGTAAGCCTCTGCCGGGTAGAATTCCGCCGCGGCGGTGATCTCCGTCACGATGGGGCGTTGGAAGCGCCCGGATCGGTCGAACTGCGCCTTCACTCTCTCAGCGGTGGCTTTTTGGGTTTCCTCCGTGAAGTAGATGGCCGAGCGATACTGCGGGCCGACGTCGTTGTGTTGGCGGTTGAGCGTCGTCGGGTCGTGCATGCGGAAGAAGAATCCCAGCAGCGTTTCGTAGCTCAGTTGGACCGGGTCGAACACGATGCGGATGGCCTCGGCATGACCCGAACGGCCGGTGCACACGAGTTCGTAGGAGGGATTCTTGATCGTGCCGCCGGTGTAGCCGACCGCCGTTTCGAGCACGCCGGGAATCTTCCGCAGGATTTCCTCCACGCCCCAGAAGCAGCCTCCGGCGAGGACTGCGGTTTCGCGTTGGGCGGGGCCGACCGCGGGCGCGACGCCCGGCTTGATCAAGCCAGCTTGGACAAAGGGACCGAGGTGCGCGCCGTAACCTTCCGCTTCCAGTTTTTCGACCGGGATAAAACGCAAGGACGCTGAGTTGATGCAGTAGCGGAGTTGGGTGGGCCCCGGACCGTCATCAAACAGGTGGCCGAGATGCGAGTCGGCCCGTTTGGAGCGAACTTCGGTCCGCTGCATACCGTGCGCCCGGTCTTCTTTTTCAGCCACCGCTTCGGCGACCACCGGGCGGGTAAAACTCGGCCAGCCACTGCCGGAATCGAACTTGTCGAGCGAGCTGAACAAGGGTTCGCCCGACACTACGTCCACGTAGAGCCCAGGCCGATGGTTGTCCCAGTAGGCGTTGCGAAACGGTGGCTCGGTGCCGCACTGCTGGGTGACGGCAAACTGCTCGGGTGTCAGTTGGCGCTTCAGTTCGGCAGCAGCGGGCTTCTGGAAGTCGTTCATGGAGTGGGGAGACAGGGCCGCGGTGAGCGGCGCGGCGGGGGACACCGGGCGGGGGACAGGACCGTCGCGCAGGAAAAATCCCAACCCGACTACGCCCAACAGTCCGGCAAGAGCCAGCGTGACTTGGAGTGATTTCATGAGCTTAAAAGACGGCGGCGGAACTTGAGCCCCGGGGTAGGCGAGGCCGACCGCGTGAAAGAATGCGTCAGTTGGAACGGGGCGCAACCCGACACCCCTAAAATTCCCGTGGGGCCGCTCACGTGGGCGACAGCCGAACGAGATGCACGGGACGGTGACTTTGGGCCACCACGTCGGCGGCCACCGAGCCAAACACCGCCCCGGCGAGTCCGGTGCGGCCATGCGAACTCAGGCAGATGACGTGGGCGCCGAATTGCTCGGCTTGGCGCAGAATGGCGGCCGCCACGTGGGTGACGGGTTCCACCACGACCTCCACCGTCACCCCGTGTTGAAGCGCGGCCGCGGGAACGAGGGCGCCGAGTTTCTTGCGGGCGCTTTGCAGCAGGCGGCGGTGTTCGCCCGGCGACAAGGTGGGCCGCTTGCCCCCGCCGAACAGCGCGGTCATCGGCGACTGTTGCTGGGTGAGCGCGTGAAAGAGGCGCAGGCGGCCTCCGTTGGGCAGCAGCGCACAGGCGGCGACCACGGCCCGGTTACCCACGGGTGAAAAGTCGGTGGTGACGAGCACCCGGCTGAGCACGGGCACGTTCGTCGGGACCGGCGGGTGGCCGGCCACCGGCACGCAGGCCACGCTCATGGGGGCATCGTTGAGCAGCGCCCGGGACGTGGAACGGTGCCACAGCCGGGATAAGCCGTGATGTTGGTTGGTGCCGACCACGAGCAGGTCCGCCTGGGTCGCCTTGGCCAGCTCGATGAGCGTGCCCGCGGGGTTGTTGACGCCCGCTTCCACCAGCAATTGCACCCGGTGTTCGCCGAGCATGGCGGCCACCTTTTCCCCCAGATCACGGCGCCAAGTTGCGGCCCAAGCGGCGGGCGTGGCTGGCGCTGGGGGGGCGTCCGGGGCGCCGTCGAGGGTGCGATCGTCCACGTAGCCGACCGACAAATCGCACGGGCCGTGCGCGGCCAGTTCGCCGGCGAAGGCGAGCGCGGCGTCGCTGGCGAGAGTGAAGTCACACGCCACGAACACGCGAAGGGGGCGCTGGCCAGCGGCCCATTCGCGAAACGGAGCCGTCGTGCGGGTGACCAGCGTGGGCACGGCCGCCGCCTCGGCGATGCGCTCGGCCGTGCTGCCCAGCAGCACTCGGGTCAGGGCGACCCGGCCCACTGAAGAGACCACGACCAAGCGCGCCTGACCGGGGCGGGCTAGGTGTTTGAACACGCTGTCTGCTGGCCCGATTTCCACGCTGCCCGTCGCCTTGGGAGTGGCCGCCTGCAACGCGGTGACTTCGAGCTGCATCCGGTCGCGCAGGCCAGTGACCAAGGGATCCCACAACGGATCGGGGCCCCCTTCCAAGAGGGGGGGCTGCGTGGCGTGAACCAAGTGGAGACCATCGTTGAAGCGCCGGGCTAGCGCGGCGGCGACCTTGATCGCATCGGCGGCGTTGGGACTGAAATCGGTTCCGACGAGAATTTTCATAAGGCGGGTGGTTGCGATTCCAGAGCTCGTATAATGCTGGGAAATGGAAGCCGCCACTCATCCTTTGCGGTTCACTGGCCGGGTGGCCACGCGGGGAAGTCGGGCAGCGTGCCAATCCGTGGCATTGTCAGGGCGGGCTCCCCTCCGGTAGCAACGGCCCGTGATCGCCGATTACCTCGCCCAGTGCCGCACGCTCGTTGACACCGTGGAACGCCAGACGCCCGCCCTTCGGCTGGTGGCCGAACGATTTGCCGCCACCATTCTCGCCGGGCGCATGGTGCATGTCTTCGGCTCCGGCCACTCCCGGATCATGGTCGAAGAGATGTGGCCGCGTTACGGCTCCTTTCCCGGGTTCAATCCCATCGTCGAGCTCTCGCTCAGCTTCCACAATCTGGTCGTCGGGGCGAACGGCCAACGGCAGGCGATGTTCCTCGAAAACGTTCCCGGCCTCGCCGCCCGGATCCTGCGGAATTACGACCTGTCGCCGCTCGATTCCGCGCTCGTCATCTCGTCCAGTGGTTGCAACGTCGTGCCCATCGAGATGGCGGAAGGCTTCCAGCAACGCGGCGTCAAGGTGGTGGCGATCATTTCTCAGGCGCACAGCGAGGCGAGCACTAGCCAGCGGGCCGACGGCAAGAAGCTACAGGACTTCGCCGACCTCGTGCTCGATACCGGCGCGCCGGTGGGCGACGCGATGGTTAAGGTGCCTGGCCTCGACACGCCGGTTTCGCCTGGCTCCACGGTGGGCGGTTGCCTGCTGGTGAACTCCATCAAGGCCGAAGTCGCCGCCCGCCTCACCGCCGCGGGCCAGCCGCCCAAGGTGCTCACGGCGGGTGTGCTCGTTGGCAAGGCTCGCGCCACGGAATTGTTCGAGGCCGCCTACGACGAACACGGGCGTCGTTTGGCGAAGCTTTACGAGAAGCTGGGGCTGTGAAAGCGATCCCCGAAGCCGGCGTGCCTTTGCGGTCCCGAGTCTGGCCATGAAATCCTCCGTCCTGCTTGTCGAATGTCCCGACCGGCCCGGCTTGGTCCACGGCATCACCGGCGTGCTGTTCCGCTTGGGCGTCAACGTCGTGGGGAACCTGGAGTTTGTGGATCGAGCTTCCCGCCGCTTCTTCATGCGCACTGAGTTCGACGGTGCGGTCAATGGAGCGGAGCTTTTGGCCGCGGTGCGCGCCGTGCTGCCGGAACAGGCCGAGGTCCGCCTGTCGCACTTGGAACCCAAGCGGGTCGTGGTGCTGGCTTCCAAGGAGCATCACTGCCTCGCGGACATCATCGTGCGGCACTTGTTCAAGGAACTGAACGCCCACGTCCTCGCAGTGATCGCCAACCACGCGACGCTGGAACCGCTGGTGCGGAAGTTCGATTTGCCCTTCCACCACTTGCCCCATGGCGAACTGCCCCGCGAGGTCCACGAGGCCGAGGTGCTTAACATGGTCCAGCGCTATCGGCCCGACTACGTGGTGCTGGCGAAATACATGCGCGTGCTCAGCCCGAAGTTCGTCGGGCAGTTTCCCGCCCGGCTGGTGAACATCCACCACAGCTTCCTGCCCGCCTTTGCCGGCGCGCGGCCGTATCATCAGGCCTTTGAACGCGGCGTGAAGGTCATCGGCGCCACCGCCCATTTCGTCACCGACGAACTCGACGCCGGCCCGATCATCGTTCAGCAGGTCGTGCCCGTGGACCACACGCACGCAGCCGAAGACCTCGTCCTGGCCGGCCGCGACGTGGAGCAGATGGTCCTCGCCCGGGCGCTGCGATTGGTCTTCGAGGATCGCGTCTTCCTGTGCGGTAACCGCACGGTGATCTTCGACTGATCGGCACTTGTTCCCCGTTGGGTGGCTTGGAGTCGGTCGTTTCTACGGAGGAATTCGCATTCAAGGGCGCGTGCCTTCCAAACCTATTGCCCGACCGACCCGAGTCGGAGCTGCTGATTCTTCGGGTGCTCTGGCATCTTGGCGCCAGCACGGTCCGGCAAGTGGTCGAAGAGCTGGGCGCCGACACCGGTGACACCACCGTGCTCAAGCGGCTCCAGATCATCACGGAGAAGGGTCTGGTGACCCGCGATGATTCGGCACGAACCCACGTGTTCACGCCGGCCATCCCCGAGATCACGACCCAGCGGCAGTTGGTGGATGACCTGTTGAAACGCGCCTTTGGCGGCTCGGCCCAGAAGCTGGTCCTGCATGCCTTGGCCGGACGGAAGCCGTCCGCGGCGTAAGTCAGCTAACTGCGCCGGTTGCTCGACACCTTCGAAGGAAAATAGCCATGAACCCCATCCTTGAACTCGTGCGCCATCCCGCGGCCCGCCGTTGGTGCCCGGTGCGCGATTAGCCCGTTGGCCTATTCTTGGTGAAGCTGTTCCCTCAAGTCCGGCGCAAAGGCCGAAAAATGCCGAAGGTTAAGCGTATGGATGCGTTCGGCTCGGCATTTTCGCGCCGCTGCCAACAGCAACATAGCGTAGATGGCGCCTCCCCGGGCCCCAACGGAGGCTGCGGCCTGAAACACGGCCGCATACTCAGAGGAAGTCAGGGAGACCAAGTTCAAGCGCTGGGGCAAATTGACTTCCACCATTTCCGCTGCGATGGCCGGAGTCAGGCGGGCCGGCCTACGCCCGTCGGTGAGGATGGCGAACCATTCGGTCAAAGAGTGGGTGGCGACTTAACCGTCTTGGGTGGTTGAAAGCGCGGCCAGCGCGGTCTCATGGCCGGCTTCATCCTCAACCATCGCTGCCAGCAGCGTGGAGCTGTCAAAGAACTCCCTCAGGGGCGCGATTCCCTCGTGGCGGCTAGCGCGGCCACGGCATCAAACGCCTGCCTGGTGCGCGGCACGACCATGAGTCCCGATTTGCGCTTGGGCTTGGGGCCGGGCGGTTCCACCGGCGTCAATTCGAGGCGGTTGCCGACCACTGCGGGGCGAAGGGCCGCCCCGGATGAGAGGTGCAGCAACGTGCGGATTTCCATGGGGATCACCAAAGCGCCCGCTGCCGTCCATGGTGATGATGCCATCGTTCATGGCACGGATCATGGCATGAGACGTGGCGTGAGACGTGGCAGGCTACCAGGTGAGCCCACGACTGCTTACGGCGCCGGCCATTGATATAGGCCAAACCACCGCTGGCTGTCGTTGGCCGAGCCGGCGACTTCGGGCGCTTCCTGCCGGCGTAGTCCGGCGAACCGGGCCGATCGGGCTGTTGAAGTAAGCTCAAGCGCGCGGCGGGAAACGAGTTCGTCCCGTCGCTCCGTGCTGATCCGCGCCGAACTCGGCCAGCAGCGACACGGCGGCGGCGCGGCGGGCCGTTTTTACCCCAGAACGCCGGCATGATCTGGCCGACCTAGCGGTTGGTCAGGGTGGGGAGGCGGGTGAAGATGTCCTTGAGGTAGGCATAGGGATCGAGCCCGCGGCGGCGGCAGCTCGTGAGGACGGTGCACAGTGGGAAACATCGGTTAACTCCAACGCCCTTTTCCTAATCACTGCAGCATCGACTTCAGCGCGGCGTTCCACGGTTTTGGCCGCCGGCGACTCAAGGGGCGATCCACCGGAAAAATCCGGCGGCGTTGGTCGGCGAAATTGAGGCCGGTGATACCGCGTTGACTGTCTGCCAATCGGCGGACTCCAGCGAAGGTCTGAGTTGCAGTTGCGCGCCGGCCGGCCAAGCTAGGATCAGCGCCCCATCCGAGAACACGACGCTAACCTCATCGGCAATCCCGCCTTTCACGGTCAGGACCCCCGGCGGCGAAGTCCGGGTCTTGCCATCCGAACGCGTCACCACACAAGTGTAGGTGCCGGCATCGGCGGGAGTCACCGGATCTATGGAGAGCTTGGCGCCAGTTTGCCCGGGGAGCTTGGTGCCGTCTTTGAACCACTCATAGGACAACGGCAAGCCGCCGGTGGTGGCCGCCGTCAGGGAAAATTCCGCCCTAGGCAAATTGGTGGTCAGTGTCGGCAGCAAGCCGCCCAGCGACCAGTTGCCGTGCTGATTGGCAACCACCCCGGCCTTGCTGAGCTCAAAGTAGCGGTTGTCGAGCAGGCTTAGCGTGGCAGTGGTCGTATCCGCGTAGAAGCCGGCCAGCGATACCTCGGTCATTCCTGCGCCCGCCAGTTGATGGGTCCATTGCCCCGTCGCGGCCGGCATCACCCCGGCCGCCACCGAGTAGGTTCCGTTGGCCGCCAGACTGACGCTCCAAGTTCCACTGGTAACGAACGGCGCCTGCCCGCCAGTGATTGCCAACGTCAACGATTGTCCCTGGAAATCCGCGGCGGTGGGCGCAGGCCAGTTGGTCGTCACCAAGTGATCGAGGTCAACGGTCTGACTGCTGAACTGGACTTGGCTGAAGTCGATGTCCGGCACAATGACGATGGGCGCGATGTCCACCTGCGCCACCCGCGACGTCACACTGCCCAGGGCATTGCTGACCACCAGCCACCAACGGCCCCGGTCGGCCAAGGTCGCGGGATTGAACGAAAAGAAAGTGTTGGTCAGGCCGGGCACCAGCCGATCGTCGTGGAACCAAGAGACGATCAACGGATTGGCCGTGACGCCCGCGGATAGCGTCAAGGTTTCCCCTTCCTTGGCGGCATAGAGCGGTTGCAGGTCCTGAAAGAGGTTGGGCGCGAGCGGCGGCACCTCGACCATGATCGAGGCCCGCGCCGTCCGGCTGGTGACAACACCCGTCTCGTCGGTCACAGTGACATAGTAGCTGTATCGGGTCGCGGACGAGAAGGTGCCAAAGCCTGCCCAGTCGGTGGCGGTCAGCGAAGTGCCGGTCTCCCCCGGCAGCTTGCGCTCGTAGCTGCCGATAAATTTGTTGTTCTTGTAGGACAGCTCCAGACGGAACCATTGGTAAGCCAAAGTTCCCTGGCCCGTCGCGGACACGACGAAGGTGGCCGGTGCCGTCGTCGGGCTGCCGGCGGGCAACGCGACGTCGGCAACGTCAGTCACCAACACCGGAGCCGCCACCAATGAAACGACGGGGCCGCAAACGCCGGCGAGAATCAGGAGGTGGAACCAACATACTCGAAGTGAATTCACCGGCGGTCGGTCCGCTCTTTTCAGCCTGAAGTCAACTGCCCTTGCTTCGGTTTGGTGGACAGCCGGCGAGCGACATGATTCATGGGTTTGTTAGTTGAGGTTGAGTTCGAAGTCCACCGGGGATTGGTAATCGAGGGCGTGGAGGCCACACGCCCGGTTGTAAAAGACCCCCAGCCACTCGAAGATGGTGGCTCGGGCTTTCGGGGCGTTGTTCGTCGAGCCGGAACGACGCGGGCAACTGATCGCGAACGGCGTTGATGATCAGGTCCTCGATTTCCGGCGCGAGTTGCTGCGGCCGGTCGTAATACCAGAGCGAGCTCTCCGCCTCGTAGCCGCCCTCGCTGAGGATGCGGCGGGACGGGATGTAGCAGGGCACGTCATTGGCGTAGGCGTTGACCCAAAGACGCGCGGCGTCGAGTTCGCGTTTCAGCCGCAGCGAATAGTCCACCACCAGTTCACCGCCCAAGAACACCATCGCCAGTTGGTCACCGAAGCGCCACGTCTGGACGGGATAGGGCAGGGTGGGGGCAGGCGCTTCGCCGCGGTCGAGGCGGCCGAGCCATTTGCGGGCGTGATAGCCCACGATGCCGGCTTGGGCGGCGCGGGCTTCCCATTGTGGGCGAGTGAAGTGGGGTTGGAACGGCAGTTGGATCGTTTGCAGTTGGCAAGTGGGCGCGTGGTTCAGCGCGGTGAGCGGGGAGGCCAGCAGTCGGCTGGCTTCGCGGGCGAGCGCTTCGCCGTGTTGGTTGACTAGTTCCAGCGTGCCGCGGGGCTCGGGGTTGGAATCCGCCCCGGCGCCGATCGCGACGAGCGCCACGATGCCCGGGTGGTCGCGTTCCAGTGCTTGAGCCGCGACGCCCGCCCAGTCCCCGTGGACGGCGTTGATGCCGCCGCTGAGCGTGGTGCAATGGCAGGCGTAATTGGCGAAGACGGCGCGCAACGTGCCATCGGGTGCGCTGACCCGGAGCAGCGGCAGCGAATGATCCACTGGTCCGCCGGCGGAGCGCCGATTTTTGGCGAAACCGACCGAACCTTGGCCCCACGCCAAGCGGGCTGGCTGGCGGTCCTTCAGGGCGGCGGCGGCGGCCGCTTCCAACTGGTCGATCAGGAAGTCGGTGTAGGCGCCGATTTGGGTCTGGTCTTCGGCCGTGAGGTCGGCCGCAAAAATGTTGGGCGCGGCTCCTTGTAGACAGGGGGCGCTGTGGGTGTGGGTGACGCTCAGCGTGATCCGTTCGGGAGCGAGTCCGAGTCGCCGACCGAGGCGGTCGCGAACCGTCTGCGTGACAGCGCCGGGCAGGATGCAGTTATCGATGGTCAACAGGAGGGCGGCCTCGGGCCCGGCCCCGAGGGCCAGCGCCCGGGCGTGAATGCGTTGGGCGATCTCAGTCGTGGCGGGCAGTTGAGCGCGGGCGGCGTAGCCCATCAGGCGCACGGCGTGAGGCGGGGAAATGTCCACCCGCGCGCTGCCGACGGGGATGAGTCCGGGCGGGACACGCCCTGTGAAGCAACCGGCGAGCAAGCCCAGCAGTGCGGTGGCCAAGGTTCCGAAAAGAAGACGCGATTTCACGGTAATGCCGACACGGTGTGGCGGCAGGCGCGGGGTTGGGAAGTCTGATTCCGCAAACGAAGCAGGTCTGGGCTGCCCCGGAACCAACGGCGCGGCGGGGCCGCAATCTTTGGGTTAAGGTGGGGACGGGAAATGCCGCTAACTCGGTGAGGCAGACGGGGGCCGCGGGATTTGTCCCCGGCCGGTGATCGGCCCCGCCCCTGCGTGAATTCACACAGGAATTGGGCGGTGAGCGTGGCCTGCCGCCTGCTACTCGTTTACATGAGATGAATGCAACGCGTCACAACTACTTGGTGCTGGCCCTGCGCCGGCTTTCCCTGAGCACGTCGGCCGCCGCTCTGGCGTTCATGCTGGCCCCGGTTTCAAACGCCGCCTCATTCGACTTCGCGGGCAGTTTGCACGCGGCCAACTCGACCGCCAACCCCTGGGTGGGTGGTTCGACCATGTGGGGCACGATTGAAACCGGTGACGGAACCGGCACGTCGCAATCGGGGTTTGCCTACCTAGCTAGCCGGGATGTCAGCCTGCTCACCTTCACGTTTGGCGATTTGGAACTGACTAGTTCGTTGTCGCCCGGAATCGGCAGCCTGGGGTTTGAGCGTTACACGGAAAACGATGCGAGCGTGATGCCGTTCACGATCAGCTATAATGGCATTCCCATCGCCACGGGCACCTCGGACTACCTCTACGACGAGGTGAGCCACAGCTTGGATTTTACCGCGGTGGGCGACGGGCAGGTGACCCTGACGGCGCCGGGAGGTGACCCGACTTTTTACAACGAAGTCACCGCGCTCACCGGCGGCTCACGGGTGCTCCAAGTGACCCTCGCCAGTTTCGATCCGGTGGACAACCTAGGAAATTTTACGACCACGGGAACGATCTCCGCCGTGCCTGAACCCAGGGAGTATGCGGCCCTTTCCGCTGCTGGCTTGATCGGTTGGGCGGCGTGGCGCCGTTCGCGGCGAACTGCGCGCGCCTGAAGTGGGGATGGCTCCCTGAGAATCAGCGCGCTCGACGCCAGCGCAAAACCAAGCCGCGACGGGTCGTGGTCGCCACCTTAAAGGTTTCCCCCGGCGGCAGCCCTTCGACCCAGAAAATTTCTCCGGTGGCCGTCGTGGCTAGGAGTAGTTCGCGACGTTTGGCGGCGGGGATTTTTCGATTCACAAACAGATCCTGAAGTTTGCTCGGGCTCCGGAAGCCGAGTGGCTGAAACCGGTCGCCTGGCTGCCAATGGCGCAGGTTGATTTGAGCGCCGACGCGGTCGCCATCGAAACATTCCCGGCCGGCAATGGCCCGGCTGGGCGGCCGAGTAGACCGCGGGATTGACCACTGCAAATGCACCGGCCCGAAATCATACTCACCGCGGCTCGGCCAGAGTAGGCCAGATTCGGCTGCCGCGGAAAATTCCGGCACTCGGGCGGCTGCCGCGGTGACGTTCCCGTCGGCTTGTCGGCGCAGCGTGAGGTCGGCGCCAGCGGAAACCCGGTCCCCGCTGGCGCGCAGCCGTTCCACGAGTTCGAAGTCACCTTCGTGCCCCAGTTGCCAGAGCTGTTCCCGCACGATGGCGCGTTGCAACGCCACGTGGAGCGTTTCAAACGGCTTGCGTCGAGATGCCTGCAACCAGCGTTGTGCTTCGGCGTGGACAAAGTCCGCCTCGGCGCCAACTAGGGTCGCGGTGCGTTGCACGACCCAGTCGAGGGCGGGGGTGAAGTCGCCTCGGAGTTTAGGCAGTAGCTCGTGGCGCACCCGGTTGCGCGGGATTTCGCAGTTCGCGTTGCTGGCATCTTCCTGAAAAGCCAGTCCGTGGGCGGCGGCAAACTCGAGCAACTGCGACTTGGGCACCTCCAGCAGCGGGCGGATCAATTCGATACCGGGATCCGCGGGCGAGGGCCCCAGCGGGCGCATGCCGGCGAGTCCGGCCCCCCCGGCGCCCCGGAAAAGCCGCAGGAAAAAGAGTTCTGTCTGGTCGCCGGCATGGTGGGCGAGCGCGATGCGGCTGGCCCCGTGTTCGTGGGCGGCTCGGGCGAGAAATCCGTGGCGCAGGCGGCGGGCAGCCATCTCGACGGATTCGCGGGTCTGATCCGCCGCGGCGCGCACCGGGAGGCGGGCTTGCGAACAGGGCACGCCCAATTGGTGGGCTAAATTTGCAACCAGAGCGGCCTCCGCGTCGGCTTCCGGCCTCAGCCCGTGGTGGGCATGGGCGACCGCCAAGGAGTGCCCCGACTCGGGGGCGAGTTGGTGCAACACCGAGAGGAGGACGACTGAATCGACTCCGCCCGAGACGGCGACCAGCAACGGGCCCCGGCACGGCCACAAGGCGTGGCGTTGCAGGCTGGCCCGGACCAGTTCGACGAGCGGAGGCACGGGGCACAGACTAGGGAACGGCTAGGCGCCGGTAAATTCCCGAAACTCCCCCAACCGAGGGCCGTCTGGTGCGCTGGGGTCGCCTGGTGGCGGGACTAAGTTCGGCTTCCGTGGCGTGGGCGGACCACTGGGGAGAAATCCGTTTTGCGCGGCGATTGCGTCCCACGCCGCCGCCGGTAGCCTGCCGGCCGTGAGCGAAACGACTGTATTCAGTGGAGTGTCCCGAGTTGATGGCCGGCGCGCCGACCAGCTCCGCCCGATCCGCTTCCAGAATCACATTGCCCCCCATGCGACGGGTTCCACCCTCATCGAATGGGGCCAGACGCGCGTCATCTGTGCGGTGACCGTGGAGGAATCCGTGCCCCGCTGGATGAAGGAGCAAAAGGTCGAAGGCGGCTGGATTACGGCCGAATACTCGATGCTGCCTTACGCGACGCTGGGCCGGAAACAGCGCGACATTTCGAAGCTTAAGCTCGATGGCCGCACCGTGGAAATCCAACGCCTGATCGGCCGGTCGCTCCGGGCGGCCTTGGATCTTTCCAAGCTGGGTTCGCGCACCTTGTGGGTGGATTGCGACGTCTTGCAGGCCGACGGAGGCACCCGCACCGCCAGTATTTCCGGGGCCTACGTCGCCTTGGGCCTCGCGATCCGCAAACTGCTGGCGGAAGGCAAACTGACCCAGACACCGCTATCCGCCCCCGTGGCGGCGGTGAGCGTGGGCGTGGTGGCCAGCCAACCGCTGCTCGACTTGAATTACGTCGAAGACAGCGGGGCCGAGGTGGACATGAACGTGGTGATGAACGGCAGTGGCGAATTCATCGAACTACAAGCCAGCGGTGAAGAATCCACCTTCGGGGATGTTCATTTGGCGGAGCTGCTCAAGCTGGGCCGCCGCGGCATTCGGGACCTGCTCGCGCTCCAGCAACAAGCGATCAGTGCGTGAAGACCCGGTTGTTTCTCCTCCGCCACGGCGAAGTCGAAACGCGCTATCACCGGGTCTTCGGTGGGCGCATCGACATGGAACTCAGCGAACGCGGCACCCAACAGGCCGACCGGTTGGCCCATTGGCTGGCCCGCCATCCGCTGGATGCCGTGTATGCCAGTCCGATGCGTCGGGTGCAGCTCACGCTCGAACCGTTCCGGCGTCATTTCCCCGGCGAAGTGACGGTGCTGCCCGGCTTGCGGGAGGTCGATTTCGGGGATTGGACGGGGCTTGGTTGGGACGAAGTCCAGCACCGCTTTGGCGTCTCCGCCTACGATTGGTTGCACCTGTTGGAACGCAACCACGTCGCCGGTGCCGAGGCCCTGCCGGCGTATCAAGAGCGCATCAGCCAATGCCTTGACGTCATCCTGCGGGAACAAGCCGGCAAGTCGGTAGCCGTCTTTTGTCATGGCGGCGTCATCCGCATGGCCCTGGCGATCCTACTCAAACAACCATTGTCCTTCTTCGAGCACATCGAAGTGGACTACGCGAGTGCGACGTGGCTGAACCTTGGTGAAATCAAGGCGGGCCGCGCCCGGACCGAGATTCAACTGCTTAACTTCACGCCGTGGCGCGATCTGCCGTGACTCCGGTTCCACTCGTTCAAACCTGATTTTGTTTAAGCCCGGTGGCCCGGTCGCGGACTAGTCCCGAGATCATAAACCCCAGGCACTTTCACCGTCCTCCAGACTTCCCCATGCCCGCCCGTTCCCGCTCCCTTCCGAAGACCGAAGCACTGCTGCGCCAAATCTCTCTTACCACCAATCCTGCGGCCGAAGATTTCGTCGCGGCGTTGTTGGAGCGCGAATTTGGCCAAACGCCCTCGATCTACACGAACGCCGATACCCAACTAACGACGGTCAGCGTCTATTGGGACTTGCCGGACAGCGCGGTGACCCCGACCAAGGCGACGCTACGGCAGGGCTTGCGTGCCGCCCAAGCGGCCGGCTTGGAGCTTGCCCCCGGCCGGATCGCCGTGCGCCGGGTGAAAGCCTGCGATTGGAGTGAATCGTGGAAGCGGCACTTCAAACCGATCGAAGTCGGCCGCTCCCTGTTGGTAAAACCCACTTGGTCCAACCGCGCGCCCAAGGCGGGCCAACAACTCGTGCTGCTGGATCCCGGACTCAGCTTTGGCACCGGCCAGCACGCCACCACCCATTTTTGCCTCACCCAAGTCGCCAAGCTGCGCCAAGCGGGCACCCGGCAGTCGTTCATGGACATGGGCACGGGTTCCGGAATTCTCGCCCTAGCGGCGGCAAAGCTCGGCTATGCGCCGGTGCAGGCGTTTGATTTCGATCCCGACGCCGTCCGGATCGCGGCGGAAAACGCGGCGTTGAATGGGGTCTCCGCGGCGATCCAACTCACCCAAGCGGATCTCACCCAACTTCCCCGCGGCTCCAAGCAGAAGTTCGACGTGGTGTGCGCGAACCTGATTTACGACCTGCTGATTGCCGAGCGAGACCGGATTTTGGCCCGGCTCGCGCCGGGCGGTTCGCTGGTGTTGGCCGGGATTCTCGCGACCCAATTTAAGGGCGTGAGCGGCGCCTTTGCCGAGGCTGGACTGAAGCTCGTGACTGCCAAGACCGACAAGGAATGGCGCTCCGGCCTCTTTCGGCGGGCGTGAAGGCGGTTCGGGCCGGCGGCTTGCGGTCTACTGGCTTGCCCCTTTCACCGCCTTGAACATGGCGAGGCATTTTTCGCGTTGGTGGGCATGGTCCACGATTGGCGCGGGATACCGCGTCCGGGCGAGGAGCAGTGGGTTTTCCCACGGCTGATGAATCAATTCCTCCGGCACGGCGCTCAGTTCCGGGATCCAGCGGCGGACGAAATCGCCTTTGGGGTCGAATTTCTCGCCTTGGGAGGTGGGGTTGAAGATTCGGAAGTAGGGCGCGGCGTCGGTGCCGCACCCGGCGCTCCACTGCCAGCCGCCGTTGTTGGCCGCGAGTTCGCCATCCAACAGTTGCTGCATGAAATAACGCTCCCCGCGTTGCCACGAGATCAGCAGATCCTTGGTCAGAAACATGGCGACGATCATTCGTAAGCGGTTGTGCATCCCGCCGGTCGCGTTCAGGCAGCGCATGGCGGCGTCCACAATGGGAAAACCCGTCTGCCCGGCGCACCACGCGGCGAACTGGGCGTCCGTGCCGGACCACTTCAAAGCGTCGTATTCCGCCCGGAAGCTGCGCTCGGCCACGTGCGGAAAGTTGGCTAGGATCTGCTGGTAGAATTCGCGCCAGATTAGCTCAGTTTCCCAGACATTGCAGGCGGCATCGCGGCCGGGCGGCGCCTGTTCCCGGGCGGCGAACAGTTTGGCGAACACCGTGCGGGTGCCGACGGTGCCGAAGCGCAGATGGGGGGAAAGCCGGGAGGTGCCCGCTTCGTCGGCCGGGAAGTTGCGGGCGGTGTCGTAGTCGTAAATCCGGGCCGCCAAGAACTGTTTCAGCGTCTCCAAGCCCGCGTGTTCGCCGCCCGGGGGCAGGTGTTGCGTCAGGCGGTGCCCGAGTTGCGCGCTGTCCGCCGGGAGGGGTAGGGAGTAGGCGGCGGCCGGGCCGGGCGTTTTGGCGGGGCCGAGTTTGGCCACGGGTGGGGGCACCGGCTTGGTGCGCCACGCCCGTGCGTAGGGCGTGAAGACGGTGTAGGGTTCGCCCGCTTTCGTCAGCACTTCGCGGCTTTCCCAGAGCACATGGTCCTTGAACGACTCGAAATAGACGCTGGCTTCGTAGAGGGCGCTGGCGACTTTTCGGTCGCGGGCCACGGCGTAGGGTTCGTAGTCGCGGTTGGTAAAGACGGCGTCGGCCTTCACCGCGCGAGCCAGTTTGACCAATTCTTCGTGGGGCACGCCGTGGAGCAGGATTAGCCGGTGGCCGAGGGCTTCGAGGTTCTTGCGGAGCGATTCCAAGCCTGCCAATTGAAACGCGACGCGTGCGGCGGCGGTGTCCGTGGCTTGCAGGATGGCGTCGTCGAGGATGAACACTGGCACGAGGCACGTGCCGCGAGTGTAGGCTTCGTGGAGCGCCACGTTGTCGGAGATCCGCAGGTCGCGGCGGAACCAGTGAATGACGGTGTGCATCGGCGGGAAAAAGTAGCACGAAATCGGGACCGACCAATCGGCGGGCCTGAAATTACCCCGGTCCCGCCTGCCCGGGGCCAAGGGTTGGCACGAAGCGCTGGGCGGGACGCCGTTTTCATGAGCAAGTGCGTCGCTTCCATGACGCCTGATTCGTCGGTAATTGGCGTTCCCTGCCCGCTACCGCGCCCCCACCCGCGCCGTTGGGCAGCGACCGGAAACCACCCATTCCGGGGCCTGTTCAAGGAGCGCCGGCTACGGTTGGCTTGCTCCAGTTGCCGTGGTTAAAGCGCGGCCATTTCGCTCATAGACTTATCGTTTCACATGCAACTGCCCACGCCGAAAGACCAACTGCTTTACACGCCGGGTCCGCTCACTACGTCGTTGTCCGTCAAACAGGCCATGCTGCACGACGCCGGGTCGTGGCATTGGGAATTTAACGCCAAGGTCGCCGCCATCCGCGAGCGACTGCTGCGCCTCGCCGGCGTCTCCCGGGAAACTGGTTGGGAAGCCGTCCTGCTTCAGGGCAGCGGCACGTTCGGGGTTGAATCAGTCTTCCAAACTTGCACGCCGCCGCACGGTAAGGTCGCGGTGCTCTCCAACGGCGCCTATGGCGAGCGCATGGTGCTGATGCTACAGCACGCGAAGATCGACCATGTCGTCCTCCGCACGCCGGAAAATGTGCCGAACGATCCCGCCGCGCTCGATGCCTTGCTTGCCGGCGACCCTGCCATCACCCAAGTCGCGGCCGTCCACTGCGAGACGACCACGGGCATTCTCAACGACTTGGCCGCCCTCGGCGCCGTGACCAAGAAGCATGGGCGCACCTACCTCGTCGATGCGATGAGCAGCTTTGGCTCGATCCCGATTGATTTTGAGGGCTGCGGCATCGATTTCCTCATCTCTTCGGCCAACAAGTGCATCGAAGGGGTGCCCGGTTTCAGCTTCATCCTGTGCCGCCGGGCCCTGCTGCTCGCGAGTGCCGGTTGGGCACGCAACCTGAGCATGAACCTGCTGGAGCAACTCAAGGGCTTCGAGAAGAATGGCCAGTTCCGCTACACGCCGCCGACGCATTCGCTGCTGGCGTTTGAACAGGCGCTCAACGAACTCGACCTCGAAGGCGGGGTGGCGGCCCGAGGCGCACGTTACCGGCGCAACCATGAGGTGCTGCTGGCTGCCATGACAAAGCTGGGCTTCAAGAGCTACCTGCCGACGGCGGTCCAGAGTCACATTATCACGAGCTTCATCTTTCCGGCGGACCCCAAGTTTACGTTTGAGGCGTTTTACCGGCGCGTCGCGGAGAAGGGTTATCTCCTCTATCCCGGCAAGATCAGCCAGGCCGACACCTTCCGCATTGGGAGCATTGGCCGGTTGTTTGAAGCCGACATGCGTGCGGTCGTTTACGCCATCGCCGAGGCGATTGACGAAATGGGCGTAAAGTTCTGAGCGAACCTCGCTTTTAACGCCTGCGAACGGGTGCGTTTCGGGCGTCCTGTGGGGCGGCGCTCACGGCGCTTTCAAAAACCCGCTGGCGCCCATCCATTCCTCAAAACGAACGAGCCACTGGCCCGCTGGCGTGGGGCTCTTCTGGGCGCGCACGCCGAAGCCGTGGCCGCCGCTGCCGTAGAGGTGGAGTTCCGCCGGCACCCCGGCGCGGCGGAAGCGCAAATACACCTCGGCGAGTCCTTCGCTGATGTCTTGGCGGTCATTGCTGGCGGCCGCGAGAAAAGCGGGGGGCGAGTTTGTCCCGGGCTGGATGTCGCCGGAACGGCCCGGATAGACGAAGCCGAGGAAATCAGGGCGTGACCCCTGCCGCTCGATCAAGTCGGCCGAGTCGGTTTTCCCGGTGTCAAAGCGAGCACTGGCCAACCACACCAATTCGCCGCCTGCGGAAAAGCCCAACGCCCCGACGCGTGCGGGATCAAGGCGCCACTCCGTGGCCCGACTGCGGATCAAGCGCAGGGCCCGCTGCGTGTCGGCCAAGGCATGGGGCACGATCTGGTAGGGCGAGTTGGTTGTGCGGGCGAGACGATACTTGAGCACGAACGCCGCGGTGCCGTGCTCACTGAGAGCCCGGGCTGCGTGCCGGCCTTCGTGGTCCAGCCACAGTTCGCGATGGCCGCCGCCGGGAATGACCAGCACGGCCGTGCCGTTGGCCTTCTCCTTGGCGGGCAGATACGGCGTGAGTGAAGGGTGGTGGACCCGGGTTGCGACGTATTCGCCCAAGGCGGTCACGCGGCCGAGTTCTGGTTCAGTCTGGCCTTCCGAACCGGGCGCGCCGGCCGGCCAGAGCAGGAGTTCTTGAGAGGGGGCGGCCCAGAGCAGGCCCAAGGGGAGCAGTAGTGCGGCCATGAACGTGCGGCGGAGGCGCGGGCGGGGAGGCATGCCGCCAGCATCTTCGCATCCCGCCGCCGCCGGCAAGGGGGCCGTGAGATGAAGCCCGCGGTCGGGCTGGAAATTGACCGCCACCCGGTCCCTCGAAGCTTCCCTCCGGCGGGCTTCCGTGTTCTTTAGGCCGACCTCATGTCGAAGGATTTCATCCGCCTCCGGGGTGCCCGGCAGCATAATCTCAAAAACCTGTCGCTGGAGCTTCCGCGCGACCGGTTGGTCGTGCTCACGGGGCCTAGCGGTTCGGGTAAATCGTCGCTCGCCTTCGACACGATCTTTGCCGAAGGGCAGCGGAAATACATCGAGTCGCTGAGTGCCTTCGCCCGGCAGTTTCTCGACCAGTTGCCGAAGCCGGATCTGGATCACATCGAAGGGTTGTCGCCGGCCATTGCGATCGAACAACGGTCCAGCGGTGGCAATCCGCGTTCAACCATCGCCACCACCACGGAGATCTACGATTACCTGCGCCTGCTCTATGCTCACGTCGGGCAAGCGCATGATCCCGCCACCGGCACGCCGCTCAGCGCCCAGTCGGCCAGCGAGATCGTGGACAAGATCGCGGCACTGCCGGTCAAGACGCGCGTGCTGCTGTTGGCGCCCGTGGTGGACGACCAACGCGGTGAGTTTCGCGACGTGTTGGAACGGTTGGCCCGCGAGGGCTTCGTTCGCGCCCGGGTGGACGGTCAGATCATCGAACTGGTCGCCAACAAACCCGTCCGCCTCGACGCCAAGGCCAAACACACCCTCGAAGTGGTCGTGGATCGGGTGGTGATCGCCGACGGGGGGCGCACCCGGTTGGCCGATTCCGTCGAGACGGCGCTGCGCTGGGGCGACAGCCGCCTGCTGGTCCTCCATCAGCCCCCGGATCACGCCGATCCCACCCGGTGGTTGGAGACGCTGCATTCCACGCGAATGTATTCACCGGCGACGGGGCGCAGCTTCGATACGCCGACGCCCCATCATTTCTCCTTCAACTCGCCCAAGGGCGCTTGCCCGGTCTGTCATGGTTTGGGGCAAAAGCTCGTCTTTGAGCCGACCTTGATTGTGCCTGACGAGACCAAATCACTCGCCGACGGAGCGGTGAAACCCTACCGCGGCTTGGGCGGTAAAAAGATGGTCGTTTATTACAAGGGTCTGATCAAAGGCGTGGCCACCCATTACGGCGCCTCGTTGGAGGTGCCGTGGAAGGAGTTGCCACCGGACTTCCAGGCCAAGCTGCTGCACGGCACCGGCGACGACGAAATTGAGTTTTGGTTCATGCATGCCGGGGCGCCGCGTAAGACCAAGAAAGTCTTCGAGGGCGTGCTGCCGAATCTCCAGCGGCTTTACGCGGAGAGCGAAAGCGAGTTTACCCGCAACCGGCTCAAAAATTACATGACGCTCGCGCCCTGCGACGCGTGTGGCGGCCGGCGGTTGAAGCCGGACGTGCTGGCCATTACGTTGCCGGCGGGTGCCGCGGGGAAGCCGAAGCCGACGGGTTTCTCGCCGTCCACTTCCCGGGTTCCCGGGGTCAGCATCGCCGACTTCGGCCAGCTTTCGATCGCCGAAGCCGACGGGTTTCTCGCTGCGTTGCCGCTCACGGAATTTCAGCAAAAAGTCGCCGGCGAGGTGATCCGCGAGCTGCGGGCCCGGCTCAGTTTCTTGCTCGATGTCGGCCTTGGCTACCTGACGTTGAGTCGGGAGAGTGGCAGCCTGAGCGGGGGGGAAGCCCAACGCATCCGCCTCGCCACCCAAATCGGCGCTGGGCTCATGGGCGTGCTCTACGTTCTGGACGAACCCAGCATCGGTCTGCATCAGCGCGATAACGACCGCCTGCTGGCCACGCTTAAACACCTGCGCGACCTCGGGAACACGGTCTTGGTGGTCGAGCACGACGAAGACACGATTCGCGCGGCCGATTACGTCGTGGACATGGGGCCCGGTGCCGGTTTGCAGGGCGGCGAAATCGTGGCCCAGGGCACCGTGGCCGAAATCATCGCGCACCCGAAGTCCACCACCGGCCGTTATCTCAGTGGCGACCTGAAGATCGAGGTCCCGCGACAGCGGCTTGCCCCGCGCGAGGACAAGGGCTGGATCGAGGTGGTGGGCGGTCGGGAAAACAACCTGCAGGCCGTGCATGCCCGTTTTCCTCTGGGTTTGTTCACCTGCGTGACGGGCGTCAGCGGCAGCGGCAAGTCCACGCTAGTTGATGATATCCTGCGGCGGGCCATCTTTCGCCAGTGGTATGGCTCCAAAGAAAAGCCCGGGGCGCATGACGAACTGCGCGGGTTGGAACTGTTTGAGAAATGCGTGGTCGTGGATCAGTCACCCATCGGCCGGACGCCGCGCAGCAACCCGGCGACTTTTACCGGCATGTTCAACGAAATCCGCGATTTGTTCGCTTCGTTGCCGGCCGCACGGGTCCGCGGCTACGAAACCGGGCGTTTCAGCTTTAACGTGAAAGGCGGGCGCTGCGAGAAGTGCGAGGGGGACGGCGTGCTGAAGATCGAGATGCATTTCCTGCCGCCGGTCTATGTCACCTGCGAATCCTGCACCGGCAAACGCTACAATCGCGAAACGCTGGAGATTACCTACAAGGGCTTGAACATCGCCGACGTGCTGGCGCTGAGTGTGGATGAAGCCGTTCATTTTTTTCGGGCCGTGCCCAAGCTTCACGAAGTCACCCAGACGCTCGCCGAGGTTGGGCTCGGTTATGTCAAACTGGGCCAATCCGCCACCACGCTTTCCGGGGGGGAAGCCCAGCGACTCAAGCTGGCTGCCGAACTCAGTCGTCGGCAGACCGGGCGGACCCTTTACCTGCTGGATGAACCCACCACCGGCCTGCACTTCGCCGACGTGGCCAAGTTGCTAGAAGTGCTGTTTCGCCTGCGCGCCAGCGGCAACACGCTCATCGTGATCGAGCATAACCTCGACGTGATCAAGACGGCCGACTGGGTCATCGACCTCGGCCCGGAAGGCGGCGGTGGGGGCGGTCGGATCGTGGCGGAAGGTCCGCCAGAACGCCTCGCGGCTACCCCGGGCAGCCATACTGGCCGATATCTGGCGCGGGTTTTGCAACCGCTGGGCGCGTGAACCGAATGGGCACCCGACGTGGGTTTGGGCAGGCGCAGCCAAGCGTTCGCCACGGCCCGCAGGACGCTGGCGCACCGCCGCGCTAGCGCCGCTGAGCTCATGTCGGCGGGCGACTTCCGCCGCTTGAGCTCTATGTCGCGGTTTGACGCCATGGCTTCCAACTTGTTACACCCGGTGGGCCGATGAAGAAAGCCGCCGTGAAGTCCGCCAGCAAAGTCACCCCCAAGTATCGTCGCATCCTGCTCAAGCTCAGCGGGGAGGCCTTGGGTGGGGAGGCTGGCTTGGGTATTTGCCCCGAGGCGGTCCACGACATGGCGGCGCAGGTCGCTGAAGTCCGCGAGCTCGGCGTGGAAGTCGTGATCGTTGTCGGCGGCGGCAACATCTTCCGCGGTTTGCAGGGCAGCGAAAAAGGCATCGAACGGGCCACCGGCGATTACATGGGGATGCTGGCCACCGTGATCAATGCCCTCGCTTTGCAAGACGCCTTGGAGAAGCAGCAGGTCGTCACCCGCGTGCTCAGTGCGATCAACATGACGGCGATTTGTGAACCCTTTATCCGGCGACGGGCGGTTCGGCATTTGGAAAAAGGCCGGGTCGTCATTTTCGCCGCCGGCACCGGGAACCCCTATTTTTCGACCGACACCGCCGCCGCCTTGCGCGCCAATGAGATCAATGCCGAAGTCGTGCTGAAGGCGACCAAGGTGGATGGCATTTACGACAAAGACCCCAAGAAGCACGCCGACGCCAAACGCTTTCCGACGATCGCCTACAGCGAGGCTTTGGAAAAACGGCTCAAAATCATGGACGCCGCGGCGTTTGCCCTTTGCCAGGACAACAAGATGCCGATCATCGTCTTCGACTTCTTCAAGCCCCACAACTTGCTGCGCGTCGTGCGCGGCGAAACGGTCGGCACCCTTGTCACCGGTTAATCCGTCTCTCTATTCCCGAATTACTATTCCTTGTCTCGTCCTATGACCATTGACGATATCCTGCTCGAAACCGAAGAGAAGATGCTCAAAACCGAGGAGCATCTCGTTAGCCAGTTCGCCGGCGTCCGCACTGGGAAGGCTTCACCTTCGCTGATTGATAACATGCATGTCGAAGCCTACGGCTCCCACATGCGGCTCAAGGAACTGGCGACCATCACCGCGCCGGAAAGTCGCATGTTGATGGTGCAACCGTTCGACATCACCAATATCAAGGCCATCGAAAAGGCCATTCAAAGTTCGAACTTGGGACTCAACCCGGCCACCCAGGGCAAGTTTATCCGGATCGTGCTGCCCGACCTCAGCGCCGAACGCCGCCAAGAGTTCGTCAAAATCTGTAAGAAGATGACCGAAGAGGGCCGGGTGGCGATCCGCACGGAACGACGCCAAGCCATGGAACTGCTCAAGAAAGCCAAGGCCGACGGCGGCGTCTCCGAAGACGATGTGGAAGACGCCGAAGCCGAAACCCAAAAACTCACCGATCAATACATCAAGAAGTTGGAAGACCATCTCGCCCACAAGGAGAAGGAAATCCTGACCGTGTAAGGCGGCCCAGCCGGCCTCCTTTCATCTGCACTGCGGCGGCTGGGTTCAGCCGCCTTTTCGATTTTGGGCATTGAACGCCAGCGCCTCCGCATAACGAACTCCGTGGCCGCCGAAGAGATCAAGCGCGCTGCCGATGGTCAGGTCGATCCGGCGGCGACCCAGCCGTTCCACCGTTTCCAAATCCGCCAGCGACTTGGCCCCGCCCGCGTAAGTCGTGGGTAAGGGTGACCAATCCGCGAGGCGGGCGACGAGTTCCTCATCGATGCCTTGGCAGAGGCCTTCGACATCCACGGCGTGCACGAGGAATTCGGCACAGTGCTGGGCCAGCGTGGCAAAGGTTTCTGCGCCCAGCTTGAGGTCGGTATAGTTCTGCCAGCGGTCCGTCACCACGAAGTAGTCGTCGCCGCGTTTCCGGCAGCTTAGATCGAGCACTAGGCGCTCCCGGCCGATGCGCCGGACCAATTCCGCTAGGCGCTCCCACTCCAACCGGCCGGCCCGGAAGACCCACGAGGTGACGATGACGTGCGCGGCTCCCGCGTCGAGCCACGCGGCGGCGTTGTCGGCATTGACGCCGCCGCCGTATTGCAAGCCCCCCGGCCACGCGCCCAGCGCTTCCCGCGCCGCGGCTTCATTACCCGGTCCCAAGGCGATGACATGCCCCCCCAGGAGTTGGTCCTGCCGATACTGTTCGGCGAACCAACGGGGCGGTTTTTCCGAGACGAAATTCGTCGTCACCCCAGCGCCGGAGTCGGTGAGCGAACCCCCGACGATTTGGACGACCTGCCCATTCCGCAGGTCAATGCACGGTCGAAACACCGGGGCACGGTAGGGCGGAGGCGCGCCTCGCAAAAGCGGCAAAACAACTGACGACGCGATGTCGGGCGTGCCCAACCGGTAAAACCGCAGACCCGCGGCTGGCGCGGACGCAGACGAGGCTAAGCGCCAAACGAGGCGGCTGGCGGCGGCAGTTCGCGGCTGATTTCCTGGAGGCGATAGCCCAAACCGGGACCTTGGATCGAGGCCAAGTCGATCTCCCCGGCGTGCCGCTGGTAGAGTCCTGGATGCACCTGAGCCTCCGGGGCGCTCGCAGCGGGGTAGAACTGCATCGCGTTCGTTTCTACCCCCATGATCGTCGGGAGATGCGCGGCGAGCAGGCAGTGAGGAATCTGGGCGAGCATGGGGTTGGTGAGGTCCTGCACCATCAGCGTCAAGCCGTGGGCCTGGGCCCAGCACGCGGCGAGTAAGGCGCCCGATTGCGTCTTGCAAGTCTTCAGGGCGACTCCGGTCCAGCCGAGTTCATGCCCGCGGCGGACGAGTTTCCAGTCGTGTGCGCTTTCATCGAGGAACAGGGGTTTGCGGGCACTGACGCAGTGGACTTCTAGGGGGTGCTCAGCCAGTTCGTAGGGAAAGGGTTGCTCGACGTAGAGCAGCATTCCGAACAGGCGCGGTTGCTCGTCGCGCAGGCGGTCGAGGATTTCGCAGACGTAGGCCGGCTCACGGACGGTGCAGTTGAAGTCGGCGGTGAGCCACTCCACCCCGTGCGCGACGGCGATCTGACCGACCTTGAGGAGGCGGGCGTAGTCCCAGGCGGCGTTGTTGCCGGCGAGTTTGATTTTCAGGCATTTCAGCCCGTCGCGCTGGATCCAATCGGACAGGAGCACGGGGTAGGCATCATGGGGCTCATCGCCGCGCAGGTCGGCGGCGGTGAGCGGGTCCAGTCCTCCCACCAGATGCCACGCCCGCAGGCGTTCGAGTCGTTGCGGGCGGAGGAAGTCGGCGGGGAATTTGCCGGCAAAGGAAACCGAGGAGCCGGCTGCGGGTTGCAGTAGGTCTGCCAAGTCACGGTTGAGATACTTCGGACCGTAGGTGTCGTAGGTGGGCACTCCATGCAATTGGCCATAGGCATCGTGCAGGGCGAGGTCGAAGGCGGAATCGCAGACCAAGGCCGCGAGCCAGGGCATGGCGTCGCCCAGTTGGCTGGCGTTGAAATCCTCCCGCAAGCGGGGCAGGAGCAATTCGGAGAAATCGTGCCCCAGTTCCAAGGGATGGCCCCAGTCCGCATAATTCGCCCACGCGTGGGTCAGTAGTTCACAAAACAACTTCAGCGCCTCGTGTCGCTGAGTGTAGGGCGTGGGACTGGGCCAAACCCATTGCACGCTGAGCGGAGTTTCGCCCCAGCCTTCCGCCGTGCGTCCGTCACGCCCGCTGAGCCGCAGGCGCACCCGCGCACAGGTGACTGAGGTGAGCGTCTCGGTCCCAAACTTGAGCGGCACGCGAGTCTGCACCGGCAGAAACCACAGCGTAGCACCCGTGACCCGCACATCGGATGGTTTGCCGAGGGCGCTCGAAAACAGCGAGGACATGGGCGGAGTGAGCCAACGATTACGGACTCAGCGCAAGTGTTTGCCGGGCGCCACCGCTCTGCCGGGCTCAGCTCACCCGGCCGTCCACCAAATCAATGACCCGTTCGGCGCGGCTCGCGACTCGGGCGTCGTGCGTGCAAACGACGAGCGTGGTGCCGCGTTCGGCGCGCAAGGTGAGCAGGAGTTCGAGGACTTCGGCACCGGTCTTGGAGTCGAGGTTGCCGGTGGGTTCGTCGGCGAGGATCAGTTGCGGGTCGTTGATGAGACAGCGGGCGATAGCCACGCGCTGTTGTTCGCCGCCGGAAAGTTCGGCGGGCCGATGATCCAGGCGTTCCGCGAGGCCGACCCGGCGGAGCAGTTCCCGGGCTTGCTGGAGCGATTCAGCCAACGGGCGGCGCGCCATGCGGGCCGGCAGCACGACATTTTCCACGGCGTCGAGTTCGGGCAGCAGATGGTAGGCTTGAAAGATGAAGCCGACCCGGCGGTTACGGAATTGGGTGAGCTCGCCGGGGCTGAGCCGGTTCAGGTGTTGGCCGCCGACTTCAATTGAGCCGGCGTCCGGTCGGTCGAGTCCACCCAAGAGGTGGAGTAGAGTGCTCTTGCCCGCCCCGGAGGCGCCGCGCAGGGCGAGAAATTCGCCGGCGCGCACGGTCAGGTCCACGCCCCGCAGCACGTCCAACCGGCGGCGGCCGAGGACGTAAGCCTTGCAGAGACCCTGGGCGGTGATGATGGGGTCACTCATTACGGAGGGCTTCCACGGGTTGCAGCAGGGCGGCCCGGAGGGCGGGCAGCACGCCGGCAAAAATGCAGATGATCAACGAGCCGCCGCAGATGATGACCACGTCGGAGGTGATGGTTTCGGCCGGTAATTCGCGGAATTGATAGATGGAGGCGGGAAAGAGGTCGAAGCCAACTTGCTCGTTCATGAAGCGCAGGAACTCATTCCGATACCGCAGTGCGAGCAGGCCGAAGGCGAGTCCGCTCAACACGCCAAGCACGCCCACCACGAGGCTTTGCCCCAGAAACAGGGCGGCGACCGATAGGGGCGAGCCGCCCAAGGCTTTAAGCACCCCGATTTCGCGCGTCTTTTGAACGACGAAGGTGATCAACGCGCTCATGATTCCAAACGCGGCGACGATCACGATGAAGAACAGGATGTAAAACATCATGGCCCGTTCCGTCTGAAGCGCGTTCAGAATCGTGGAATTGTCCAGCAGCCAAGTCGTGACGCGATACGCGTCGCCATATTTCCGGACCAATTCGTTGCGGACCCGCTCGGTGGCAAACTCGTCGGGCGAATGCAGCATGAGCTTCAATCCCTGAACGCCTTCCTCTTGGCCGCCGAGCTGTTGGGCGTCGCCGAGGGACGTGAGAATGAGGCTGGTGTTGAGGTCGTTCAGCCCGAGGTCGAGGATTCCGCGCACGATGAAGTCCTCCGCGAGGGACGCCTCCTCGCGCTTCTGCTGGTAGGCCTCACGCATCTTATGGAGTGCGGGCAGCGAATACGCGGCGACGCGGTCACCGGGTTTGAGCTGGTAGTCGCGGGCGAGTTCGTAACCGACGAGCAGGCTGTTGGGCGTGAGTCGGAATTCGCCTTCGAAAATGGCGTTGGTCAGATTACTGACCCGGGCTTCGAGGCGGGGATCAATACCCCGGACCATCGCCCCAAAGGGCACCGGATTGCCGTGTTCGGGTTGGGTCTCGAACAGCACTTGGGTGTTGATGAACGGGGCGACCCCGCTGACCTCGGGCAACGTCCCAATCTCGTCCACCAGCCGGCGCCAGTCGTTAATGGGACCACCGACACCCAAGACCTGCACGTGGGCTTGGAACCCGACGAGTTTGGAGCGGAGTTGCCGGTCAAATCCGGTCATGACCGAGATGACGATGATCAGCACCGCGACGCCCAGCGTGACGCCGAGGATGCAGAGCAACGTAATGACTGAGAAAAACGTGCGCTTGGGGCGCAGATATCGCAGCGCTAGGGCGAGCTCAAAAGGCAACGGCGACATGCGTGGTGACAAAAGGTTAGGGAGGCTCCCTGGGTTTACAAGAGCGCGGCGATCCGGTCGCTGGCGGCGCTCAGTAGCGGCTGCCCGTGGGCAAAGAGGGCCCGTTCAAATCGGGGGAGAGTCTTGAGCGAATCCCGGAGGCGCGCCGGGGCGACGCAATACCGGTCTGGCAACACTTCGAGGGTTCGCCCGGGCAAGTTGACCACGGCATCGCCAAATACCATCAGCGACTGGTCCGGGTGAAAAAACGCCGTCTCACCCGGGGCCCCGCCGGGCAAGGGCAGTATTTGCCAGCCCGGGAAGGGAAACAAAGTTGCCCCACCGGCCGCCGCGGCGTTCAACGGTTCGGCAAACGCTCCCGGCGGCGTCCAGATGGGCGCTGCGAGTGCGTGGCTCCAGCGGATTGCGGCGCGCTCATGGTTGCCGTTGGTGAGTGCAAGGGCGCTTCGCCCCGGGAACTGTTTCAGCCGGGTCTCCGGCTCAGGGGCGAGGGGAATGGGATCGAAAATCAGCCACCCACCGGCGGTGGCCACCGCGTGGGCCGTCAGTTCGACCTGATGGTGCGGCGAGTGGGCGGACCAGCGAAAAATCCCGGGCCCGATTTCGGTTAATTCCGTGGCGATCGGCAGTGGTTCCGGCATGTGCGGCGGCCAGCTTAAACGGCAGGGCAGGCGAGCCAAGTCAGGTTGAGGAGCAGTTTTTGCCGCGCCTGCCCGGGCTTGGACCCGGCAAACGGCAGGCTTTGCCGGCCGACCCGGCAAAAAAGCGCTGCTCGGTTCGGGGATTTCGGAAAGGCGGACGAAAAAGGCAGCGTTTGCCGCTCGGCACGCCTGTTGCTTTGGAGAGTCCAACGGATGCATTCAGCTCCGCCACACGCAGTCAAGTGAGCGCCAACCACCTCGATAGCCGCTGGGACCAAGTCGTCCGGGATTTCCGGCAATTCTGTGTTCTGCGTCGCCAAGAACGCCGCGCCGATTCCGAGCTGATCCTCCGGCAGAGCTTGCCGCAGAGTATCGCCGAGTGGTCCAAGCACGATACGGATAACGCCGGGGTCAAGAAGGCCCGCTTGGATGCGATGTTTCAACAGGAGCAACGCCGCATCGAGGACGCGTGCCTGTTGAATGAGCTGCTGAGCGCCCAACTGAAGCATGAATTTCTGCCGGTCTTGTGTTCTAGTGTGAGTGCCATTGTGGGTGAAGAACTGCGGCGGGCGGGCATAGATCGTGACAGCGATCAGCGGCCCGCCCGCCGCGAACCCCAAGTGCCTGCGGAGCCGGCCCCGCGCTCGCGGGTCGCCTTCGATGACATTCCCTCAGTCATCGACTTGCTCCTAGACAACGACCGCCCGAGCCCCCGTCGCCGCCAGTTGGTCCCCAATTAACCCTGCGCTTCAGTTCCCATTCCCGTTCCTCGAATTCCTCAGTGCTATGAATACCATCCTGAATGTTCGCTCACCTCGGTTCGCCAAACTTGATGACTCCACCCCAGCCAACGGCAAGGGGCACTTCGACGGCGAAACTTCCACCGCCACCGCCACGGAAAAAACGACGCTCTTTTTGGGCTTCGACTGGGGCACCAACAAATCCTGCCTCAAGGCGGCGTATTCCGGGCAGCCCGGTTTGGCGTTCGATGAAATCGTGCCCACGATCGTCGGCTATGCGAAGGACGGCATTGTGGAGGGCTTGCTTCCGGGCAACGCAAACGTGCTCTACGGGCAGAAGGCGTTGCAGCACCGACTGCACCTGAACTTGGTCCAGCCGATGGTAGACGGCGTGGTCAAGGAACTCCCCGTGGCCCGTGATTTTGCGCGGCACCTTCGGTCCCTGATCGGCACCCCCACGGGCACCGAAATCCGGGCCGTCATCGGGGTGCCCGCCAACGCCGACAGCGCCGCCCGCGAGAATGTGCGGCAATGCGTCGCCGGCTTGTTTGATCGCGTGCTGCTGGTGCCGGAACCCTTCCTGGCTGCCCTCGGCTTCCGGGATGAATCCAAGCTCGACGATTCGACCTACGTGGATCCGGTGCGCAATTCTCTGTTTGTGGACATCGGCGGCGGCACGACGGATGTGTGCATGGTTCAAGGGTTCTACCCGACCGCGGACGACCAGATCTCCCTCGCTTACGCCGGCGATAAGGTGGACGGAATTTTCTACGAAGGCATCCGGAAGACGTATCCCGATTGCGAATTGTCCCCGATCAAAATTCGCGAACTGAAGGAGCAATTTTCCTACGTGGGCAAGGCTCCCGGTCCAATCATCGCGACCGTCATGGTCAACGGCAAATCGCGGAAGCTGGACCTCACCGAACAGCTCGGTAATGCCTGCGGCGAAATGCTAAGCGTCATTCTCGCCACGGTGAAGGAGCTGATTTCCCGGGCCTCCTCCGACAGTGTCGGGGAACTCCTCCAGAACATCATCCTCACGGGCGGGGGGAGCCGGATTCGCGGAATCGACGTCGAACTCCAACGGCTCCTCGCCGAAGAAGGCTACGAACAACCCTGCGTCCGGCTGGCCGGCGACCGGTTCCGGGAATTTGTCGCCCTCGGCGCTTTGAAAGCCGCGCGTCAGGCCCGCGAAAATCAGTGGCAGCAGGTGATTAAATAATTTTGAAAACTCTCCTCCTTCCGTGTGGCGGGAGGCCTTCATAGCACTGAGCCAAGGCCGGGTGGCCTTGGCTCAAGGTGCCGTTTGCAGTTGGCTTGCCCGGGGCCCTGGCGGCCCCCTCACTCACCGCAGTGAAGCCCCGCAGGGCGCTACGCCTTTCGCGTCTCCAGCGCCCGATCAAACGGCAGGCGTAGTTGCACGGCCTCCGCCGGAGCCAGTCCGCTGACGCCCAAGCCCAATAGGCGCAAGGGCCGGGGCACCAGCCGGTGCTGGGCCAGCAACCAGCAGCCAAACCGGTAAACCTCCCGGGCTTCGGTCAACGGCTCGTCCCCGCTGAACTGCCGGGTCAAGGTTGTGAAGTCGCTGTAACGAACCTTGACCTGAACCGTGCGTGCGCACAGGCGGCGGCGTTGCAACTTGCGCGCAATCTCGTCCGCCTGTTCCCGCAGGACCGCCCGCAGGGTGGGGCGATCCGCCGTGTCGCGCTCAAAGGTGGTTTCACTGCTGATGCTCTTTACCTCGTCGCCCAGTTCGAGGGGGCGGTCATCTTCACCGAGAGCGAACCGCCGCAAGTTCGGTCCCCACGAGCCCACCAGAGAGCGCAAATCGCCGAGATAATCTTGGAGGTCGCCAATCGTCCGCAGACCGGCGCCAGTCAGGGTTTCCTCAGTGACCCGCCCCACCCCGTGCAGGGCGCGCACCGGCAGAGGGCGCAGAAAGGCCACCTTGTCGCGCTCGGGGATTAGAGTGAGTCCGTTGGGCTTGCTGAAATCGCTCGCCAGTTTGGCCAGCAGCTTGTTTGACGCGAGGCCGATGCTGGCGCTGAGTCCGCGCTGTTCCCGGATCGCCTGTTTGAGGGTCCGGGCAAACGGCAGCACTTCCAGCAAGGCGTCGTCAGGCGAAAGTGGGTTCGTCGAGGGCACGAGTTCGGAGGCGTCCAGATACGCTTCATCGACGGAGACTTGTTCCACCCGCACGCCGTGGCCGGACACGATGCGGAAGATCTCCCGCGACTCGGCTTGGTAGGCCTCCATCCGTGGCCGGACAAACACGCCGGCGGGACACAGCCGCGCGGCCGTCCGACTGGGCATGGCCGAGCGCACCCCGAATTCACGGGCTTCATAGCTCGCCGCGCAAACCACGCCACGCTGGTCGGGGGGCGAACCCACAATCACCGGCTGGCCGCGCAATTCAGGCCGGTCCCGCTGTTCTACCGACGCGTAGAAGGCATCCATGTCGAGGTGCAGGATGACCCGGACCGGGGGGCGACGGCCTGCGGGGAGCCGAGGCAAAACCACAGCCGGCGGGACGGGATGTTCTGGAGTCGCACTCACTCGACGGGTGGGAGGCTGCCGGTTGGGGGCGGCTCCGACCAGCCTCGGCTGAAGCGTCCGGGCGGCGGAAGCGAGCCACACGGTGGACGATTCCCCTCGCTTGACCCCACGGAGCCCGAGTCCATCCTCGCTCCGTTCGGGGAGTCCTGTGCGCAGGGCTGAGAGTTCCGGCGAACCGGAAGACCCGTTGAACCTGCTCCGGGTCATGCCGGCGAAGGGAAAGCTTCACCACTTCCCCCGGGGCGTTTCGCAACCATGTCACGCACGCGCCCATTTCAATGCCGTTTCGAGGCCGGACTATTCCGGCGCGAACGCCGTTTTGGGGCGCTGATTCCTTTCTCCAATACTCATGAACGCCAAGCCTGAATTCTTCGAACCGCACAGCAGCGAGCAACTTCCCAACTCCAAGCGGGTTTACGTCGCCGGCACGATTCACCCCGACGTGCGGGTCCCGATGCGCGAGGTCGAGCAGTCACCGACGAAGACGTTTAACGGGCGGCTGGAGGAAAACGCTCCGGTCCGCGTCTATGATTGTTCTGGCCCGTGGGGCGACCCGGCCTTCACCGGCAAGTCCGATGAAGGGCTGCCCGCGCTGCGCCAGAAGTGGATCACGGACCGGGCCGATGTCGAAACTTACGCCGGCCGCGAAGTGAAGCCGCAGGACAACGGTTACCTCAGCGGCAAACACGCCGAATACGCCAGCCAAGCTGAGAAGAACCGCCTCGTGGAATTCCCCGGCCTGACCGGCCAGCGTCGCCGCCCGCTGCGGGCCAAGCCGGGCAAGGTTGTCACCCAGCTCCAGTATGCCCGGGCTGGCCTCATCACCCCCGAGATGGAGTTCATCGCCATCCGGGAGAACTTGCGCGCCGCGAAGCTGGCGGAACTTTCTCAAGACATCTTGCGGAGCGATTTGGACAAGCAGCACGCCGGCTCGGCGCAGGTCCAGAACGAATACACGCCCGGCATTTTTCGCCGGTTCCCGCAACGGATTCCGAAGGAAATCACGCCAGAATTTGTGCGGGCTGAGATTGCCGCTGGCCGCGCCATCATTCCCGCCAACATCAATCACCCCGAGCTCGAGCCGATGATTATCGGCCGAAACTTCTTGGTGAAGATCAACGCCAACATCGGCAACAGCGCCGTCGCCTCCAGCATCGAGGAAGAGGTCGAAAAGATGCGCTGGGCCACCAAGTGGGGCGCGGACACCGTCATGGACCTCTCCACCGGCAAGAACATCCACGCCACCCGTGAATGGATCCTCCGCAACTCGCCCGTGCCCAT
>CAIJLV010000149.1 GCA_903821635.1 uncultured Verrucomicrobiota bacterium | reverse complement strand
TGGGCCTTCCTGTCCTGGCGCCCAACCAACGATTGGCTAGTTCGTGTCGGCAGAATTCGTGTACCGATCTATTTGCACAGCGAAAATATGGATGTTGGCAGCACCTTCGATTTTGCCCGACTACCTGCGGAGGTGTATAACTCCGCGCAGACGACCGATGGAGACGGCATACATATAGGTAAAACCTGGAACCTGGATGCCGGCGAATTGACCCTCCTGGGCTACCATGGCTCAGCCAATACGTACTACCGTTTTTACCGGCGCGACAACGAGCCGTCGTTGGCGTTGTCATCTGGAGCGTATTATGTGCCAGTCAAAATGACCGCCAACGGACTGGTGCTGACTTTGCAGCGCGATGAGAGCATCTTCCGTGTCACCGCGCATGATACCTACACAAAAATTACCGACAATCAAACCATGCCGGTGACCTTCCCCTACGTCCAGTTTATACCTGGGGTGGGTTATTATCAGGTCTCCAACCTGATGCCGGGACCCGGGGTGTCCAACGAAAACAATATCCATACTGCGGCTTACACGCTCGGCGCGGATGTGGCAGTGGGCAACGGTTTTCGAGTGATGGGCGAGTATGTTCGCCGCGACGTGCGCAACGTTTCATCCGGACCGGACTCGCAGGGTGGGTACATTGCCGTGCTCAAGTCGGTCGGGGCGTGGACACCCTACGTCAGCGTGGCGCGTTTGGAATCCATGCCACGTACGCGCGATCTTTACAATAAGGTAAACAACAGTACTGTTCCTGCTGCCGTCGTCGGTCCAGAACTCGCCGCTCAACTCAACGCGTCTCAGCGCGCGGGCGCCGACGGCATCATGGCCTACGATCAGACCACCTGGGCTCTGGGTACTTCTTACCGGATAAACCCGACCAGCAAGGTCAAAGCCGAATGGGCTCGTACCCAGACCGGCGACATGTCGAGCCTCATTGACGCACTACCCGGCGGAGAGTCCGGGAAAAAAGTGGTCAATGTGCTTTCCTTTTCTTACAACTTTGTATTTTAAGGGGGGACGATCATGAAAACGATAATTAAAGTTGTATTGCTGGCCGTTTCCCTGGTGTTCGACCAAGCCTGTGCGGGCGAGATTGTGGTAATTGGGAATAGTAACGTGCCGAAGATGGACGTAGCGACGATTCAGAAGGTTTATACCGGAAAATTTATCTCCGTTTCCGGCATCAACGTCACGCCCGTCGGGGTCAAGCCAGGCACGGTCGCACGCAATCGCTTCCTGCATGAGTTCCTCAACCAGGATGAGGAAAAATACACCGCCTACTGGACGGTGCGCCGCTTTATCGGTAAGGGCGCGCCGCCGACCGAGTTGGCTAGCGCTGCGGATGTCATCAGCTATGTGCAATCCACACCGGGCGCAGTTGGCTACGTTGACGAGGCCGAACTGAAGCCGGGGATGAATGTGATCGCACGCAGAAGCTCTATCGGTAAGAGTGGGCCGCAGTCTGTATGGGACAGTGCTGATGAGGTCATCGGCTATATGCAATCCACACCGGGCGCAGTCGGCTACTTCTCCATCGCCGAACTGACGGAGGTAAATATGATCGCGCTCAGATAACGTTGGAAGCTGAAAATTTATAGGCTGAGCGCGCCCTGTTTAACGCCGCGCCGATGCACGATGTCGGCAAGATCGGCATCCCCGACAACATCATGCTCAAGCCCGGCAAGCTCGACGAAACCGAATGGGTGGTGATGCGTATGCACCCCGCGATGGGCGCGGAAATTATCGGCATCCACCCCGGCACTCTGCTCCAGACAGCGCACAGCGTCGCGCTGGCGCACCACGAAAAATGGGACGGCAGCGGTTATCCAAAAAAACTCAAGGGCGAGGAAATTCCATTGCTGGCGAGGATTGTCGCCATCGCCGATGTTTTTGACGCCCTGACATCGGATCGCCCTTACAAAAAGGCTTGGGCTATAGAAGATGCGGTGCTTGAAATAGAAAATTGCGCTGGCACACACTTCGACCCCGATCTGATCGAACCTTTCAAGACGGCATTGCCTCAAATTCTGAAAATCATGGAGCAGTATTCCGATAAGCACGGCGCAATGGATGACCTGGCTTTTATCAAAAGCGGCGGCTAAATCTGTTTTGCCCGAGTCTGGCAGCCGTTAACGCAATGGAACTCGCGTAGCGATTCGTTTGCCCTTTCTCCCGCTTGCGGGGGAAAGTTGGATAGGGGGAAACGGGCATGGCAGTTCCATTATCAGAGGTGGCCGCTGCCATGCCCGTTCGGTAGAGCCTGGTGACAGGCAAAACCGGCATTACGCCGGGTATTCGCCGCTTCTCATGGTTGCTGGGGGGGAGGATCGCCGCACATATCGATCCGACTGATTTTTCCGCCCTTCACATGCACTATCCAATCGGAATAAAAATAGGGCTATTCTGTAAAATTGTCCAAGGATCGCAGAAAAATGGCACAAGATTAATGTATTTTTTCTGTCGCTGCTGTTTTTCTAAGCTGGCAAGCCGATGCCACGGATTCCGCTTTGTTATTCCAATTCTCGATCAATAGAGCATTATCGTAGGGCGGGTTCTACCCGCCGGATACAAATGTCGTGCGAAGCCCGACCTACAGATTATTTTCCTATTGAAGGAAAAATGGAATTACTTACTCGCGCAAGATTACC
>CAIJLV010000148.1 GCA_903821635.1 uncultured Verrucomicrobiota bacterium | reverse complement strand
GGCTGCCCCAGCCGCTGCCGGTCCAGTTCTGGACCTGCTTCACCCGCAGCCGGCCCCGGCCATCGTAGGTGTAGGTCTCCTGCCAACTGCTGGTCACCTGCGTCTCCACCAACTGGTTCTCGTCGTCATAGTCGTAGTATTGCCCGGCCGCGCTGCGGTAGGTCAGGTTCCCGTTGTTGTCGTGGCTGGTCCCGTTGCTGATCTGGTTCAGGTTGTTGATCGTGTAGCTCGTGACCGCCGCGTTGTTGGTCCGTTTCAGCAGGTTCCACCCGGCGTCATACCCGTAGTCGAAGTTCTCCGCCGCCACGGCCGCGCCGCTGCCGTCATAGGCCCGCGCGGTGCGGACTTCACCCGCGTTGTCGTAGGTGTAGTCCACCTTGCGGTTGTAGGCCGCGGACGCGTAGTTGGTGCGACTGATCATCGTCCGCTGGTGCGCGTGGTTCAGCGTGTAACCGTGCCGGTTCAGGATCGTGCTCGTGTTGTCGTAGAGCGTGGTGTCGGTCAGCCGGGCGCGGCTGTCGAAGGTGTTCGTGAGCCAGAACCCGTCCGGCTGGGTGAGTTTGGTCACCAGGCTGCCGGGACCGCTGAACTGGTAGCTGAACGTGCCCGAGGGGCTCACCACGCTGCTCAGCCGCCGGGCCGAGTCATAGGCGTAGGTGTTGGTCCAGGCGTTGCCCGTGGGCTGGCTGATGACGAGCTGGCTCCGTTGCCGGGCGTTGTTGTAGGAATAGGTCAGCGTGTCGCTGGCCCACGGGCCGTCCTCGAAGGCCAGCAGGCCGTTGGTGTAACCGTATTTCGTGGTGCCCGCCGCATCGATCATGTTCGTGGTCCGACCCAGCGCATCGAACTGGAACTTCAGGTCCGTGCTGCTGGCGTAGTCCACATTCGTGAGGCTGCCGCGTTTGTCGTAGGCATACTTGGCGTTGCCCTTGGCCTGCGACCAGCGGTTGGTGAGCCGGCTCAGCAGGTCGTATTTGTAAACCAAGTTGGTCTGGTTGTTCGCATACACTTTGTCCGTCACCCGCCCGTAGGCGTCGTAACGCCACTGCGTGCGGTTGCTCCCGCCGACCTGATTGCCGTCGTAAAGATCGGTCAGGTCGCCCGCGCCGTTGTAAACAAACCGGTTGGTCATCACGCCCACCACGACTTCGTTGGTCTTACGCCCCGCCGCGTCGTAGGTCCACTGCGTTTCCTTGCCGATCTGGTTCGTGTAGCTCGTCGGGCCACTGACGCTGGCGGTGTAGAACCACCGTTCGGCCTGGCCGCCCGCCAAGGCCCGAGTCTTGATACGGCCCAAATCGTCGTAGGTGTTCGTCGTGGTGACGCCATTGCGGTCGGTGAGCAGCGTCAGGCGGTCCTCCACGTCGTAGGTGCGGGCCTCGACCGCGCCGAAGGCGTTCTTCACTTGCGTGAGCCGGCCGAGGTTGTCGTAAACGTTGGTGGTGCTGCCCAGCGCGTCCGTGGTCTTCACCAACCGGCCGAGCGTGTCGTAGGCATAGGCAACGCTGCCGGAGCCGGGAAACCACACGTTGGTCTTCCAGCCGGCGAGGTTGTAAGCATTGGTGGTGGTCTCGGCGAGGCTCAGGCCGTAGCCGAGCGTGACTTGGCTGGGGCCGCCGCAGTCGCAATACTGCCAGGCGGTGAGCGTGCCGGCGGCGTCCCCTGGTAGGTCGGCCGCCGGAGGCCGTCGTAGGTCCAGGTGTTGGTGCTGTAGTTCGTGCCGCCGGCCACCTTCACCAAGCCGGTGCGGTCGAGGAGCTGCTTCCCGCCGGTGCCTTCGGCGTAACTTTGGCCGGGCCAAAGCTCGTAGTGCGACAGCTCGACGAGGCCGCTGGAGCGCCGTTCCCACAGGCGACCCAGGGAGTCGTGGATGTTGGTGGTCACCAGGCCGCGTTCGTCGGTGTGCTGGAACCAGGTGGTGACGTTGGTGAGGTTGCCGCTGTTGAGGCTGGCGCGGACGTAGGTCTGGCCCGGGTAACGCACCGTGACGTTGGTGGCGTAGGCGGCGGTGCCCAGCAGCCGGACCTCGGTGCGGGTGTCGCCGCTGTAGTAGTTGGTCGTGACGTGGCCGGCTGGCGTGACGACGGAGGTCAGCCGCCCGTTGCCATCGTAGGTGTAGGCGGTGACTTCCGACACCGCGTTGGTCATCCGCAGCACCTGATGGTTGCCATCGTAGGCGTAGCCGGCCTCCAGCACGCCGTCCGGGCCCACGTGGGTCAGCAGGTCGGCGCCGCCGGTGGCATAGGTGTAGGTGTTGGTGCGGGTCACGTAGTTGCCGCCATTGTGCCAGCGCTCGACCATCAGCGTGGGATTGCCGACGGAGTTGCGGGTGTAGTTGCGATACCAGGTGGTGCCGTCGGGCATGACGCGGGCCTCGACCGCCGGGAGGTATTCGGTGCCGCGGTTATGGTCGGAGTAACCGGGCTTCCCCGCGTAGTCATACCAGAGCACCGCGCCTTCGGCGGTGCCGTCCGGGGACGGCTCCTGCTCCCACGAGAGCGTGCCCCAGTGGGTGTATTCGTCTTCCGTGTGGGCCAGCCAATGGCGGATACGCGCGAGCTTGAAGTCGTCCCAGTCGAGGGTTTCCGTGCCGTCCAGCGCCTTCGTCATCTGGCCGCGGGCGGCCTTGCCCCAGTGGAAGGTGTTCCGCAGTTGCCGGTCCGTGTCGTCCAACATGCTGATGGTCGCGGTCGAGGTGTTCGGGATTTGCGGGGAGGTCCAATCCGGCCAGTCGGACGCGGTGTATTCGGAAAGGGCACCGTAGGCTTCCTGGGAACCGTCCGCGTGGGTGACATTCACGTAGCGGTCGAGCGTGTCGGCCGTGAAGTCCGAACTGCCGAAGGCGCCGGCCACTTCCACGGTGGTCAGGCCATGGGGATAACGGAGGTAGCTGGTGCCCCGGACCAGCAGATAAAGTGAAGTCTTGATCCCGGCGCTGTCCTCGATGGAGGAAAGCCCCGGACTGTTCTGCCCCGAATCCGGGTGCGCGCCGGTTTCGTTGTAGCCGAGCCTGACCACATGCCCGAGGGAACTGGTGATCTGCGTGATCCTGGAGGTGGTGTAGTAGTCGGGCTCGTAGTTGACGTCGTCGAGGTTGGCCTGATCTTCGTGGGTGACGGTGAAGGTCACCCCGTCGGCCGCGGTGACCGTGGCCAGGAAACCGTCATGGACATAACTGAGCGTCGTGGCCCGGCCTTCCTTGTCCCGCTGCGCCGTCAGCAGGAATCCCTGCTGGGTGCCGTCCAAGGCATAGGTGCGCTGGTAGTCGAACTCCAGCCGGCTGCCACCGGCCTGGTGCAGCCAGAAGCCGGTCAAGTTGCCCGCCGTGTAGCGCTTTTCCAATTGGCCGTGCGTCCAGTAGTTCAGGTCGCTCAGCGCGTTGGTGCCCGTGAAGTTGAACAGCAGTTGTCCGCCTTCGGGCAGTTCGACTGAGGCCAGGTGGCCGCTGTCGGTATCGTAGTTCACCCAGGAGCGCCACGAACAGAACCAGTGGTCGTAGTAGTCCCCGGTCACGACGCTGCGCGTCGGCGTCAGCGCCAGCCCGGTGTCGGCCCTGGTGCGGAACGTCAGGTCGAAGGCCACGGTCGGGCCATACTTGGGCTCATAATGGAGCGGCGTATCGTGCACCCAAAGGTTGAGGTAGGGTTCATCAATCCAGAACACGGGCATGCCCGTCGCAAGGGGGCGCCTCGGTGGCCCTCCATTGTCGCAGAAATAGCGGCATCCTGGCGGCCCGCCTCCCGGTCCGCCCCCGCCGGGAGGACAGCAGGAATCCGGCGGGCACGGCGGCGGCGAATTGGTGTCCCACGGGGTGCCGTGGATGCACCGGCCCCGGTAGTTGGCCGCGTCCAGCAGGCTCAACACCTGGAAGTTCGGGCCGCCCCGGGTTTCGTCGGTCACAATGGCCACGCCCGTGGCTTCGGCCTGGAGTTCCGCCGCCGTGACCCACACCGGGCTGCCGGCGGCCGGGTCCAGGATTTCGTAGAAATTGCCGTCGTGCTGGCGCACCACCACGAAGTGTCCCACCCGCAGGTGCAGGATCGCCGGCACCGGCAGGCTCGCCAGTCCGTCCAGTTGCACCGCTTTCGTGGTCAGGCCGAACTCCTGTCCCAGCTTCACCAACGTCGCGGCGTCATAGCCCCGCGGATCCGAAGGCCGCATGAAGAGGTGGGTGGGCGAATAGAGGTTCGGCCGGGTCATCTTCGCCAGTTGATCAAGGCATTGCAGTCCGCACTTGTAGGCCTCGTCGGGATACTTTTCGACCCAGCCCCGCAGCTCGGCCGCCGCATACCAGGTGCCCCGCACCCGGTCGGGGTCCTTGGCCGTCTCGGCCGCCAGCAGGCGTTCAAACTCCTGAACCTCACCGGTCAACGCCAGGAGTCGGGCCAGACCCCGGGCCGCCTCGCCGGCAATTTGCCGCGCCCGCGGTTCCTGCCGTTCGGCCGTGGCCTCATGGGCAGCGCGCCAATGTTCCAGCGCCTTGGAGTAGGACAGGCGGGCGAGGTAGGCCCCGCCCAGTTCCAGCCGGAGGCCCGGCGTCCAGGCACTCTGCGGGTGCTCCGCGACGAAGGTTTCCAGCTCTCCCGCCCACGCCACCAGCGCCTGCCGGCGGGCCGCCCCCGGTGCCCCCTCGCCTTTCTGGGTTGCCCGTTGAGTTTGCAGCCGTTCGTAGACGGCCGCCAACTGCTGTTCCTCCCGCTCGTCCAGCGCCACCTCGCCGAGCGGTTGCAACGGCACCGGCGTGAACCGGGTTGCCGTGGTCAGCCGGTCCAATCGCTCGCGGGTGGTCAGCGCACGGGCCGGAGCCGGCGGGGCCGACTTTGAAATCTCTGAGGCGGGGGAATTTCCCGGCGCGGCCAAGGTCAGCCACACGGCGCCGACAAGGGCGCCCACACCCGCCAGGGCGGGCAACAACAGGGACGGGAGGGGACGGGGCTTCATGCGTGCGAACGCGGATCGGTAGTCAAGGTTGCCGGGTTGGGACCACGTCACCCGGCCTTGCCCAACCGCCGGTCCCTGTCCGTCCGACGTGTCCACGAGGGCACACGGCGGGGCGCGGGGAGGAGGCGTCTGGGCTCGGTCGGGTGACTGTTTTCCTAGTGCTTCAGATGACCGTTTCTTGCCAAGAAAAAACCTTCGGTAGGCCTTGGTTTTTTCGCGGCGTCGATTCTTGGATCGGTTTCCCGCTAATTTTAAGGCTTGGGCGAGCACCAGCGACGGGCAGTTCGGCCGCTCCGCTCCGCGCGGAACCGCCTCTCCGGGACAGCCTACCCGGACACCGGGACCGGGGGCCTCACGACGGGCTTCCGTGGCCAAGGCTTATGGGCGGTCGAGGGCCACTGCTGCCCGCTCGCTCCGCCCCCGATCCCGGAGTCCGGTCTTCCTGGAGCCGGGAACTACCGGCCCTTGGGGGAAATTGGGTGGGGTTCAGGTCCCGAGGCCGGGCCGTTCGTCGTCGGTGGGTCGCCCTGTCCGGGCCGCTCCGGGCGGGGGCACTCGCGGTGCCCTCTGAAGACTACTCCCGCGGGCCGCCCGCCCTCCGCGGCCTCTTCCGGTGCAGGG
>CAIJLV010000147.1 GCA_903821635.1 uncultured Verrucomicrobiota bacterium | reverse complement strand
CGGGCGTAAAAAAGACGTGAACGAACGGTGCCGGGGTTGCAATTCATGATCTTCGCAATCTCGTCGTGGGGCAGTCCCTGAACATCATGCAGGGTAACCACGGTCCGATGCTCTTCGGACAGTCGGAGCATGGCCTCGTTCAAATGTCGCTGGAGTTCGGTCAATCCAGCATCCCGACGCGGAGTTTTGTGCGAGATCAACTGCACCAGTTCGGTGTCATTTTCGGCGTGGGCATCAAGATCGTTCAGACTCAAATGGGGCGTGCGGTTCCGCCGCTGCTTCAAATGGTTGAGCGTGCCGTTGTAGGCGATGCGATAGATCCACGTGTAAAAACTGGAATCACCCTTGAAATTGCGGAGGGCCTTCCACGCCTTGACGAACGCCTCTTGGGCGAGGTCGTTGGCATCTTCGTGGTTGCCGGTCAAATGGTAGCACAGGCCGTAGATCCGTTGCTGATGCCGCTGGATCAATTGATCGAAGGCGTCGGTGTCTCCCGCTTGGGCTTGGGCCACCAAGGCCCGATCGCCCGGTTCCTCTGTAGGAACGGGTCCCCGCACCGGTAGCGAAGAGGGCAGAAACTCCATGAGGGCGGCGGTCACGGCCGTTCAGACACCGAGTGCAGCCGTTTGTTTAAATAAAAACCGGGTTAACGCGTTTAACGCCTCGGTCGGGGGGCGAGCCGGCAGTTCGGCCAAAGAAGTCCGGGCGTCGTTCAGCATACGCTCAATGACCGCGGTAGACTCCGCCAAGGCCCCATGTTGCTCCAAAAGCCCGCGCACTCGCCCAAAATTACCTTCTTCCCAACGGTCCAGCCAACCCAGCATTTCCGCTCGATCCGGCGCGCTAGCACGCTCAAGAAAGGTCAGTAAGGGGAGCGTCACCTTCCCCGTGGCGAGGTCTGTGCCGAGCGATTTGCCCGCGATCCGTTCCGAGCCATACAGATCAAGGCAATCGTCATACACTTGATAGGCGGTGCCCAGCTTGAGTCCGAAGTGCCGGAGCGCGACTTGCTGCGCTTCGGTGCCTCCGGCCAACAGGCCGCCGAGTTCGCACGCCAGCGCAAACAGTTCGGCGGTTTTCATCTCCAAGACTTTGAAATATTCGTCGCGCGACACCATCCAGCGACGCCGCCGGTGGGTTTGGAGAATTTCCCCCGTGCAGACGTTCAGCGTAGCTTCCGAAACTGCCCGACAGACCGCCGGCGTCGGAAAACTCGCCGCCAACCTCAGCGCGTGGGCGAACAAACAATCCCCCAACAGCACTGATAATTGACTACCCCACTGCGCCGCGAGGGTCGGACGCCGCCGGCGGACCTGCGCTTCGTCCATGATATCGTCATGGACGAGGGTGGCGAGATGCACCATTTCGATGACTACAGCGACGGTGACCAGATCATCATTCAGGCTCCCCACCGTGCTGCCCGCGAGCGCGACCAATGCGGGGCGCAGTTGTTTGCCCTGATTATCAAGGGCATAACGGGCATATTCGGCAATTTCCGGATCGAAAGAGGCCAATTGCTCCTGCAACCGCACCGTGACCCGGTCAAGGAAGGGATGCACTGGCGCCACGATGGATTCCCAACTTCCCACAGCCCCAGGCAGCGGGCTGCCAGTGCTACCGCCATCGGGTGGATTCAGTGAAGTGACCGCCATCAGGTTCCTAGGGTAAGGTTGCCCCCACTGAGGGTCAACCTGTGTAAACTAACCGCCCGGGCTCACTCGCCGGTAAAAATTGCGACAGGCTGAAGATTGTCGGCGCCGGTTTCGTCGTTCAACCTCTTGCCGATGAAGCCACTTTCCCTGCTCTTCAGTCTCGTTGCGTCTTCTCTGTTCGTTCAGGCCCAACAGTGGGTCACCTATGACCCGCCGGCGGGGAAAGCCAACGGCAAGTCGATCGTGCTGCTCAGCGGCGACGAGGAATACCGATCCGAGGAGAGCCTGCCCCAACTCGGCAAAATCTTGAGCCAACACCACGGTTTCAAGTGCACCGTGCTCTTCAGCCAAGAGGCCGACGGCACGATCAATCCGAACAACCAGACGAACATTCCCGGCCTGCACCTATTGGCCGGGGCCGATTTGGTGCTCAACCAACTCCGCTTTCGGGAACTGCCGGATGCCGACATGAAACACTTCGTCGACTACCTGAATTCAGGGAAACCGATGATGGTCGTCCGCACCGCGACCCACGCCTTCAATTACGAGCGCAACAAACAGAGCCCTTATGCGAAGTATTCGTGGACAGCCAAGGGCGGCGGCTTCGGCGGCTTCACCGTGGGCGAGACGTGGACCTACCACCATGGCCACCACGGCAAAGAAGCCACCCGCGGGTTCATCGAGGGCAAGCACGCCAAACACCCGGTGCTGAATTCGGTAAACGACATTTTTGGCCCCTCCGACGTTTACGGGGTCAACCCTGATTTCCCCACCGACGCCACGGTGCTCCTCCAAGGCTGCACCCTCGTCGGCATGAACCCAACCGACGCTCCCAACCTCAAAAAAGCGCTCATGCCGATCGCTTGGCTGCGTGACTACAAAGGCGAAACGGGTAAGACCTCAAAGATTTTTTGCTCCACCATCGGAGCGGCCTACGACCTCAAGAGCGAAGACTTGCGCCGGTTGTTCGTGAATGCGAGCTACTACCTCACTGGCTTGGAAGTTCCGAAACAGGCTGACGTTACCTTGGTAGGAGCCTTCGATCCTTCGATGTTTGGGTTCAACACGTTCCGCAAGGGCGTAAAAGTCAGCAACCACGAACTGAAGTAGCCCGGAACTTCGGCCTCACCACTCTGGCGCCGGCCTTCCACCACGGCCGGCGCCCTCAGCCTTGAACGCACCCTCGCGGAGTGCCCGCCCAAGAACCGTCGCTTTCCAGTAGCGTTCATAACCGCTACCGTCCCTGCTCGATTGAAACCAATCCTGTTCCAGTTCGGAAATTTTCCGATCCACACCTTTGGCCTGCTAGTCGCCTTGGGCTTCATGGCCGGCTTGTGGGTGGCGTCGCGAAACGCCGTTCGGGCCGGATTTACGGCCGATTTCGTTTACGACCTCGCACCTTGGTTGATTCTGGGCGGGTTGCTCGGCGCCCGGACCCTCTACGTGATCAGTTACTGGGAGCGTGACTTCGCGGGCAAGCCACTGGGCGAAATCTTCGCCCTTTGGCGAGGCGGGTTGGTGTTTTATGGCGGGTTGATCGGCTCCACCCTCGCCGCCCTGATCCGCCTACGGATGCTTCGGCAACCCGTTTGGCGGGTGGCCGATTGCCTTGCCCCCGGCATCGCCCTCGGCCATGTCTTTGGCCGGCTCGGTTGCTTGATGAACGGCTGCTGCTTTGGCCGGCCAACCGATTTGGCTTGGTCGATCCGCTATCCCCGAGGCCACGAAACTTTTCCAGTCAGCGCGTTGACCGCGACGGCGGTGCATCCGGCCCAAATCTACGAGGCGCTGCTGAACTTGGCCTTTTTTGGCACCCTGCTGTGGCTCTTCCGTCGCCGCCGTTTCGATGGCCAAGTGTTCGCCACTTATTTGATCGGTTACGCCGTAATCCGAACCGTGAGCGAACTGTTCCGGGGCGATTACACTCACCAATCGGCGCCGCTGGCGGGCGTCTTCACCCCTGGCCAGACCGCCAGCGCGATCATCCTAGTGCTCGGCTTGAGCCTCTGGTGGCTGCTGCGCAAGTCCCCTCCCCCCGCAAACGCCTGACCTATCATGGCTGAGAACGACGCATTTACCGTAGACGTTTCCCGTCCCAACGAGCGACTTGATCGCTACTTGGCCGAGATTTATCCCCAGTGCTCCCGCGGTGAAATCCAACGCCTGCTCGGCGAAGGCTGCATCCAAGTAAACGGGCGCCCCCCGAAACCCTCACAATCACCCCGCTGCGGGGACCTGATTCAGGTCCGTTGGCCCGCCCCCAAAAGCACGGCAGTCTCGGCCCAAGACATCCCCCTCGACGTGCTGTTCGAAGACGCCGACCTGCTTGTGCTGAACAAGCCCCCCGACATCGTGGTGCACCCTTCGGCGGGGCACGAAGACGGCACGCTCGTGAATGCACTGCTTCACCACTGCGAAGGTGAGTTGAGTGGCATTGGTGGGGTGCAGCGCCCCGGGATCGTCCACCGACTCGATCTCGAAACCAGCGGCTGTCTCGTGATCGCCAAAAACGACCACTCTCATCGCGAGTTACAGGACCAATTTGCGCTCCGCCGGGTCGAAAAAATTTACCAGTGCCTAGCCTGTGGGTATCCCGAGCCACCGGAGGGTGAAATTCGCACCTTGATCGCCCGGCACGCCAGTCACCGCAAAAAAATGGCCGTGGTGGAAGACAATCGGATTGGCGCCCGCCCGGCTTGGACCTCTTACCGAATTTTGGAACGCCTTCGCAGCACGAGTTTCATCGAATGCCGGCTGCACACCGGCCGCACGCACCAGATTCGCGTGCACCTCCAACATCTAGGGAACCCAGTGCTCGGGGATGAAGTTTACGGCAACCGGACCAGCCTCCGGGTGCAGGAAGAAACCGGCTTTGTCGCTCCCCGCCAATTGCTGCACGCCCGCCGACTCGCCTTTCGGCACCCGCGCACTGGCGTCTGGCGGGAGTTTGATGCGCCCTTGCCGGAAGATTTCAAGCAAGCCTTGGCCACCCTGAGGCCCGCCGGCGCCGAAGCGTGAGGTCGCGTTCAGACCGCACCAAACCGGCGGTGGCGGCGGGCGTATTCTTCAAGGGCTTCAAACAATTGAGGCTTCCGAAAGTCGGGCCACAGCGTCGGAGTGACGACCAACTCCGCGTAACTGATCTGCCACAGCAAAAAGTTACTCACGCGCATCTCGCCGCTGGTGCGGATCAGCAGATCTGGATCGGGCGAATTTCGGGTGTAGAGATGTTCGGCGATGACTCGCTCATTGATCTCCGCGGGGTCGAGGTGACCGGCCTTCACCTTCGCGGCGATGGCGCGCGTGGCTTCCACCAACTCCGTGCGCCCGCCGTAGCTGAGCGCTAGCACCAGGGTTAGTCCGTTGTTTTTTGAGAGTGCCGCCTTGGTTTTTTCCAACTGCTGCTGGACCGACTCCGGCAGTCGCCAGATTTGGCCAATCGCCTCCAAGCGGACGTTGTTACGGTTGAGTTCGCCGATCTCGTTCTTCAAGAAACGAGCGAGATACTTCATAAGCGTATCCACCTCGTCCTTGGGCCGATTCCAATTCTCGACTGAGAAAGCGTAAAGCGTCAGGTATTTGATCCCCACCTCACCGCAGGCCCGGACCATGGTGCGGACGGATTCGACGCCGTTGCGGTGGCCCTCGACCCGGGGCAGCCCCCGCTGCTTCGCCCAACGTCCGTTGCCGTCCATGATGATGGCAACGTGGGTGGGGAGATTGGCCAAGCTCGCGGGAGACAACTTGGGTTCAGCGCTCATTTCAAAGTTTCAACAGGCTCCAACAGTTCGTCCAAGGCAAGGCTCTGCGCACAAGCAGCAGCTTCCCGAATTCCCGGCAGCGTTACCACCAGCCTTAGCTGATGGTTAGGTATTAAGGCAGGATAGGCTCCAGCCGATTCAGTCGTGACCGTAATAAGGTGCCTCAGTCGCACCGCTGCGATCCCGGCGCGACTCACAGAAACATCGTCTGCTCCCGCCCGGGGCCGACCGAAGCAATCTTCAGCTTCGCGCCGGACAATTCGGCAATCGCCTTCAGGTAGGTTCGGCACTTTACGGGCAGCTTCTTCCACTCGGTGATCTTGTCAGTGGGTGTGCACCAGCCGTCGAATTCAGCAAACACCGGTTCCACCCGAGCGAGGTCTTCGAGGTCGTTCGGCAGGTGATTGAGCACCTTGCCGTCGAGACGGTAGGCGACCACCACATTGATGTTTTCCACCGTGTCGAGGCCGTCGGTATTGGTGATCGCGAGCTCATCGATGCCGTTGACCATAGTGGCGTGGCGGGTGACCACCGAGTCAAACCAACCGCAGCGCCGGGCGCGGCCGGTGGTCGACCCATACTCGCGGCCCATGCCGTGGAGCAGGTCTGAAATTTGCGCGCTCTCGCTCGGGAACGGACCTTCACCCACTCGGGTCGTGTAAGCCTTCATCACGCCGACCACGCGGTCCATCCGGTGCGGCGGCACGCCAGAACCGGTGCAGGCGCCGCCGGCCGTCGTGTTCGACGAGGTGACGTAAGGATAAGTGCCGTGATCGATGTCGAGGAAAGTGCCCTGCGCGCCCTCAAAGAGGATGTGTTTATCCTGCCGCATGGCCTCATGGAGCAGCACCACGGTGTTCGTGACGTAGGGGCGGAGACGGTCACCCGCGGCGCGGTAGGCTTCGTGAACTTTCTGGTAGGACAGCGGCTTGGCTCCGAGAGCCTTGAGCACGGCGTTGTTCTCCTTGATGCGGTCCTTGAGCTTGGCGGCGAAACGTTCCGGATTGATCAGGTCGATCATTCGCAGACCGACGCGGGCCACCTTGTCGCCGTAGGCGGGGCCGATGCCTCGCTTGGTGGTGCCGAGCTTGTTCTTGCCCTTGAGCACTTCGCGCTGGGCATCGAGCTCGCGGTGATAGGGCAGGACGAGGTGGGCGGTCTCACTGATGAAGAACTTGCCCGCGACCTTCACGTTGAGTTTTTCCAAGCCGTCGAGTTCGCCGACCAAGGCGACCGGATCGATGACGACGCCGTTGCCCACGACGTTCGTCTTGCCCTTCCAGAGGATGCCGGAAGGGATCAGGTGCAGGACGTATTTCGTCTTGCCCACCCAGACGGTGTGCCCGGCGTTGTTGCCGCCTTGAGTGCGAACCACGACGTCTGCCTTTTCAGTCAGGACGTCGATGATTTTGCCTTTGCCTTCGTCGCCCCATTGGGCGCCGACCAGAATCGTATTGGCCATGTGCGAGTAACTTGGAAAAGAAAACGCCCCGAACGGTAAATTCGGGGCGCTCCGGTATTTACCGGGGGAACCTAACGGATGCGGAAATCATCCGTCAATGCGACGGTTGCGCCCGCGCTCAAAACAACGAGTTCGGTGCCACGCTTCCCAGCAGGTCCCGAAACTGCTTTTCGTTCAGAATCGTCACGCCCAGTTCCCTCGCCTTGTCCAATTTCGAGCCCGCACTGTCACCCGCGATGACGAAATCGGTGTTCTTGCTCACCGAACTGGTGACCGTGCCGCCGCCCTGCCGGATCAAGGCTCCAGCCTCGTCGCGGGTCATCGTCGTCAGCGTGCCCGTCAGCACACACGTCTTGCCAGCCAAGGGCCCGGCGGGAGCCGCTGCATCCGTCGCCGCACCGCCTCGCGGAGTGATGCCCAGTTGCCGAATACGCGCCAAACTGGCCATTCCCGCCGGCGAGGCGAAGTAGTTGAGCACACTGGCCGCCGCGACGGGGCCGACTTCGGGCAAACGGGCTTTTAATCCGCCCGCCGCCAACCGCGTTTCCAAGGTCGAAATCTCAGCCTTCAATTCGGCGTCGCGTTGCTCGCGCACCCGCTTTTCGGTTTCGTCTTTCGGCGGATTTTTTCGCGACCTCGGGCTGATTTCCTGCCGCTCGGCTTCCTTGGCGCCCAAGGCGCGGATATCGCGTAAAACTTCCGACGTGGCCAACGCCTCCAGTGAGGGATGCGTTTGCGCCAGTTGGTAAGCCGTGGCTCCGCCCACATCGGCAATGGCGAGGGCGTGAATCCAACGGTTCAGCGGCGCCGTCTTCGCCCGCTGGAGTGCTTCCACTACCTTGGTCGCATTTTTCTCCCCGAAAGTCCGCGGTTCTTCGTCGGTGCCCAGATTCAATTTGGCCAAGCGCTCGACGGTCAGCTCAAACAAGTCCAGCGGATCTTTTACGAGCCCACGCTCAACCAACTTCTCCGCCACAATTCCGCCGAGCGACTCGATCTCGAGCGCCTTGCGGTGGGCGAAATATTCCACGCGTCGGGTCAATTGCGCCGGGCAACCGGCCACATTCTGACAGCGCCAAGCCACTTCCTCGGCGTCGCCCGCCAGCTTCTCCTTGGCGATCGGTCCGCCACAGGCCGGGCAGTGCCCCCCCACATGGGCGAAGAGATCAAATTCCGGCGCGCCCGCCGGCCGCCGGGTTTTCATCACTTCAAAAACCTCCGGAATCACCATGCCAGCCTTGCGAACGACCACCGTGTCGCCAATCCGGATATCTTTCCGGCGGATCTCGTCTTCGTTGTGCAGCGTCGCCCGGGCCACCGTCGAGCCCTGCACAAACACCGGCTCCAGTTCGGCCACCGGCGTCAGCACGCCCGTGCGCCCGACTTGCACCGTGATGGTGCGCAAGATGGTTTCGGCAGGCGTAATCCACGGCACCGGCTTGTGAACGATGGCGTGACCGGGCGCACGCGCACGGCCGGGAATCTGGCCCCAATCCGCGAAGGCGTTCAGCTTGAGGACCACGCCGTCGATCTCGTAGGGCAAGCGCCGCCGCAAATCGTGCGCCTCGTCATAGCCCGCGACGACTTCCGCGGCGTAGATTCGCAACACCTCGGCTAGGTCGCGGCACGGCCACCATACCGGCTGGGTCGGCAAACCATACTTCTCCAAGGCCTGCAGCATCTCCGTCTGCGTTTCGAAGGAAATGCCAGCGCAGGCGCCCACCGCATAGAACACGGCGCGGATCGGGCGTTGGGCCACTAGGCGCGGATCCAATTGTTTCAAGGCGCCGGACGTTGCGTTGCGAGCGTTGGGAAACGTTTTTTCACCCGTTGCGGCGAGCTTTGCATTCAGCGCGTCAAAATCCGCCATGGCCATATAGGCTTCCCCCCGGACTTCGAGTAACGCGGGCGGGTTGGGCAGGTTCAGCTCCAGCGGAATCGACCGGACGGTCCGCAAATTCGCCGTGATGTCGTCGCCAAATTGGCCATCGCCCCGGGTGACGGCGAGCGCCAGTTTCCCGTGCCGGTAGTGCACGCTAATCGAGACGCCATCAACCTTGGGCTCCATGACGTAGCCTACCTCTTCGCGGCCGAGCTGGCGGCGAATGCTCGCGTCGAAGGCCCGCAACTCGGTGAGCGTATTTTGATCCTGCGCCCGGCTTCGCCGCTCCCGGTCAGGCTCCTCGGTCACAGTGGGATGGTCAGCGGCCGCCACCTTATCCAAGGAAAGCATCGGCTGGAGGTGGGCGACCCGCGCAAACCCTGCCGTCGGCGCGCCCCCCACCCGCTGAGTCGGCGAATTGGGGGTGATCAGCTCCGGAAACTGGCGTTCCAGCGCCACCAATTCTTGGTAAAGCTCGTCGTATTCCCGGTCACTCACCTCCGGCCGCGCGAGCACATAATAGGCGTGATCGAGCCGGCGAACTTCGGCAGCGAGCTCGGCGTGGCGCTTGGCAGCGGCGGCAGCGGACATGCGCGAAGGATGCAAAGGCGCGGGCGGACGCGGAAGCCTGAAGCCGGCCGCGGGACTGGTCGGAAGAACGTCGCGGGGCACGGGCGCGCTTGCCAGCGGCTCGGTTGCGGGTTCCGCCGCCCGGATCGTCACGCTGAGAGTCAGCCAAACGGAGAGCCAGAATCCAAAACGCTTCATCTGCCCCAGCGTGGGCCAAGGCGCGAAACGTTACAGCGGCAATTCAGCCCCGCCGCCGCGCCAGCCGGTTCATTTCACCGGGGCAGGCGCAAACCAAGTCGCCGGCCGAGAAATGATTTTGGCTTCGCCCAGCAACCACAGCGTGCCGGCGCCAAGCGCCAACAACACAGCCGACCAGAGCAACAGCTTGACGAGGGACTTGGTAATCTTCCAAACCACAACCAACCCCAGCAGGCCCAAGACCGCGAGCCCGATAGCCACCATCACACTTTCGAACTGGGGTTGCATCGGTCGATCCCCGGGGAAGTTCACGCCGCGACGATTTGGGCGCGCGCACTGCGCAGGCGTTCCGCGCCATGGCGCAACATCCGTTCCGTCACGTCCCAGCCGAGGCAGGCGTCGGTGAGCGAGAGGCCGTATTTCAGATCGGCCAAGTTCTCGGGAATGGGCTGATTCCCCTCGAACAAGTGGCTTTCAAGCATCACCCCGATCAACGGATCGCACCCCTCAACTCGCTGGGAAACGAGGTTCTGCCAGACCTCCTCCTGCTTCGCGTGCTGTTTGCTGGAGTTGGCGTGAGAGCAATCAACCATCAACCCATCCGGCAAGCCCGCCTTGCGCAACTGCATCGACGCGTCGGCGATGCTGGCAGCGTCGTAATTCGTCCGGGCCCGGCCCCCACGCAGCACGACGTGGCCATCCACGTTGCCCGTGGTGCGCACGACCGAGACGGCGCCTTCTTGGTCAATGCCCAAAAAATGGTGCGGATGTTTGGCTGACATCATGGCGTCGATGGCAATTTGAAGGGAACCGTCGGTGCCATTCTTGAAACCGACCGGCATGGACAGACCGCTGGCCATTTCGCGGTGGGTCTGGCTTTCGGTCGTGCGGGCGCCGATCGCGGCCCAGCTCACCAAGTCGGCAATGAACTGCGGCACGATGGGATCGAGGAATTCCGTCGCCGCGGGTAGGCCGAGCTCGTTGATCTCGGTGAGCAAGCGGCGGGCGGTGCGGATGCCGACATTGACATCATAGCTGCCGTCGAGGTGCGGGTCATTGATCAACCCCTTCCACCCGATGGTGGTGCGGGGCTTCTCAAAATAGACGCGCATCACGAGAAACAACTCGTCCTCGACCGCCGCGCGGAGAGCGAGGAGTCGGCGGGCGTATTCGAGCGCGCTACTGGGGTCGTGAATCGAGCAAGGCCCGAGCACTACTAGCAGGCGCGGGTCTTCACGGCGCAAAATGCGCTGCACGGTCGCCCGGCCGTTGACCACGGTGGCATTGGCCCGCTCACTCATCGCCAGCTCGGCTTTGAGCGCGGCGGGCGCGAGCAATCGGCGGTTGCTGACGACGCGAAGGTCGTTCGTTTGCTGCATACGAGGGGCAAAGTGTAGCGAACCGGTCCGCGGCGCGGAAGTAGTTTGAGCACGGGGTAAATCGGGCGGGGAATTTTTACTCCAGCCCGGCACGCGTAGTTGGCAGGGAGAAAACTGACTGCTAACCCTTTCCCCCGGTCGGCGTTCTGCCCCGCCAATCAGGATTGGGCAGCAGTGGCCGGTGTGGTCTTGAATTTGCAATGCCTTGGGCTGCCCCAAAATGTCCCCCACGATTCCCCATTGGTCCCCCCGCCCCAGTCCACCGCCCAGCCCCGTCCTGTGGGTCACCGGAGCCGGTGGCCTGATCGGCCATCACTTGGTCGCGGCGGCCACAGCCCTCAACCGGTGGCAGGTGCGGCCACTCGCCCGCGACGACCTTAACCTGCTCGACCCAGCAGCCGTGGCCGAACGCTTCCAACGCGACCGGCCGGCCGTGATCCTGCACTGCGCGGCGCTGAGCAAGACCCCGGCGTGCCAGACCGATCCCATTCTTGCCCACCGCACCAATGTCGAGGTCACCCGCCACTTGGCCGAACTCGCCGGGGAGGGTCGCTTCGTTTTCTTTTCCACCGACCTGATCTTCGACGGCCGCCGCGGCCATTACGCCGAGAACAGCCCGCCGAATCCGCTGCATGTCTATGGTGAAACCAAAGTGGCCGCCGAAACGGCCGTGCGGGTGCATCCACGGCACCTGATCGTCAGAACTTCGCTGAACTATGGCGTTTCCCCCACGGGCGACCGGTCTTTCGCCGAAGAGATGCTTCTCGCCGTCCGAGCCGGCCAGACGCTCAGCCTGTTCAACGACGAGTTCCGCTCGCCCATTACCGTCGCCGACACGGTGACGACCGTGCTCGAATTACTAACCGCGGCGGCCACTGGCACCTATCACGTCGCCGGGGGCGATCGGCTTTCGCGCTGGGAAATCGGCGAACTCGTCGCCGAGCACCACCCGGAACTGCGCGGCCAGCTCCGGTCGGCCTCACGGCGCAGCTATCTGGGGCCGCCGCGCGCGCCCGACACCACGCTCGACTGTGGCAAAACAGAGCGATTTCTGGGCAGAAACCTGCCCGGCTTGCGCGAACGGCTCGGGACGAGGACGGCTAACCAATGACCCCTGAGCCCCCCTGCGCTGCTCCCGGTGCGGCCTATCGTGGCCGCTTGGCGCCTTCGCCGACGGGTTACCTGCACCTCGGCCACGCACGCACGTTCTGGACCGCTCGGGAACGCGCCCGGGCCGCCGGCGGCACGCTGATTTTGCGGAACGACGACTTGGATCAGGCGCGTGTGCGGCCGGAATTCGTCAGCGGTTTCCTTGAAGACCTGCGCTGGTTCGGCTGCGAATGGAGCGAAGGGCCCGACGTGGGCGGTCCCTTTGGCCCTTACAGTCAGAGCGAGCGTTTGCCTCAGTATCGAGCCGCCTTCGAACAGCTGAAGGCGGGCGGCTTCCTCTATCCCTGCACCTGTTCGCGGAAAGACATTGTATCGGCGCTCACTGCGCCGCACGCCGCAGATGACGAACCGATCTATCCCGGGACGTGTCGACGAGGCTGTAATGAGTCTCCTGTGAAAACCCTGACCAACGGCCGGACGAAGGCGGACGAAAATGAAATCCGCCCGACCCCTACCTCGGGCTTTGACGAAGCGGTTCAGGGTGAAGGAAAACGAGCGCGCGCGCGAAACCGCGACGTGGATTCGCCCCTGTCTTCGAGTCCGCCAGCGGCCGATGGTCCAAGCCGGATTCCGTCGTGGCGCTTTCAGGTTCCAGACGGCGAGGTGGTCGAGTTCGTAGACGGGCGCCTCGGGCCGCAGCGGTTCGTGGCGGGAAGCGACTTGGGGGACTTTGTGGTCTGGCGGCACGACGGGCTACCCAGCTACCAGCTCGCCTGTGTGGTGGACGACGCGAGCATGCAGATCACCGAAGTGGTGCGCGGGGCCGACCTGCTGGTCTCCACCGCCCGACAACTACTGCTGTTCCGGGCGCTGGGCCTGAACGCGCCGGCGTTTTACCACTGCCCGTTGGTGACCGACGAGCAGGGTGTCCGCTTGGCCAAACGGCACGCCGCGCTCAGCCTGCGGTCGCTACGGGAAGCGGGGAAGAAGCCGGAGGAACTACGCTAGTCCGGTAGGCAGCCGTCACGCCGCGGTTACCACCACGTAGTTTCGCTTCCCCTTCCGCAGCAGCAGATGTTTGCCGAACAGCAGGTCGGCAATCGTCGCGCAGCGGCTGGTCTCGGTCAGCCGCACGTTATTCAAGTAGAGACCGCCGCCTTCGAGATCCTTCCGGGCTTGGCCTTTGCTGGGGCACAGACCGGACGCGACGAAGAGATCCACGACCGCTAGGCCAGCGCCGGCCAAGCTCGCCAGTTCCAGTTTTCGCGTGGGCACTTCGCCGACGACTTCGTTGAACGTGTCTTCGCTCAGTCCGTCGAGCGGACTGCCAGTGAAAAGAATTTCGCTCGCGCGGATCGCTTCTTGGGTCGCGGCGGCACCGTGGATGAGGTCCGTCATCGCCTGCGCGAGCGCCCGGTGGGCGACCCGTTTACCGGGATCGGCGGTGTGCTGGGCGGCGAGCGATTCGACCTCATCGCGGCCGATGAACGTGAACAGCTTGAGGTAACGGATCACGTCCCGGTCATCCACGTTGACCCAAAACTGGTAGAAGCGGTAAGAACTCGTCTTCTTCGGGTCGAGCCAGATGGCGCCGGATTCGGTCTTGCCGAACTTCGTGCCGTCCGACTTGGTGATGAGCGGCAGGGTGAGACCAAAGGCGGGCTGACCGAGCTTCTTGCGGATGAGGTCGATGCCCATCGTGATATTGCCCCACTGGTCGGAACCGCCGATCTGGAGCGTGCAGCCCTGATCGCGAGCGAGCACATAGAAGTCGAACGCCTGCAGCAGCATGTAGCTGAATTCGGTGAAGCTGATGCCCACCTCGCGGTCCTCCATGCGGGCGCGCACCGATTCCTTGGCAATCATCTGGTTCACCGTGAAGTGCTTGCCGATGTCGCGGAGGAACCCGATGAACGACACGCCGTCGGTCCACGAGGCGTTGTCCACGAGCTTCGCCGGATTGGGCGTCACGTTAAAGTCGAGCAGGCGCGCGAGCTGCGGGCCGACGGCGGCGACGTTGGCGGAGATCTGTTCCTTGGTGAGCAGGTTTCGCTCAGCGGATTTGCCCGAGGGATCGCCCACGCTGCCGGTGGCGCCGCCCGCGACGGCGATGGGGATGTTGCCCGCGTTCTGGAAGCGGCGCAGGCAAATCAGCGGCACGAGGTGGCCGACGTGCAGGGAATCCGCCGTGGGGTCGAAGCCGCAATACAGCGTGACTCGGCCGGTGTTGAGCCGCAGACGCAGCTCGGCTAGGTCGGTGCAGTCGGCGATGAGGCCGCGCCATTCCAGATCATCGAGAAGGTTCATCGGAAGCAGAGTTATCGCGGGCAGCAGGGAAAGGGAACAAGGGGGAAGTTCGCGCCAGGCCCACCCGCCGTCGCCCGCAGCGGAGGCTGGCGCCCAAGCTGAGGTTCAGTTACCTCCCCCGCCGTGCAGCGCGCAAAATCCCTACCCTTGGCCTCTCGCGGCGAGGTTTCGGCCGGGACTTGCTCCGCTCCATCCCCAGTCGCCGCGGGCAAGCCCCACTCTACCCAGCCATGAGCGCGCCTACCCCACTCAAGGAATGGTTCAACGCCACCCGCTACCAACAACTGGCGAAAGAGCTGCTTGAATTGCAGCGCGATTTCGATGCCCAGCATTTTCTCGCCCTCACGCTGCCGGGCTTGGAGGCCTGCAGCTTGTTGCAACGATTACGGCGCACGACGGAGGCCCTCCGGGCGACTCTGCCGCAGCCCTATCCCGCCGCGTTGGCTGTGCTGCACGAACTGGCTCCCCGGTTACAGCACAACTTTGTTTCACTCGTGCTGCCGGATTACGTGGGTCTTTACGGCCGGGACGACTTTGAGCGCTCCATGGCGGCCCTGAAGTTTTTTACCCCGTTTGGCTCGTCCGAATTCGCGGTGCGCGAATTCCTCCGGCTCGACCTACGCCGAACCCTTAAGGTGATGACCACTTGGGCAGACGATCCCGATGAACAGGTGCGCCGCCTTGCCAGCGAAGGTTGTCGGCCACGCCTTCCCTGGTCGTTTAGACTCGCCGCGCTCATGGCTGACCCGACGCCCGTCGCCTCGATCCTCGACCGGCTGCAGAGCGATCCGAGCCTTTACGTGCGCAAATCGGTCGCCAACCACCTCAACGACATCACCAAGGATAATCCCGATTGGGTTTTCGCACGGCTTGCCGGCTGGGATCTCACCCGCCCCACCACGGCTTGGATCGCCAAGCAGGCGTTGCGCACCCTCATCAAGCGAGGCGACCGCCAAGCCCTCGGCATAATTGGGGCCGGCCGCCGGGCTGAAGTGGCCGTGACCCACTTCGAAGTGAGCCCCGCCGAGCTGCGGATCGGCGAAACCTTGACCCTCTCCGCTCGATTGCAGTCCAGCACCAGTCAACGGCAGAAACTCGTGGTCGATTACGCCCTCCACTACGTGAAGCAAGCAGGCACCCGCTCGGCGAAGGTATTCAAATGGAAGGAAGTCAGCCTCGAACCACACGCCCCCCTAGCCATTACCAAGCGGCAATGCCTCCGGGACTTCACTACGCGCCGCCACCATCCCGGCCGCCATGCCGTTGATCTGCTCGTGAATGGAGAAGTCAAAGCGCGCGCGGAATTCATGCTTGAACCACCGGCCAGACCTGCCGCTACCGAATCAGGCCGATAAAATTCCGGTGCCGCCGCCCAGTCAGGTCAGAGTCTGCCAATCTGACTATTCAGCGCGTTCAACCTGAGCGCCGCCTAGTCGGCAGGCTTTTGCCGGACGCCCGCATACTCGGCGGCGAAGCGAACGATTCCTGAGTTTTGTTCGAAACGCCTTCCCGCTAAGCTAAACGCGATGACGATTGCCGAACTGCACGCCAACGAGGAACTGCGCCAGCATGAATTCCCCATTTGTCGGGAAAAAATCTATCTGGCCCACGCCGGAGTGTGCCCCCTTCCCCGACGGGTTGCGGAAGCGATGACGGCGCGGATCCACTCCTCGCTTACGCAAGATCAGGAAGCGAGTTTGCCGCCCAATTATATCGCGGACACGCGCCGCTTGGTCGCGAGCTCGATTCAAGCACAGCCCGCGGAAATTGCTTTTGTCGGCCCCACTTCCACGGCTTTGAGCTATTTGGCCGCGGGCTTAAACTGGCGCAAGGGGCACAACGTGCTCGTGTATCAGGACGATTACCCATCCAACGTCTATCCTTGGATGGCGCTCGAGGAAAAGGGTGTCGAAGTTCGGTTCGTGAACGCCAAGGACATTGGCAAAATCCGCCTCGTGGACATCCAGTTCGCCGTGGACGGCAACACCAAGGTGGTCGCGTTGGCCAGTTGTCACTTCATTGGCGGCTGGCGGCTGAACCTCGAAGCCATCGGCAAATGGCTGCGCGGGCAGAACATCTTATTCTGCGTCGATGGCATCCAAACGCTCGGCGCGTTTCCGGTGGCCGCCCAGCATTTCGACATGCTGGCCGCCGACGCTCACAAGTGGTTATTGGGCCCTTGCGCGGCCGGCGTGATGTATGTGCGGCGCGAACTCCAAGAGCACCTACGTCCGATCGTGCAGGGCTGGCACAATGTAAAGTGCCCCGGCTTTATCGCGCAGGATTCGCTGGAATTCCGGAACGACGCCCGGCGTTACGAGGCGGGCACACACAATCTGGTCGGACTCGCCGGTCTGCGGGCCGCCTTCGCCCTGCTGGAGGAAATCGGGATCGAAAACGTCGGGGCCGAGTTGGCGCGTAAACGAGCTTGGCTAGCTCCGGCTATTGCCGCCAAGGGCTATGAAATTTTAAACCTTGAAATGCCCATCGAGAACACCAGCGGTATGGTCACCTTCACCCGCAAGGGCGACAATCTCGCTGCCCTGCACGCCAAACTGGATGCCCACGGAATAGTGGCCTCCCTGCGCCAGACGAGGGATAGCCGCCAATGGATCCGTTTTAGCCCGCATTACTACAATACCGATACGGAGCTGCAGCGGGCAGTGGAACTGCTCTGAAGGACCCACCAGGCCAGCTTTTCAAGCGGTCAACCGCAGTGGGCTTTACTTCGCTTTCCCCACTGCGTGTTCAATGGCGCTAACCAGTCCGTCGAGATTGTGGGGTTTTGCTTCCACAGTCTGCTTCACGCCAAGCGCAGCGAGCGCCTTGCTGGTCTCGGGGCCAATCGAGGCGGTCTTTATCTTGGGAAATTGCGCCAATACCTTGGGCAGATCGAAGCGGGCGTGAAAATGCTCAACGGTCGAAGCGCTCGTGAACGTAATCCAATCCGCGCCTGATTCCGCCAAGCTGGCCGCAGCACCATTTAGATCGTCCGTCTCAGGCACCGTTTGATAGCAAGCGATATCATCCACAATGCCGCCGAGTTCTTCGAGCTTGGTGATGAGGTCGAGACTGGCTACTTCGGCTCGTAAACAGAGCACCCGCAGATTTTCGATACTCTCCAGTTCAGCAATCGCTTTGGCCACCTTGGCGGCGACATATTCATCTGGCATGGCATCCACCCGGAGATGCAGTTCCTTCAATTTGGCCGCCGTGGCCGGCCCGACTGCGGCGATACGCACCTGACCGAGGGCGCGGACGTCGTCAAACGCCTTGAAGAAATAATCAAAGAACGAGGTGACTCCATTCGGACTGGTGAAAACCAACCAGTCATATTCTCCCATACTGGTTATCGATTCGACAAGCGGTCCATAATTCGTAGGCGGCTGAATCTTGATGGTCGGAATCTCCAACACCTCAGCCCCCCGATCCGACAGTTGCCGCGAAAGTTGACTGGCCTGCTCCCGGGTTCGGGTTACGACAATCCGCTGGCCGAAGAGGCGACGCTGCTCGAACCAATTTAAATTGTTCCGCAAGCTCACCACGTCACCGATAATGGTAACAGCCGGAGCGGTGAATTGAGCAGCCTCCGCTTGATCTGCGATCGTAGCCAAAGTGCCCACCAAAGTCCGCTGTCCGCCACTAGTGCCGTTTCGCACCATCGCCACCGGAGTGGAAGGGGCCAGTCCGTGCGTAAGCAACTGGAGGGAGATTTGTCGAATCTGCTTCACCCCCATCAAAACCACCTTAGTGCCACCCGCTTGAGCGACCTTAGACCAATCCACTACCGACTCACTCTTTGCGGGGGTTTCATGGCCCGTGATAACTTGAAAACTCGAGCAAAAATCGCGGTGCGTCGGGGGGATACCCGCATAATTCGCCACGGCCGAAATCGAGGAAACCCCTGGCACCACTTCAAAAGGAATTCGGGCTGCTGCCAAAACTTCCGCCTCTTCTCCGCCTCGACCAAATATGTAAGGATCTCCCCCTTTCAGCCTGATGACGGTTTTCCCTTCGCGGGCCTTATTCACCAGCAATTGGCAGATTTCCTCTTGTGAAACCGGATGGTTGCTCGATCCCTGCACCCGCGAAATAATCTCGGCTCCAGAAGCGGCCAAGCGGAGCAAGTCGGGATTGACCAAGGCATCAGATACCACGACGTCAGCTCGACCAAGGAGCTCGGCCCCACGCAGGGTCAACAAACCAACGTCACCAGGCCCAGCGCCGACGAGATAAACCGTTCCTTTATGCTTCATGAAGTAGTGAGATTGACGGAGTGCTAAAAGATATCCAATGGGCAAGCATAGCCGGTTATGAGGGGGGGGCT